>CAIMUP010000090.1 GCA_903844645.1 uncultured Bacteroidota bacterium
CGAAGTCAATGGAAACAGAACAACCTTGAAATTGGTGATCGAATAATCTGACCAAGTAATCAAAACAATAAAGGGGGCTTATAGAAATATAAGCCCCCTTTTTCGTTTGGAATTAATTTTCCTTAAATTCCCCGTCATAGAATTCATGACGACGAAGTCTATCTGATGATTAGACTCATGTTTTGGAGACTTGTACAACTTTTCAGGAAAGTTAATTAACTTTTCACGAGACTTGTACAAGTCCCGAAAACCTACCTTTGAGGATGAATTCATAACGATTTTTTCATTTCAGATTTATTAGACTTCTTCCGCATTACCCTCTTTTTTTCACTATGCGCTATCATATCGGCAGCAATCGTGAGGGAATGACGGATTTGAGCTTTATAAAACACCTTGCCATTTTCTACTTTTGCCGACTAAATAAAATATCCCGCGAGATACCATGAGTAAAAATCATAAAATTCCGAAGCCGAAACCAACTACAATCGCTGCTGATTTTAATGCCCTCGGGAAACTCAAAATTTCTTTGGGAATCATCATTGCCGCCTTCGCTTTTATGCTCTATGTCCAGAGTATTTCGTTCGATTATACCCTTGATGATGAAACTGTGATCACAGGAAATAATGTTACCAAGAAAGGCTTGGCAGCTGTGCCCGAGATACTAACGACGGATTACTGGCACGGTTACGAACAGAACTTAATGGTCCCGCAATACCGCCCTTTTTCGATGCTTTTATTCGCTGCCGAATGGCAATTCTTCCCTAATAATCCGATGATGTATCATCTGATAAATGTCCTTTTATATGCCCTTACTTGCATGTTATTATTTACCTTGCTTTGTAAGTTATTGGAGAAACATCTTGCAGGAATGGGGCTTCTTTTTTCGTTTGTTTGTACGATGCTCTTTGCGGCTCATCCTGTGCATACCGAGGTGGTGGACAGTATTAAAAGTTTGGATGAAATAGCCTGCCTTTTGTTCGGGATTCTTGCCATAAAACTACTATTTAATTACGAAGAAAAACATAGGAAAAGAGATTTAATAACAGGTTGCATCTCTTATTTTTGTTGCTTGATGTCGAAGGAATCAGGCATTACTTTTCTCTTGCTGATCCCTCTCGTACTATTTGTTTTTACGGCTATTAATAAGAAACAAATCGGGAGAATAGCATTCATGCTTGCAGGTGTTTCAGCCATCTTTTTCCTGATTCGTTCGCTTGTGTTGGCATCCGTTTCGTCCTCTGTATTTGAGTTCCCGTTAGTGCAAACATTATTTAATGCCCCCGATGTAATCACCCAAAAGGCGACCTCTGTTTTCATATTATTGAAGTATATCTTGTTGTTGGTTTGTCCGTATCCACTTACTTCCGACTACTCTTTCGCTCAAATTCCTTTTCATACCTTCACTGACTTGACTATCATTCTTAGCATCGTTATTTATTTAGGAATGCTTGTTTATGGCTTATTATATATTAGGAAAAGGACTGTGTTATCTTTCGCAATTCTGTTTTATTTAATCACAGTAGCACCGGTATCGAACCTGTTATTATTAATTACTGTCCCGATGGCTGAGCGTTTCATGTATATTCCTTCATTGGCATTCTGTATGGCTTTGACTTATTTATTAATAAAAGTTACGAAGAGCGATGGCATCAAAAATCAAATAACTACTGTCGGTAACATGCTTACTAATTATTCTAAATTATTCGTAATGGTATCTGCTATTCTACTATTTTATTCTGCCATCACTCTTGTCAGAAACCCTGATTGGAAGGATAATCCAACCATCGAAAGGCATGATATTCTTGTCTCGAATAATTCTGCGAAGGCACATTTTAATTGGGGTAATACCATTATTAATACCTTGTTGCCGAAGGAACAAAACCCTGATGGGCAGCGGAAATTACAGGATGCCGCAATTGTTGAATTCAATAAAACGATTGCTATTTATAAGAACTATACGGAGGCTTATTACAATCTCGGGCTTTGTTATTTCAACAAAGAAGATTACAAGAATACGATTAAAAACTTTGAAGCGGCGAAGGCTCTATATCATCATCCGAATGCTATTTTATATAATAATCTGGCAAATTCGTACGCCACTATCGGTGAATTCGACAAGGCTCTGATGCATGCCGATACCGCTATCGCGATTAATAAAGAGATGGAGATGGCTCATATCAATCGTGGTTTTATTCTGTATAAAATGGGTAGGATGGAGGATGCTATAGTGGAAAATAAGGAGGTTTTGCGGCTTAATCCGCAGAATATGGAAGCTTGTAAAAACATTGGGAGCTGTTATAAATCGTTAAACGATACGTTGAAAGCGAAGGAATACTTTAAAAAAGCCAACCAGATGATGAGTGGGCAAGGGAGGTAAATGGTTTCTTTTTGATATATTCTAAGTAATTTTAATCAAAATTTTGGTCTGAAATCGGGAGTTCGTCGAATTTCCATTTTCCGGCAAGTTTCCGGCTCTTTTTTCAGGTAGTTTTTTGTCTTTTTTCTGTTGGCGGAACCGGAACCGTACAAAAACTGGAGTTTATGCCCATTGTCTTTAATCCGATTGACCATAAACTGGAGTTTATGACCATTGTCTTTAATCCGATTAACCATAAACTGGAGTTTATGACCATTGTCTTTAATCCGATTGACCATAAACTGGAGTTTATGACCATTGTCTTTAATCCGATTGACCATAAACTGGAGTTTATGACCATTGGCGGAACCGGAAGTGTATAGAAACTGGAGTTTATGCCAAACTGCCTCTCCGAGAATGTGCGGAAACTGGACTTTTTGCCCATCTGAAGCTCTTAATTCCTGCGGAAAGGTTTTTCACTCCGTTTATCCTATGCTGCCACTAATGGGACTTTCAAATACCTTATCGGGCACTAATTTTGAAAGAGAACAGTTAGAATAGTAGAACCAAATATGGGTTTCAAAAGTCGGTAAAAAAATTTATTTCAATAAAGAGGATATTATTAATATTATTTTTAGTAATTTTGTTGCTCCGAAAATGGAAATCACGATGGATAAACGGTTACTGACTTTGATTCTTTTTGTTGCCCTCGCAGGGCTTCCATTTGATGGATTCAGCACCCATATTGTAGGCGGCGAAATGAATTATAAATACCTTGGTAATAATAAATACGAGATACGGATGACCGTATATCGCGACTGCCTCCACGGGGTTCCGCCGTTCGATGATCCGCTGTCTATCGGCATCTTTAATTCTGCGAATCAGTTGGTAGATTATTCGTATCATTTCACAGGGATTTACCCCCAAGGTTCGAATGTTTTTTATAACGATACCTTGATGAACGATACCTCCTTCGGATTCCTCACCTTCCCCCGCGATTCCGAGACAGTGCCGAACATAATTACCAACCCCTGCGTGATACCTCCGGTGGATGTTTGCTATCGCGTTTGTCATTATATTGATACCCTCACCTTGCCTTTTATTCCTGGCGGATATCAATTGGTTTATCAGATATGTTGCCGGAATATTACCATCCTCAATATCGTAAATCCGAACGGTACTGGCGATACCTTCGTGAGTTTTATTAATGATAGTTCGGTGGTGATAGATAATGGCAATCCGGTATTTAATAATCTGCCACCGACCTTTATTTGTGTGGGTATTCCTTTTACATTTAATCACTCCGCCACCGATCCTGATGGCGATTCATTGGCATATCATCTGTGCAATCCCTTTGGCTTTGCTCCGGTGAATACAACGCAGCCCCAACCTCCACTGAATCCGCCTTATCTTAACATAAACTGGCAGAATCCTTATAGTCTCGCGAACCTTTTAGGCGGTGTCGCGATGCACATTGATTCTCTTACCGGATGGCTTACCTGTACCCCGAATACGATAGGGCAATTTGTGTATGGTGTTTGTGTTTCGGAGTACCGGAATGGGGTATATTTAGGCGATACCCGAAGAGATTATCAGGTGAATGTCGTTGCATGTGAATTAGAAACCGTTGCCAGCATCCAATCTCCGTTAATAGCCTGCGGAACTGACGTTGCATTGTTCCAGAATAACAGCCACGGAGCTATCCGAAGTTATCACTGGGACTTCGGTGTGAATGCCTTGAGTAACGATACCTCCAACCTCACCAGCCCCATTTATACCTACCCCGATACCGGCATTTACCATGTGATATTAATCGCTTACGACTCCCTGAATGCCGGTTGCAACGACACCAGTTTCGGTACCGTCGAGATACTTCCTCCTTTTGTAGGAGGGTTTGAATTTACGTTAGCCCCATGCACCAATATTGTCTCCTTTCAAGATACTACCCATACCTACGATGGCTTGCCCAACAAGTGGTCTTGGGCATTTGGTGATGGCGGAATTGATTCCATAAAGAACCCTTTCCATACCTACGCCTACGATGGTGGTGCTGATACCATAACTTTCATTGTGAGAACCTCGAAAGGCTGTGTTGATACCTTAAAAGGCTGGGTTTCCTTTCCGAAGCTCGTGAAGTCGAAGTTCACCGATAGTATCGCTTGCGCAGAAAATTGTAATGGCTCTGCCGAAGTTTCTTCATCGGGAGGAACGCCGCCTTATATCTATCAATGGAGCACTTCGCCGCCACAATTTGGGGCTACTGCCTCGAATCTTTGTGCGGGATGGGCGTATTGCACTGTTACCGATGCCCAAGGTTGCAAACATGTGGATAGTGTTTTCGTGAAATCCTACATCAATAATGCCGATGCTTCTGCAACTGCGAAGCCAGATACCATCTTTGATTTCCAAAGTACTACCCTCCATGCAAATCCTGCGAGCGGCTACCTTTATAATTGGTCGCCTTCGGCTGGATTGAGCAGCTCCAGCAGTGCGAATACTACTGCGCATCCTAAACATACGACGACTTATTATGTTACGATTACCGATTACAATGGCTGTGGACAGGTCGTGGATTCGGTGCAGGTTGTCGTCCTGCAATTACATTGCGATGCTACCGACATCTACGTTCCGAATGCTTTTACTCCCGACGGAAACGGGGTAAACGATGTATTATATGTTCGCAGCCGCGGCTTGGCGACGTTGTACTTCGTTATTTATAATCGTTGGGGGCAAAAGGTATTTGAGACCAACGATTTCAGCAAAGGTTGGGACGGAACGTATAACGGAATGCCTGCCGCTCCCGATGTCTTCGATTATTACCTCGAGGCGACTTGCATCAACCAAAAAACCTTCTTTAAAAAGGGCAATATTACTTTGATAAGATAATAGGATGGACGGAATCGAATCTTTTAATGGAGCAATGAATCAGTATTTAATGATGAAAAGAATTTTATTCATCTTCGACAAACTTTTTATTGAGGCAACAAACTTTTGTAGTCGGGTAGTGTCATTTTTTACTCAAGTGAACCCAACATTTTTTCAAGTGGATTCAACATTTTTTCAAGTGAACCCAACATTTTTTCAAGTGAACCCAACATTTTTTCAAGTGAACCCAACATTTTTTCAAGTGGATTCAACATTTTTTCAAGTGGATTCGCACCTGATTTGGCTAACATTTCTGTGCATTCTTCCGTTCAACCCACTCCGTCAAACAGTACCAGGTATTTAATGAGAAAATTCGCCATCATCTTGCTTTTAACGACCACCGTTCTGACGACTTCGGCGCAGGATATTCATTTCTCCCAATTTAATGCCGCTCCGCTCAATCTGAACCCTTGCAATACCGGCTTGTTCGATGGCGATTATCGTTTTATTCTCAATCATCGCAATCAATGGAGCTCGATTACCATCCCATTCAATACTTATTCCGGAGCATTCGACATGGTTTTGCCCACCAAAGAGTGGAAAATCAAGAACCTACCCTCCGGTATTTGGGGAGCCGGAATCGTATTAAACAGCGATAATGCAGGCGACGGTTCATTAAGTTTGATAGAAGCCAAAGTGTCCTTATCATACACTCAAAAGATTAAAAAAGATTCGACTATGTTCCTCTCTTTTGCCCTCCAACCAGGCATTACGAATAAGAGTATCAATAATAATAAACTCCAGTTCGATAATCAATGGGATGGCGATGCCTACAACCCGAATCTCCCTACCGGAGAGGCATTTCAGCGTAACAGCATGACCTATACCGATATTAATATGGGCATCCGCTGGCATTATAAATTGAAACAACGCAGCGCAATCACGCTTGGCTTGGCGTATGATCATTTTGGGAAGCCCGTGGAGACTTTTCAGAGCAGTTATAATTCCGTTTTATACCCAAAAATCGCATTTCATGCCATAGGGCAGTTCATGGTCAGTGATCAATTTGACTTACTCCCGACCTGGCTTTATGAAAAGCAAAATACCTTCTCCGAAGCCATCATGGGAGTTAATGGAAAATATATTGTTGATGCAGAACAAAACACGAATCTTTACATGGGCTTGTTTGTTCGCTTTAATGATGCGGTAATCCCGATGGTGAGCATGGATTATGCCAGCTTTACCTTGGGAATAAGTTACGATATCAACACTTCGCAATTGAAAGCGGCGAGCAACGGGCACGGCGGATTGGAGATTTCGTTGTGTTATATCATCAAGAAGTTCCGCCCCATTACTCCAGGGAAAAAGATCTGTCCGGTTTATTTGTAGAACGGTATTGATTGTATGAAATACTTTTTTCTTCTGTTCCTTTTCCTGTCATCAATTTCAGTTTCTTTTTCCCAGAATAATGTTCAATATATAAAAGCCGGCGACCAAGCCTTCGCTGATGGCGATTATCCCAGTGCTGCGGCTTATTATCGTTTAATTTTGGATAATGATTCCACCATTCTGGACATTGCTTATAAATATGCGGAAGCTTCGAGGCTATGTTCTGATTATAAAACAGCAGAACGATGGTATAAGATTGTCAATATAAAAGATCAAGGCGAAACCTTTCACGAATGTACGTTTTGGTTGGGTTTTATCGCCAAAGAAAATGGGAAATACAAGGAAGCCAAACGGCAATTTGAACGCTTCGCAAAGAAGTATAACAAAGTAAATAATTACTTCTATCAGAAGGCAAAGAATGAGATTGTTTCTTGTGATTCTGCCATTACATTAAGTGCCGATGCTTTACCGATTATCATCCGCCATCTTGATCCTAAGATTAATACCAACAACTCCGAGTTCGCGGCATATCCTTTGGGCGATAGTGTGTTATATTTTTCTTCCTTTCGTGGTGATACTTTGAATAGTTTGGACCTTACTGCCCGCATTTTTAAATCAATAAAAGACAGCAGTAAGGAAGACAGCGACTGGCAATTGGCAAAGCAGATAGATACCCTACTTCAATCCTCGGAATACCATGAAGGCAATGTTTGTTTCAGTAGTGATTACAAACGGTTTTACTTTACAAGATGCAAAGTGGAGAGTGGGAACAAAACTATTTGTGAGATATATGTACGACAGTATAAAGAAAATAAATGGGGTAATCCTGTTCGCTTGAATGATGATATAAACCTGAAGAAATATACCTCCACTCAACCCAACATTGCATTAAACGGAAGCGATGGAGAGATACTTTATTTTGTTTCCAATCGTCCGGGAGGCAAAGGAAAGCTGGATATTTGGTTCTCAACCATATCTAAGGAAGGAGTGTATGGAAAACCTACCAACATGGGTGATAAAATTAATAGTATTGATGATGAAGTATCGCCCTTTTATCATGCTGTTACCAAAACCTTTTACTTTAGTTCTAATGGTCATTATGGAATGGGGGGCTTTGATATCTTTAAGACGAAAAGAGATTCTCTTGGACAATGGAAAGCAGTGAAAAACTTAGGGCAGCCATACAATACCCGCTTCAACGATCTTTATTTCTCATTAAATGAAAAAGGAAATAACGGATATATAACCTCTAACCGAACCGGTTCTTTCTTTAAGAAGAATGAACATTGCTGCGACGACATTTTTACATTTGCTTTGTCGGTAAAAGATTCTATTCTTATTCCGCCGAAGAAGGATATTGAGAAAGAGATAAAACTATTGGTACCTATTACCTTGTTTTTCCATAACGATGAACCGGATAACAATACCCTTGATACGGTTACGAAGAAGAATTATAAACTTACCTACGATGCCTATCTGGCTTTGCTGGAGAAATATAAAAATGAGTATTCCGCAGGATTAAAAGGTGATGAAAAACACGATGCCGAGGAAGATATTACGGACTTCTTCGAGGACTCTGTAGTCTATGGTTTCAATCGGTTAGAGAAGTTTTCCGTTTTGTTATTGCAAAACCTAGAGCAAGGTAAAGAATGTATGGTAACGCTCAAAGGTTATTGCAGCCCTTTAGCAAGTACAGACTACAATATTCATCTTGCGAAGCGAAGAGTATCGTGTTTGCGGAATTACTTTAACGATTATCAAAACGGAGTATTTAAACGGTTTATGGAAGGTACAAATCCGTTGCTTAATTTTACTTTAGAGGCTATCGGAGAATTAGATATTGATCCGACAATCAGCGATAATCCGATGGATCAAAAGAATTCTGTATATAGTCGTAAAGCCGCTAAAGAAAGGAAGATCCAAATCATCGCTATCTCTACCGGAGCGAAGAATTAAAGCTTCCAACACTTTCTTCCACATCACGAACCTTCTATTCCTTTATATTATCAGGGGAGGGGAGGATTGAAGGGGAGATTTTATTAACATGAAAAGAGATTGCTTTTTAATTTATATTTGTGTCTTTACTTCCTGTTGAAACATTTTGTTTATGAACCATAAACTTGACGATAAGATCGGAAACATCCTTTGCATGATCATCATATAACTTTAATAAATCAGCGGTTTTTACTTCTACATCTTTGTTTGTTTCTCTCATCTTTTCAATTGCTTTTTCTAAATTCTCAATATCATCTTTAGCTACTTTCTTTTTTCGCATTTTCTTTATTAATATTTCCCCTGCTTTTATTCTATCTTCAGAATGAATTGGAAGATTCTCTGAAAATTTTGTGCCACATTTAGGACATTCATATACTGCATAGCTAAAACCTTCATCTCCCACTTTTTCTCCCACAGGTTTCAATGCTGTAAAGAATTTACATTGGGTACATGTTACATCTTTATATTCTAACAAATGTCTTAGTTTATTTGCTTCTGTTTCTTTGTAGAATTTATTTCTGCTAATCGCTAAAGAAATTAAACCTTCCTTTATGCCTTCATATTCTTCGACATTTGCTTCGGCTGCTTTCTTATCATTTTCGGATAGTTGTGGAAAGTTTGTTGATACTTCTATCGTCCACTTTAATAATTCAAACAACTCCTTTTCATCATCTGTATATATTTCTTCTTCCATTTATAATAAATTTTTTGCAAACATACAAAAACGCGCGGACGACAATAATGGAATCTTATAAAATGATATTAGACCAACAAGTTTATTAATATAATAATTCTCTTCAAGGGATTAAACATTCCAAGGAAACAAAAGAATACCCCTTCCTTATCTCATTCTCCCATTCCTTGGTAATATTCCGGAATTAATAGCCCTGACATTTTTATCGGGGTAGGAGGGAGGAGGAAGCAATAGTGGCTTTAGCCACGTCATTTAATAGAAATGGCGAATGCCAGTATAGCTTTCGTAGAATAAATACACTCGAAAGGAGGTTGGGCAGCACCTTTCGGGTGATAGATATACTTGCCGGATAGAAAGCCATTATATTGTTATTTTATTAGGTTTGTTATTCTTAAATGTTAGTCTTAAGTTCAAAAAACTTAGTACTAAGTTGGCGAAACTTAGTACTAAGTTGGCGAAACTTAGTACTAAGTTGGAAGAATTTAGTACTAAGTTGGCGAAACTTAGTACTAAGTTGGAAGGATTTAGTACTAAGTTGGCGAAACTTAGTACTAAGTTGGAAGGATTTAGTACTAAGTTGGAAGGATTTAGTACTAAGTTTCGCCAACTTAAGACCAAGTTTTTGACATTTATAAGGTAATTACCACTCCAACCAACCCAATTTTCCCCGTTTGGCATCCCTCTCTGGCTATTATCTATGCGACCCAACATCCTGATAGGTATTTCTCCTTTCAGTGATTTCTTTTTTCAGGTTTAATAAAATAACTTTCAAAAAGCTGGAAGGAGAAAAACCTTTCAGGATGGTGCGTCTTTCAATAAGCGTTGAATAAATTTTCATTAATCATTTTATGATTGCGACCCTTTATGGGAGCAACAATAAAATGATGAGAAGGATAATTATGAATGATCCGACATTCATAATTTAACATTCATAATTTATAATTTCTTTATTGCTCGAGGAATTTATCCATTACCTCCTGACTAACTCCTGTAAAGGAAAAGCCGCCGTCATGAAAGAGATTTTGCATCGTTACCATCCTCGTTAAATCGGAGAATAAGGTGATGCAATAATCTGCACATGCCTCCGAGCTTGCATTACCTAAGGGCGACATCATATCTGCATAATTGAAGAAACCATCAAATCCCTTCACGCCGCTACCAGCTGTTGTTTTGGTAGGAGATTGGGAAATAGTATTAATACGTACTTTCTTCGCTTTTCCATAATGATAGCCGTAGCTTCGAGCAATGGATTCGAGCATTGATTTGGCATCCGCCATGTCGTTATAATCCGGGAAGACGCGCTGTGCAGCAATGTATGTAAGCGCAACAACAGAACCCCATTCATTAATAGCATCCAGCTTCTGCGCTACTTGCAAAACCTTGTGCAAAGACATGGAGGAAATATCAATCGTCTTATGATAATACTCATAATCCAAGGAAGTGTAATGCTTGTTCTTCCTTACGTTTGGCGACATACCGATGGAATGCAAAACGAAATCTATCTTGCCGCCGAATATCTCGGAAGACTTGTTAAATAGATTTTCTAAGTCGGGAATAGAAGTAGCATCCGCGCCGATAACCTCACAGTTACACTCCTTGGCTAATTCATTAATAGTCCCCATTCGTAATGCTATCGGAGCATTCGTAAGAATGATTTTCGCACCTTCCTGATGTGCACGTTGGGCTACTTTCCACGCAATGGAATTAGGGTCAAGCGCACCAAAGATGATTCCTTTTTTACCTTCCAATAAATTGTAGTTCATAATAGTATTTGTTTATACGTTTAATAATTCTTTTGCATTCTCCATCGCAATGCTGGTGGGCTTTTCGCCACTCAACATCTTCGCGATTTCTATAATCCGTTCCTCTTCGTTTAATCTCTTCATTCGAGTAAACGTCTTATTGTTCTTTACTTCTTTATATACCCAAAAATGACTCTCTCCTTTGCTCGCAATCTGTGGAAGATGCGTAATCGTAATCACTTGGTGTTTTGTGGATATAGTTTGCATCACATTCCCAACTTTATTCGCCACTTCGCCAGAAACCCCCGAATCAATCTCGTCAAAGACAATCGTCGGCAACGACATTAATTGAGCAATGATAGCTTTCAAACAAAGCGTCAATCTTGACAACTCCCCGCCAGATGCTACTTTCTGAATTTCCTGGTATTCCACACCTTTATTCGCAGAGAACAAGAACCGAATTTTATCTATTCCGGTTGCATTGAAAAGCCCGTTAGGTAATACTTCGTGATTGATTTTAAGCACGGCATTATTCATCATCAAATCATTGAGTAGTTCCTTAACTTTCTTCTCTATTTGAGGAATAACTTTCACTCTGCTTTGGGAAATCTTATTCGCCAGAGCAATCAACTTCTCCTCTACCTTTGCCAACTCTTTCTTGAGTTCTATAATCTCATCCTCCATAGAATTTATCCCTTCCAACTTGATTCTTAAAGACTCTTGCAGGCTCAATAATTCATCCACCGTATTCAACCGGTGCTTCTGTTCGAGGTGATAAATATGATTCAAGCGTTCATTAATCACTTCAATCTGCGAAGGATTAAATGTCGTTTCATCTTTCAGTTCATCCACCTCATTGGAAATATCTTTCAGCTCGATAACGACAGAATTTATACGCTCAAAAAGCTCCGAGAACTTTGTATTAAACCTCGTCAGCGTGGATAGTATCTTCACGATTTCATTTCCTTCCAACACCAAAGAGTTTTCGCCTTCATTCAGTAAATAATTTATCCTTTCCAAGCCCGAACGAATAGCTTCCGCATTATTCAATGCTGCTAATTTCTGTTCTAATTCAGTTTGCTCACCTTGGACAAGGTTCGCTTCATTCAATTCATTAAACTGAAATTGAAAGTAGTCCACATCCTTTACTAATCGGTCGTTCTCAGCAATCTTATTATCTAATGTAATCTTCAATTTACCGAATGTAACATACAATTCCTTATACTCCTTAACCAATGCGCCGTTCTTTGCAAAGGCATCCAAGTACGAAAGTTGAAACGCGGCATTATTGATAGATAAATTCTCGTGCTGCGAATGAATATCCACCAGGTTTGCAGACAAATCCTTGAGAATATTCAGTGTAACAGGCGTATCATTCAAGAAGGTTCGCGACTTCCCTTCTGGACTAATTTCTCTGCGTATAATTGTGGTGCTTTCATAATCCAAATTATTCGCTTCAAAGTACCCTTCGAGGTTATACTCATCAATATTAAACTCCCCCTCGATAATACATTTCTTCTCCTTATTCAATAAAACAGAAGTATCCGCCCGCTGCCCCAATATCAAACCCAAAGCACCAAGGAGGATAGACTTTCCAGCACCTGTCTCACCCGTAACGATATTCAATCCCAAAGAAAAATGAATATCCAGAGTGTCTATTAAGACATAATTTTGTATGACGAGTCTTGCCAACATGGTTTATTACCTCCCTCCACTTATCTTTTGGTACTTACTTCCGTTTGCGGGATCCATCTCATTAAAATATGCCACTACCTTACTCTTTTCATCGGGCAAGCCATTAGAAAATATATTCACCAACTCGTCTGCCTTAGTATCGAAATAAATCTTAAAGAGGAACGACCCGGGTTTGTTCTTGAAGGCATTATAAACAAGCTCCATACAGTTCGTAATCACCTTTCGCCCATCATCCGCCTTCTCCGACATGATGTCCAAACCAAGGCGATGAAATTTATAATTTGCCTCCCGAACGCCCTTGAATTGCGGGTCTAAGAGATTATCAATATACCAATACCGATTCTTCGTGCTCTCATACGCCTTCCAGCCTTTCTCGACTTCTGATTGGCAGAAGTTGACGATATTTTGCGCCTTATTAAGATAAATAGTACCCCCATTATTGGAATAAGAATCGTAGTCCAAACCAATTACGATGTAAGCATAATACGCCAAAACAGAGGTCAGGTTGCCCATATCCGTCTGGTCATTATAATCCAGCGGCGTATTCTCTTGATACACGATATTAAAATCCGCATCCAGATAATTAATCAACGGAGAGTTATACGAAGTCCCAAAAACTGGTCGCCGAGCCTGCACCTGTATCGTCCCGTTGAAAACGCCTTGCGACGGCATACTTTGGAAATTAATCATAAAAGTACATTCAATCCGCTCCTGATTCAAAAAAGCATCATCGGTCCATTTTCTGTTGTTCAAAAACTCGGTGATAGACGTCTTCAAAGTCTCAAAAACCTTCTTATCAATGCCCGTAATCGTCGGAGCGTTCACCTGCACCGTCGCGTTTAATTCCTGCGCATTCCCCGAAATCGAGACCACCGCCAGCAACATTATTATCAGTATTCTTTTCATTTTATTAGTTATATTTTTCATTTTTACACTTAAAAACCTAATTTATACGCTTATCGGACACCTTCCGCCAACTGGCGGAAGACTCGCGCCAGTTGGCGGAAGACTTGCGCCAATTGGTAAAATCCCAGAAATTACCGCTATTTATCCTCCCCCAATTCATAATTAATAATTCATAATTCATAATTTCCCTACCCTCCCGATAATATAATTCACAATGTCCGCCGCCACCTCCTTTTTGTTCTTCAAATCAAAATTAATGACCTTATTGGATGCATCAATAATGGAAATCTTATTCGTCGCGCCCTGAAATCCTGCGCCCTTATCCGCCAAAGAATTCACCACAATCATATCCAAGTTTTTCCTTTTTAATTTCAACATCCCGTTCGCAATCGCGTTCTCGGTCTCTAACGCAAAGCCGCATAAAAACTGTGTCTTCGTCTTCATCCCACCCAATTCAAACAGAATATCTTTCGTCGGCGAGAGCTTTATCGTCAGCGATTTCTCTTTCTTCTTAATCTTTTCGCTTTGCTTGATGGAGGGTTTATAATCAGCCACCGCAGCAGCCATTACGGTAATATTTTTTCCTTTGAAATTATCCATGCAAGCCTGATGCATCTCCGTCGCGGTCGTTACTTTTATTAATTTAATTTTAGGGCTGATGGTCAATGAAGTCGGTCCGCTGATTAATGTAACCTCAGCACCCTTCTCAGCCAATTCCGTGGCAATCGCATACCCCATTTTCCCCGACGAATGATTGCCGATAAACCGCACAGGGTCTATGGCTTCATACGTAGGACCTGCGGTAACCATCGCCTTCTTCCCTTTTAATGGCAGAGTCTTCGCGACTTCATTTTGAATGAAAGCGAGGATGTTTTCCGGCTCTTCCATCCTTCCCTCACCGTTCAATCCACTCGCCAATTCCCCGCTATTAGGCGGAATAATAACATTCCCAAACGACTTCAAAGTAGCAATATTCTTCTTGGTAGATCCGTGCATCCACATATCCTCATCCATAGCCGGCGCAATGAAAACGGGGCATCTCGCAGAAAGATAAGTTGCCAACAACAGGTTATCACAAATGCCATTAGCCATCTTCCCAATCGTATTTAATGAAGCGGGCGCAATCACCATCAAATCCGCCCACAACGCAAGCTCTACATGGTTGTTCCACTCGCCATTTTCATTCTTTATAAAATCTAAGTAACACGGATTCTTGGACAGCGTAGCCATCGTAACCGGCGTGATAAAATCCACAGCCGAACGGGTCATAATCACCCGCACCTCGGCACCTGCTTTAACGAAGAAACGGGTAAGCGTTGCGGCTTTGTAAGCAGCAATACTTCCCGTAACTCCCAGCAATATTTTCTTTCCATTCAGCATGTTTCAGCGAAAAGTAGTATGGAATATTGCCTACAGTTTCAAAGATTAATATCTGTTGTATCTTACTGGTGGTGCAGCAGCCAATGCCGCGGCTTTAGCAATTTCATCTTCCGTCATGAATCGGTGATACACCTTTCCATCCAGAAACTCTTGCACAGCAATCAAGGTAGGTTTCGGAATCCGCTCGTATTGTTTCGACAAAGCTATTTGCTCGTCGTTCTCGAAAATCTCATCAAGGGTATCCATAGCTGGGGCAGAAAATTCGCTTAGCTTACCGGATAATTCTTCCTTCAGTTCCGCGGCAATCTGATTCGCTCGCTTGGAGATAATCGCAATGGATTCATAAATGTTCTCTGTCGTGGTATCAAACTCACGCAAATCGCGGGTAACGGTCGTAACGGCTACCTCTTTGTAATTGGTGTTGTGGCTCATCTTTATT
Source organism: uncultured Bacteroidota bacterium (assembly GCA_903844645.1). Taxonomy (GTDB): domain Bacteria; phylum Bacteroidota; class Bacteroidia; order AKYH767-A; family JABDAW01; genus JABDAW01. The sequence continues at coordinate 15,462 of CAIMUP010000090.1, forward strand.
AAATATTAGGGGTAAATATATATTATTCTGTATTTCTTATCCTCCTGCGAGGCGTTTCTTTTCCAATTGCTTTAAGGCATCGGCATAGTAGCCTTCTGCTTCTTTCACAAACTTGCTTTTCGGGTTGTTATCGATGAAAATGGTGTAGTTCGCGACGGCTGCTTTGTATCGTTCTTCTTTTTTGGTGTCTATACTTTTATTAGCCCAAAGGTAGTAGGATTTAACTGTGAGAAACTGGCTTTCTTCCTTATACTTCGTCTCTGGATAATTCTTCACTAAGTTCTTAAAACAGACCACGGCTGCCCGAAAATCGCTCATCTTGTAATACAATTTCCCTATTTCATATTCTTTCTTTTGCAATTTCTCCCGCAATAAATCTATCAATTGGTTGCATTGGTCCACCTTGGTGCTTTTGGGGTATTTGTTAGCGAATAATTGCAGTTGAAGCATCGCCTTTCTGGTATTTGTTTGATCTAAATACGGGTTCGGGGAATCCAAATAAGAGCAAAAAGCCGATAAAAAACTACATTCCTCGGTAAACTTACTATTCGGAAACGTGGTTACGAAGTTCTCAAAATAAAAGCTCGCCTCCTCGTTGTCGCCTAATTGGTAATAGCAATTGGCATAGTAATAATAAATCATTTCGTACTTGCTCGTGCCTTTGCTGATGGTCAGCAATTGCTCAAAAAGAGGCTGCGCATGCTCGTAGTTATGGGCTTCGTAAAACTTCACCGCCATATCGTATTTCTGTTCGTTATTCGTACTCTTCAACAGCTTCTGATATTTACTGCAAGACGACAGCCCTATTACTAATAGGAGTAAAATGGTATTAACTACGAAACCCGTTTTCTTTTTCATGGGCGCAAATATACTATTATCTTCAGTAATTCTAAATGTATTCATTATTTATGTAGTAATTGGATTTGGGTGAATAGATGTCAATGCAACGAGTTTCCCAGATATATCTGGGAAGACTCCAGATGTATCTGGAATGACTCCAGATGTATCTGGAATGGCTCTGGATATATATATAAATTCTAAAGTGAACCTATCCAAACGATGTTGAGGTCCCCCCATGTAACGTTTGAGGAAGAAGATTATCTTTGTTTGCATCCCGATTTTATATTTTTGCCCCGACATAAATTTTATTATTAATTAAGAAAGACATAACGTGGATTTATTTGAAAAATTACAACAGAACAGAGGTCCCCTCGGGATGCACGCCAAAGACGCTCATGGATATTTCACTTTCCCGAAGCTCGAGGGCGATATTGGGAATAAAATGATCTTCCGTGGGAAGACCCGTTTGATTTGGAGTTTGAACAATTATCTCGGCTTGGCGAACCATCCCGAAGTGCGCCGTGTGGATGCCGAAGCTGCTGCACAATACGGAATGGCAATGCCGATGGGTGCTCGGATGATGTCTGGCAATTCAAATCTTCATGAGAAATTGGAAGCAGAATTATCTTCTTTTATGAATAAAGAAGCTACCATTTTGTTGAATTTTGGCTACCAGGGAATGGTCTCCGCCATAGATGCTTTGGTGGATCGGCACGACGTGATTGTCTATGATGCCGAGGCTCATGCTTGCATTATGGATGGGATGCGATTACATATCGGGAAGCGGTTTGTATTCCCTCATAATGACATTGAGAATCTCCAAAAGCAACTGGAACGGGCTACTGCATTAACAGAAGCAAGCGGCGGTTGCATCCTTGTTATCACCGAAGGAGTCTTTGGAATGTCCGGCGATCAAGGCAAGCTGAAAGAGATTATCGCATTGAAAAGTAAATATAATTTCCGCCTCCTCGTGGATGATGCACACGGCTTCGGTACGATGGGCAAGACTGGCGCCGGAACAGGGGAGGAGCAAGGTGTTCAAGAGGGGATAGATATTTATTTCGGGACCTTTGCGAAGGCGATTGCGAGCATCGGGGCATTCATCTCAAGCACGCAGTCTGTCGTGGAATATCTTTATTACAATATGCGTTCCCAGATCTATGCCAAGTCCTTGCCGATGCCCTTGGTGGCGGGTGCTTTGAAACGCCTTGAATTACTAAGAACCCAACCCGAATTAAAAGATAATCTATGGAAAATAGTTCATGCCCTGCAAACAAATCTCAAAGCTGCGGGCTTCGACATTGGTAATACTCAAAGTCCCGTTACACCGGTCTATCTCAATGGCACCATCCCAGAGGCTACCAATCTGATTCTTGACCTCCGCGAGAATTACGATATTTTCTGTTCAATGGTGGTCTATCCTGTCGTTCCCAAAGGAGTTATCATGCTGCGCCTGATCCCTACTGCCGTGCATACTTTGGAGGATGTGGATTATACCATCGAGTCCTTCTCCAAGATACTTATTAACCTCAAAGCAGGGAAATATATTGGCGACCGGATTGTAACGGCGTGAGGAATGGAGTTTTAATCATCATTCATTTTTCTAATTTTGTCGCTGAATAAATTAATAAATCATACAATAATGAAAACAGTTTACCTAATCCTAATCGCCTTTGTTTGCGCTACAATTGCTACTGCCCAAACTATCCCTACCACCAAGCGAGTGCTATGGTCTAATGCCGGTAGCTTCCAGAATAATCCTGTTATCACGACCCAGCTTAATGTGATGAACTTCGGTGCTCATGCCGATTCCGTTACCGATGATGCCCACGCTATTGATAGTGCCATAACATCGTTGAATGGGCATGCCGGAATCCTTTATTTTCCTCCAGGAAACTATCTGGTGAAGTCCACCTTGAACCTCCCGGATAGTATCATTCTGCGTGGTAATTGCTACGATTCGGCACACTTGGTATTCAGCCTCAATGGTGGAGCGATAGATTGTATTGATGCGCAAACCAATCAAACAGGGGTGTTTAGAAACATCATATCGGGGTATCAAAAAGAAAGTATCACAATCGTTCTGGATAGCACCACCGGCTTCGCTGTCGGCGACTATTGCGAGATTCAAGAAACCAACGGCACATGGAATACCGTCCCTATAAATTGGGCTGTGAACTGTGTAGGGCAGCTCATCCACATCATTGGAATTAATGGGAATACCCTCACGTTTGAGAACCCTTTGCGCATCACTTATTCATCTTCATTAGTTCCTAAAATAAGGAAGTGGACACCTCGCGTTTTTGTGGGGATAGAAGATTTAAGTATTACCCGTGTGGATGCCGGATTGCCAAGTACAGGCTATGCCATCAACTTCTACAATGCCCTGAATTGCTGGGTGAAAGGTGTGGAAAGCAGCCACAGTGTAGGTGCTCATGTTACCTTAAATGTCAGCAGCAACATTACTGTTTCGGGATGTTATTTCCATGATGCTTTTGCCTACGATGGCAGCGGCACGAGGGGTTATGGAGTGATGATGATTCAGCATACCGGGCAGTGTTTGATAGAGAATAATGTCTTCAATCATCTTCGTCATTCGATCATCGTGAAGCAGGGAGCTAATGGGAATGTTGCGGGATATAACTATGCTGCGAATGGCTACCGTACCGAGTTCCCGACTGATGCAGGTGCTGATCTATGTGCGCATGGTCACTACTCTTTTGCGAATTTATTTGAAGGAAATATCGTGAATAATATCATGATAGATTCCACGTGGGGACCTACCGGACCTTACACTACTTTCTATCGCAATCGCGCTGCGGGGTATGGCGTTATTATGACCCCGGGTCCGTCGGTTACTTCTGATAGTTTGAACTTCCTCGGCAATGAAACCACCAACAGTGCCATCTTCCACGGGCTGTATAGTTTGGCTGGTACCAACCATCTGCAATATGGCAACAATATCTTAGGAGTTATTACGCCGTCCAGCACCGTGGTTACGGATACTTCTTACTACCGGACATCGTTTGCCGACTTCTTCAATGCTGCTCCTTATCCCCCGACAGTAGGCATGCCGAATGTTCCTAACTCGGGAACAAATCCTGCGATGCACCGCGTTATTGCCGGAGGAAGAATCACTGTTTCGCCGAATCCTCCCTGTATCACGACCGAGATTCCGGCATTAAATACTGCTGATGAAATCTTTGTTTATCCCAACCCTGCCTCCACGAATATCTTTATAAAATGGAATGCTTTTACTCCTTCTTATCTTGAAATTATAGGGTTGGATGGAAGGAAGATATACTCCACCAATGTCGCTGCCGGCAAGAGTTTGATAGAGATCAGTACGGCAACTATCTCGCAAGGAATCTATTTCCTTCGCATACTAAATGACAAGGAAGTGGTGGTTAAAAAAGTGGTTATCGAGAGATACTAATCCCTTTACATCTTCACCACCTTCCTCACGACCTTCTCGTTATCCATCATCACTTCGAGGAAGTAGATTCCTTGGGGCAGTGAGCTTATGTTTAAGGTTTCGAGTTTAAGGTTTAAGGTATGTGTGGGCAGCATCTTTTCTCCCAACATATCATAAAGATTAAGGATGCAGGATTTTATGTTAGTAGCGGGGAGGGAGATGGTGAGGAGATCGGTGGCGGGGTTGGGGAAGATGGAAATAGGGTCTTCTTTATTTAAAATCTCATTAATACCTACAGTTATTAAATCGCAATTGCCGGATGTATTATAATTGGGATAATATGTTGTATCGTTTTGGGAGAAACATATTAAATCTCCGCCGCTTTCAAACGAATATAGTTCTTCTAATAATCCATGAGTGCTTCCAATTCCTTCAATAATTGAGGATGGCATACCACAGCCTCCGATATTATAATTCCAACGTTTACGATAATGTGTTCCTATTAAAACAGAATCTATGGAGGAAATAGTGTCGTTATAAAAGCAATGATTATTGAATCCGACATGCAGTGTATCACCCACATTTAAAGTAAAATCGTATAATATAGTATCTGTAATTGAACCATTGATGAAATAAACTTTTCGGGTAATTAAATCTTCTCTTAATGCCCCCATATATTGATTTTCTATGCAAGTAGGCATGTTAAAATTACAACCGAGATTACCATCGTAATTATAGTCGGAGCCAGTTTTCATAATTTTATGATAGTTACAACCTCCAATAATGGTGTCGCCTGAAATTTGATATTGACATTTGTAGCAACTAAAACAAAGGGTAGATGTTGTTACCATTGCTCCCGTAAAAAAATCTACCCGCCAAGTTGCATTGGAAAAGGGGAAAGGATGGTAAACGTTGGTTTGCCCATCAGCATTCATTCCATACAAGAACGCTGCAACAAGAATCAGATTTGTTAAGATTTTTTTCATTCTATTAGTATTAATTAGACTTATTTTTATCGCAGCAAAACTACTAATATTATCTGGAAAGACAAAACGCACTCCTATTAATAAGGTCAATTTTCGGGGTTTTTCATGACAAGAACCTGTTTTTTATACTTAAAAATGCCAAAACAAGAACCTGTCGTGGCACAATATTATTGTATAATGGCATGACAGGTTCTTGTCGAGGCATTATACAACTATTTTATGTCATAACAGGTTCTTGTCGAGGCATAATACAAAAATTTTAGGGCACGACAGGTTCTTGTCGAGGCATTATACAACTATTTTATGCCATAACAGGTTCTTGTCGAGGCATAATACAATTATTTTTAGCCTCGACAAAAACGTGTAAGGGCATTATACAAAATTAAAGGTTTCAGAACAAATTATGGTTTTGAAACTTCTTATTTTTCTTCGCCATAAACTTTTTTTGAGATGAATAAAAAAAACTTTTTTTGAGGTAATCAAAATAATACTTGCAGGATTGATAATAATAAAATGTATATTTGCGCCCAGTAATTAAATAAACCAAGTACCAAATATTTCAATAAAATGGCAGCAGTAGCACACGATAATCCGATAGATTACATCTTTGATTTCTATAACGACAGAGAATTTATAGACATCCGTCTCTTGAATCATGCCCGCGATCATTCGCAAAAAGTTCACCTGAATTTGAGCGGATTGGTAGGCTCCCTGGATGCCCCCACGCTTGCTGCTGTCAACTCCTTCAGCCTCTCCATCGGTGCTGGCGAAAACGAATTAACGATACAGCGAGGAAAGACTTCGCTGAAGGATATTATGTTGATGCACTTCGTGTTGGATTGTCGTTTTATTTTTCCTTCTTTGAAGAATCTTTTCCGCGCCACTCCTGAGATTTATTTGGAATTTGCGCCACATGGATTGGATGAATTTAACCACCTAACTACCGAGCATGCCGAAGTGGTTATTCATCGCGTATCACTCGCCTGCCATGCTCACGAAGCCGCCATAAGCTTGGCTGTGGCAACGATTTTTTATAATTACGATACCAATTATCCGCTTGCCCGCAACGTGCAATTGGGAGCCATGGGAACGTATGTCGCAGACAAAGTTTTGATAGAAGCAGCAAGGAATTTATTGGTCAATCAGTTGATCTTTAATATTGGTTTTTGCATTGATGCTTTCAGGAGCAATCGCGCGGGAGCATTGGCATTGTTTGACTTTAGCAAGCTGTATGTTCATCACAATACTCCGCACCAATATATTAACGTGAATGCCCTCCACGGAGCCAATACCAATGCACCGGAAGCCAATGTTATTTCAGGCAAAAGAGTGAAGGGAAATAATCAACTTGGCGATGGACCGGTAATCATGTCCATCGGCTTGACAGCCGGAGCGGCACCAGGGGTGAAGAGAAAAGTAATTAATGCCCGTTCGTCAGCATCAGCCCTGGCAGATGATATTCGTAATGATGACGGTAATTTCCTGAATTATCACAATGCCAATCTCTTCGACATTACGATAGGAACAGATATTTATGATGCGTAATTTCATCAGGAATTAAAAAAAGAGAAAGCCCTCGAATAGGAACATTCGAGGGCTTTGTCGTAATTTGTAATTCGTAATTCGTAATTCGTAATTACTTCAAGTCATTCACGACCATAGTCGCCTCATGGATGTAGGGGTCTTTCTTTAAGTTCTTCAACCACTCTTTATTGCGAGAAACCTTGATAGTATCAGATTCTATGGCAGGCAGATCAACGGCGAGGTTACTAATGTTTTCGTCCTTGATCTCGGTATAAATATCATCAAACTTCTTGTTCTCGTCCTTCACTATCTTCTGTTCTTTCTTATACTTTTCGAGGTTCAGGGTGGAGGATGTTTTATCGGTTTGCTTCTTGTACTTCTCCGCCTGCTGCCCGATTAATTTGAAGGAAGCATTACTCTGGATACGTTGCTTGCTGTTGGCTTTGGCTCTGTCGTAAGCACCGATTCCTTTGTTCCAGGAGGTATAATTGGCAGGTTTAATTTCGTCCCACGGCATCGGGTAATCCGATTCCTTTTCACCACGGTCAATCAGGCTGTAAGCATCCGGCACGATGATGTCGGGAGTAACGCCCTTTAATTGCGTAGCACCGCCATTGATGCGGTAGAACTTTTGCACCGTCATCTTCACCGACCCGATAGGTTTTAAATCCTCGTAATCAGGCTTCAGATAATCATCCATGTTATAGATTCTTTGCACCGTTCCTTTGCCATACGTTTGGGTGGTCCCGATGATGATGGCACGGTGATAATCCTGCATCGCAGCAGCCATAATCTCGGAAGCCGAAGCACTGGAAGTATTGACCATAATAACTAACGGACCATCGAAATAAACAGCGGTATCTCTGTCCTCCAAAACATAAGGACTACCATTGCGGCTCTTTACCTGTACCATCGGACCGGACTTGACGAATAAGCCCGCCATATCCACCACATCCTGCAATGAACCACCACCATTATCCCGCAAATCTATGACGATTCCATCCACGTTTTCTTTCTTTAATTTCAAGACTTCCTTCTTCACATCGTCAGAACAATTCCTGCCACCTGTCTTGTTGAAATCAGCATAGAACACCGGCAGACGAATGTATCCTATCTTATTTTTATTATTGATAATAGCCGACTGTGCGTAAGTCTCTTCTATTAAAACTATATCGCGAATAATCGTGATAACGAGGATGCTGTTGTCCACCTTCTTCACCGTCAACCGAACCTCTGTACCCTTCTTTCCACGAATCAATTGAACGGCATCGTCGAGGCGCATACCTTCTATATCCACAGGCTCTTTGTCGCCTTGCGCCACCTTCATAATGATGTCGCCAGCCTTTAATATCCCTTGACGAGCAGAAGGGCTGCCGGGGATGATATTGGTAACCTTTATCTGCCCATCCTTTTCTTGTAATTGCGCACCGATACCCTGCAACTGCCCCGACATTTGAATGTCAAAAGAAGCTTTCTCTTTGGGAGCTAAATATTCCGAGTGCGGGTCATATACATTAGCAATGGTATTGAAAAATACTGATGTCCAATCCTTCTCCACATACTCATCCAGCCGCTTGAACCAATCATCGTTGCTCTTCAAAACTTTCTTGCGGGCATCGGCTTCCATCTCTGCAAAAGTCATGGACTTTACGCTCGTATCTTTTGTTTCTTTCGCTTTATCCTGGATGTCTTGCAGCTCATTCAAACGTCCCATTGCCTGAAACTTCATAGACTTGCGCCATGCTTCTTTCAATTCATTTTTATCCTTGGCATAAACTTTTTTCTTGGCATCTGTTTCGATGGATTCATCTTTAGTGAAATCAATAGGAGAAGCGAGGAACTCTTTATAATATTCCTTAGCTTCCTTCTGACGCTTTTTAATGATTTCTAAGGAAAGATTAAAGAATTCAAAGCTCCCACCCTTGATCTCATCATCCAATTGCTCGCGATACCGCTTTAATTTATCAACATCCTCTTGAAGGAAAAAGGTTTTGTTATAATCCAAACGCTTCATGTAAAGGTCATACACCTTCTCGGAAAACGCATCATTAATCTGCATATCGAGGTAATGTTCCTGCCCGAATCCTTGCAGCATGACTTGCATTAAAATATCATTCTTCGATTCCTTTTTGAAGGTGGCATAACACGCAAACAAAGAGAAAATAAGTAGTACCGAGACCACCTTCACCATCCTGTTCTTTTTCATTCTTTCTAAATAAGATTTAAGATTTTTATTCTTCATAGTTACTAATTTGATTACATTTTTCAGGCTGCAAAAATAGTTAAAAAGAAGGTATTAACAGGTATCCGGCGGGTTAAACTTTGGTTAATTGAAATGGATGTTAATAGGAATATGTATTTTTGCATCCTAAATAAATAATAATATCATGAAAAGTATTCTTAAATCAGTGCTCTTATTCGTCGTGCTAATGCCCTCTTTGTCTTTTATTCCGCAGAAGGATGGCGATAAAATTGTTTACGATAAAAATAAACCATTAGTGTGGAGCGATTTCCTTGGGAAACCCGACAATTCTTCGGGAACGCAAGCCTATACGTTCAGCGAGATGTCCTCGACTTGCTCGTGGATGGATGACAGTGCGACCATTAATCTGACTCGTTTCTTCGATAAGCATAAATCGTGGGTGAAGATGGATAAGGCTAACGATTACCTCTTGAAACATGAGCAGGGGCACTTCGATTTGACAGAGATTTATTACCGAAAATTAGTCAAGAAGTTGAAGGAATACAGATTCACGGCGAAAACTTTTAGTACGGATTTCAACAAGATAAACTCCACCAACTCCAGTGACTTAAACAAGGAGCAGGATTTGTATGACAAGGAAACGAATCATTCGATAATTGAACTTAAACAGAAAGAATGGGATGCGCGAATTGCCACTCATCTGAAGGATTTGGAGGATTATACGGCTACTAAAGTGGTGGTGCACCTGCATTAAATAATCCGCCTGTATGGAGGACAACGAGGGTGCTCCCTTTCGGGAAATAGCCTTGTTTTATCAAGTCGAAAACAGCATAAAATAACTTGCCGGTATAAACATATTCAATGGGGATGAAGTGGTTCCTGATGAAGTCCTGGATGAAGCCATTTAAAGCGTCATTAGTCTTCGCATATCCTCCAAAATGATAGTCGAAATGGAGCGCGAAATTCTCCTTTACCCCAAGCTGATCGCTAAACTGATTCCGCATATTGGTGATGCTTTGTTGCATAAATTCTGCACCTTTTAATACGGGTATTCCGATGGCTTTTTGGTTGTCGTTCAGCGACAGGGAAATGCCTGCGAGGGTAGTCCCGGTGCCGCATGCAAGGGCAATATAATCGAACGGGATTTCTATTTCATTACTCATTTCCATACAACCTTTGATGCCATGAATATTGGCTCCGCCTTCGGGAATTAAATAGAAGTCGCCATGCTGTTTTGTAAGGGAGGAAATAAACGCTTCGGTATCTTTTATTCGATAGCGTTCTCGGGTAATATAATGCAATTCCATGCCACACTCGATAGCGAACGTAAGCACATTATTTAAGGGAATGGTTTCTTCGCCGCGAATGATGCCGATGGTTTTTATGCCATGCTCTTTTCCGATGGCGGCGGTTGCGATAATATGGTTGGAATAAGCTCCGCCAAAAGTGAGGATGTTGTCTTTATTTTGCGCCTTACATTCCGCTATATTGTGTTTTAATTTAAATATTTTATTCCCCGAAACATGGGGGTGCATCAGGTCGAATCGTTTGACGAATACCTTTAGTTGATGGGCATCAAACAAAGAATCTTGCAATTCTTGGAGCGGGGTAGGAGGGATGGTCATCGCGAAATCGGTCGGAGGGAGATTCATCATTTTATTTTAATGGGGCAAAATTAAGGATCGCGGGGGAGGTGGCGAAGTTTTTTAAGGAGCTTTCAACGGGAATCACTTGTTTTTTTAGACGTTTGAGCTTCATCCTGGCAAAACGTAGCTCTGTTTCGGGCAAACAGAGCTAGGTTTTCCGGAAACATAGCTACGTTCTGGCGAAACATAGCTACGTTCTGGCGAAACATAGCTACGTTCTGGCGAAACATAGCTATGTTCTGGCGAAACATAACTACGTTTTGGTGAAACATAGCTACGTTTTGTCAGGATTGAGCTCAAACCTGGAAAAAGGGATTTCAAACGGTTTGCATTGTAAAAAGACCTTCACGGTCTTAAAATCGCCCAAAGGGAATCAGAATCGCTCCCTTTTTCTATTTACCATAAGTTTTCTAAATTCGCCGCCTGAACAAAAATATATATTCTTAATAGATAGCTAATGAAAAAAATCGTAATCGTAATTGTGTTTAATTGTATTTTAATCGGCGGAGCCACCGCCCAAGTCAGGAATTATCTGATGAATGAAGACGATACCGTCCAGATGTACCATATAGATAGTATGCTGGCGAATTGTTTGAACAACTTTCAGTCGCCTGAAGACCTCGTAACCTGCCTCAAGACGCACCGCAAATTGTGGGAAGACAGCCTCGATAATTCCTATCGGAAGCTGATGGCATTAGTTGATACTTCTATTCAGAATCGCCTGATGGTAGCGGAATTTAGTTGGAAGAACGACATGGAAAACGACATCAAATTGTGGGAGAGTATTTACGACAGCAACCCGCATTGGTATGGCGAAGAAACCTCGAACAGCATGCTTCAATACTTCCTCGACCGTACCCGAGAACGGGCATTGGATATGCGGTTTTTCCTGAAAGATTTCATGCTCCGCAAGAAGCTCAAGAACATACCCCCACCGAGATATTAAACTAAACAAAATAGATCATGAAAAGAATAATTTTATTAATTACCGTCATTGCCGTTACCTCCGTTGCATTTGGGCAGAATGCGAAGTATGTTTCCTCCATGGAAAAAACTATTGCCACCATAGATACCTCGAAAAGCGTGGCATCGCTACGGTTGGTTTGTAATTCTTTTGAACGCATCGCCAATGCAGAAAAGAAAGAATGGCTTCCTAATTATTACATCGCATACTGCTATATGTTGATGGCAACGTATGACAAGAGCAATGATAACATAGATGATTATTGTGACAAAGCAGATGGTTTCATCGCCAAAGCAGACTCTTTAAAGCCGGATAATTCGGAGATATATGTCCTAAAAGGATGGGCATCTTCCTCCCGCATCCGTGTGAATCCGATGGCAAGAGGACAAAAATACGGTATGGCATCGGCAGGTTTCCAAGAGAAAGCAAAGAGTTTGGATGCTACCAACCCCCGTCCTTATTTTATGTTGGGCATGGGGAAATACTACACTCCGTCAGCCTTTGGAGGAGGGAAAGATAAAGCCCTTCCGTTGTTTGAGGAAGCAGTAAAAAGATATAAATCCTTTAAACCAGTATCCAGCATTATGCCGCATTGGGGCGAAAAACAAGCCACCGATATGCTTGCGGATTGCAAAAAAGATTAATGTAATCCAGCCAGACATGAATCCGGTTGAGAAGCGTTATTTTTAAGTAACTCTGCTGAGCCTTCCTGTTTTATTTGGAATTCCTTCCTATCCCATGGGATGCCCGTTGCGGCTATCCTGCATGTATGCCGTTTTTGGTAAAAGCGATTCCGTAGAATTCCTTATAATTTTTATCAGACAGCAAGTCCTTGCCCCAATCTGTCATTAAATTTGTTTAATGCCGTTCGCCCCTTCCGACTGATTCCACGAATTAAATACCGATGTCTTGACCTTCACGGAATCAAATTAAATACTTTTCTTAAACTCTGGCGAAGCCATCGGGAGGAAACAAATGGTTTATAGCAATCCTTTGCACAGCATCGTAGTAAATGACTCCATTTACTACGATGCTGTGCAGAATATTGTTATAAATGGGATGGTATCAACACTCCTATATATAAGGAGTGGGTTATACCTTATTATATATAGTATTCGCCATGCGGGGATCGGGATGAAACAAATGATATATAGCAATCGGGAGAAGAAAATAGGTTCATATCATATGATATGGAGTTATTTTCCTCTCGCCACCGCCTCATATCATATGATATGGAGCAATCCCGAGAAGGAGATAGGTATATATCATATGGTATGGAAAAAAAAGTGAATTTCAAAATTACAAACCAAGCTATTTTATCCCGAAATAACGAATGAATTTCATCATACCATGACACTCCCTTCCCGCTCTTACAGGGCGATTCAGGTCATTGCATGGTTCATCCTGAATGCCGTAAACATCCCGCTGAATAAAATGAAAAATAGGGGAGGGAGGATTTTTAAAACAAATCCGACAATCGGAATACATCCTTTACCCGAATGCCTTTATCGGTTCTTTGCAAGGTGCAGCACTCGTTGTATGGGTCGTGTTCGAAGAATAAAACGTAATCGTTGTCCACCGCCTTCTGGAGGAATGCCTCCTTTTCCACCATCGTCACCAAGGGGCGGGAATCGTAACCCATCACGAAGGGAATCGGGATGTGGGCTGTGGAAGGAATCAAATCGGCAACGAAAGCCACCGTCCGACCATTGCATTGGATGTGCGGAATCATCATTGCCTCGGTATGTCCGTTGGCATACATTGCCTTGAATCCGGTAGCGATCTCCTGTCCTTCCTCCGCGAATTTCAACTGACCGGAATCCTTGATTGGGAGAATATTCTCCTTCAAAAACGAAGCCTTCTCTCGTGCATTTGGGTTCGTCGCCCATTCCCAATGTCGGGCATTGCTCCAATAGGTGGCGTTCTTGAAGGTCGTTTCATAGCCCGTTCGGTCGTGGTTCCACCGGATGCTTCCGCCACAATGGTCGAAGTGCAAATGGGATAAAAACATATCGGTAATATCATCGAAACCGAAGCCGAAGGCATTCAAAGATTTCTCCAAAGTGTCCTCTCCGTTCAGGTAGTAATGTTTGAAGAAATGCTCACTTTGCTTCGTACCGTTCCCGTTATCAATCAAGATAAGGCGATTGCCGTCCTCGACCAGTAGGCATCGCAAAGCCCAGTTGCATAAATTGTTTTCGTCGGCAGGGATTAATTTATTCCAAATAACCTTAGGCACTACGCCAAACATAGCCCCGCCATCCAGCTTGAAAAAGCCGGTGTTGATAGTATGCAGTTTCATAAAAGAAAACTTACTTCCGTTCCTTCGGTTCGCGTGGTTCGCGGTCTTCGGCAATGGCTACTTTCAGCTTCTTACCGTTAAAATCTATCCCATTTAATTCCGAAATTGCTCTCGCAGCCTCGTCTTCATTAGGCATTTCTATGTAACCAAAACCTTTGTTGTTCCCCGGTCTTCTATCAGGAATCAATTCTACGGAACCTACCGTTCCAAACTTTTCAAATTCATCTCGGATGACGCTTTCTTGCATATCATACTGGAGACCTCCTACAAATAATTTCATGTTGTCTTATTTTTAATTAATGCCGCAAAGATAGTAAATTCCCCGTTACTGTTCCAATATATCCATAAAATACCGAAACCCGATAGCCGGTGAGCTACCTCGATACATTATCTTCCCCGCTATCTGTAACGCCTCTTTTCTATCCCGAAAACAGCCGCCCTTTGTGTAGCCTTTCGGAGTGATCATTTCCGATACATTGCCACAGATATTATACAACCCGAAACCATTCTCGGGATTAGAAATAGACGGACGAAGCATCACCAAAGCATGTTGCGGACGGGGTGTATTGCTACCGCCTTCCTCCGGTTCGTTGCTGTCGAAATTATAATAGTACCGCCCATTCGCATCCTTCAATGAATCGCCATTGGTATAGATGCCGCCAATCTTTGGATTCCGAGCCGCCAGCATCCATTCGTCCTCGGTAGGCATCCGAAACCGAACCTTTTTGTAGATCTTACTCGGCATGGCATTATATTTTTCCGTCAGCCATTTGCAGAATAATTCCGCCCCCTCAAAACTCACATTCACTACCGGATGTTCGCGATACTGCGGCATCAGATGATAGGTCATCATCAATTCTTCCGAATGAAAATCCGGCGGATGAACCCACCCCGTAGAATCAATTTGCGCCACAAGGAATTGCGGATTGTCATGAATCATCGGCTCCTCCAAAAACGACTGATACATCGCATTCGTAACCTCTATCTTCCCGGCATACAGGGTGTCGGTAATCTTCGCCACCGTCTGTTCGATCTTATTCGCATCCCAAAGGAACACCCCTTCTTGCCCATAAACATTCGCCACCGCATAAACGAGCAGGCAAATCACTTGTACTATTCTTTTCATCATCACTATTTAATAAAATTGTTTCGGCGGCAAAAGTAGTGCATTTTTATTTAATGAAAGAATAGGGGAGAAGACCCCAAAATCCCAAAGCCGTCCCCATTTTAAGGTTTAAGGTTAAGGTTTCGGAACACGCCAACAACCTTAAACCCTTATGGCGCATCCCCAGCTGCCTCCCACCAAGAAGCCCCAATGAAGGCGGTAAGCGTGCCGAAATGCCTAAAAGTAGCGTTCCTTTGCCTCGAGGCAAAGGAGTAAAACTACGAGGCAACGGAGTTATGCCTTGAGGCAACGGAGCTATGCCTTGAGGCAACGGAGTTATGCCTTGAGGCAAAGGAGTTATGCCTTGAGGCAAAGGAGCAATGCCACGAGGCAACGGAGTTATGCCTTGAGGCAAAGGAGCAATGCCACGAGGCAACGGAGCTGCGCCATGAGGCAACAGAGCACAACTTTGAGGAATTTGAGGAATAAAACAGGGCTGCAGCGTATTTTTAGATTTTTTTATAAATTTGCGCCATGAATTATTTACAAAGACTCCTTATATATAGTGCTCTGTTGGGGGCATTTTCTTCTTGCAAGAACGAACTGGATGTGAACGCGCCGTGGAAGGAAACGACCGTGGTTTATGGCTTGTTAAGCCCTACCGATTCGGTGCAATACATCAAGATTAATAAAGCATTCCTCGGACCGGGCAACGAATTATCGTATGCTAAGATCGCGGATTCCGTTAATTATCCCGACATCCTGAAGGTTACGATTCAGAGGTTTAAAAAAGACGGGACGAAGGAAAGCCCTGTGCAATTAATCCGCGATATGAGCATCCAAAAAGATACAGGAATATTTATGAGCGATGCCGGGACAAATGTATTATATAAGTGGCTGACCCCGACCGGAACGATTGATAAAGAAAACCAGTATCTGTTGACCATTATCAATACCCAAAGCGGCAAAATGGTTACCGGATTCACGTCTATCGTTGGAGATATCAGTTCCCCAAATACGCCTACTGTGCCTTGGTCTTCCAAGACTTTGACACTGACGAACCATCCTAACAACAATGTTAAGATAGGGTGGGGAACGGCTGCCAGCGGGAAGATTTACAACTTGGTTATTCGCATTTTTTATAAAGAAAAGGATTTATCTACCAATAGTTTCTTCCCGAAGTATCTCGATTGGGCTTTCGGCAATCAGGAAGCATTGGATACTTTAGGCTCTAACGGCAATCCTGGGGAGAGTTTGGAGCAAGACTTCGAGGGAGATCAGTTTTACCAATATGTCGCAAACAAACTTGCCGACATGCCCTCCGGTAGCCGCCATCTTGATTCGATAAGTTTTATCTGGAGCGTCGGTACGTTGGATTTGGATACCTATATTCAGGTCTATCAGCCCAGTATTGGCATTGTTCAAGAGAAACCTCAATATACAAACCTCAATGGCGGCATCGGAATCTTCTCGAGCCGCAGTACCTACACCGTTCATGGCTGCAAATTGAACCAAAACTCACAAGACACGCTGATATTAGGTCCGATGACTGCCAGCAAGGGCTTCTTTTAATCTCATTCCTTTAATTAATACCTCAAATAGTTTCTAAATTTTTACCACAACTAATAATTAATACATAATAATATGAATAAAACAACTTCCCAGCCCCGCACTTTAGTCCTTGTCTCTATGATTTTTATCGCTGCCATTGCCAGATTAATCCCACACCCCTGGAACTTCACGCCGATAGCCGCCATGGCACTCTTCGGAGGCGTCTATTTCAGCAATAAACTTCAGGCTTTTGCCGTAACCATCCTCTCGTTATTACTAAGCGATGTGCTGACCATTGTTTTCATTAATAATTCGTTCACATCCCTCTCAAAATATATGGTTTCATTAGGCGAATTATCCATTATTGCCGGGTTTATCATTACGGTTTCATTGGGAATTATCATCAGCAACCGGACATCCGTCCGAAACCTGATCGGTGCCTCGCATTGTTCCTCCGTAATATTCTTTTTACTGACCAATATGGCAGTGTGGAATAACGACCCTTTGTATCCTCAAAACTTTTCCGGTTTAATCGCCTGTTATGTTGCCGGATTACCCTTCTTCCGCAATGAAATCTTAGGCGATTTATTCTATACCGCAGTCCTTTTCAGCAGTTTCTTCATCGTCAGAATGAAATTCCCGAGGGTTGCCGAGGTATAAGTTTTCCTTGGGAAATATCTTTGGCGTGAAGGGAAATTCAAAATCCTGAATCCTACTTTCATTCCATTTTTAAGAGGAACAATTATCCGATTCCTTTTCAGGAGGTTGCAAACGACCCCATTTCGGGTGTTACTCTATTCCCTAATATAATCCGTTAATTTGCGTTCATAAGAACAACTAATAAATTAAAAAGATGGAAAAAATAAAGATTCTTTGGGCAGACGACGAGATAGATTTGTTGATGCCCCACATCCTCTTCCTAAAAGAAAAAGGATACGACGTAACGACCGCAAACAATGGCGACAAGGCTTTGGAATTAATGAAAGAAAAAACCTTCGACATTGTCTTTCTGGATGAAAATATGCCCGGCAAATCAGGCTTGGAGACCCTTGCCGGAATCAAAAGGATCTATCAGGATGTACCCGTAATCATGATTACCAAAAGCGAGGAAGAACATATTATGGATGAAGCAATCGGTTCGCAGATTGCGGACTTTTTAATTAAGCCCGTGAACCCTAACCAGATTTTATTGGCAATTAAAAAGAACCTCGAGAACAAGCGGTTGATCAGTGAGAAAACAAACATGGATTATCAGCAAGAGTTCCGTCAAATAGGCATGTCGCTGGGCGATAGGATGGACTTTAAACAATGGGCAGAGGTGTATAAAAAGTTGATTTATTGGGAGCTACAACTCGAGAAGAGTGCCGATGAAAGCATGTACGAAATCCTGACCATGCAGAAGAACGAAGCCAACAACCTGTTCTGTAAATATGTCGAGAAGAACTATTGCAACTGGGTAAAGAAGCCTGACGAAGGTGCTCCGATCATGTCAAATACCTTGATGAAGAAACGCGTATTTCCTTTGTTGGAGAATACCGAAGAACCGGTGTTCTTCCTCTTGATTGACAACCTTCGCTACGACCAATGGAAGGTGATTCAGCCGTTGCTGACCGAGTATTTCAAGGTCGTGGAAGAAGACTCCTACTACGGCATCCTTCCCTCCGCGACGCAGTATGCAAGGAATGCTTTGTTTGCCGGATTGATGCCCTCCGAGATAGAAACTCGCTTCCCGAAAATGTGGAGCAATGATGAGGATGAGGGTGGTAAAAACTTGTACGAAGAACAATTTTTAGCTGATCAAATTACTCGGAATAGAAAGAATTATAAAATGTCGTACACTAAAATTACGAACCACAATGCCGGTAAAGATTTGGTGGATAATATCAACAACATGATGCAGAATCAGCTCAATGTTATTGTCTATAATTTCGTGGATATGCTCTCCCATGCCCGCACCGAAATGGAGGTCCTTCGCGAGCTTGCCGATGACGAAGCCGCGTACCGTTCTATTACCCTGTCATGGTTCGAACATTCCCCGTTGTTCGAGGCTTTGAAGAAGATTGCAGATAAAAAAATCAAGCTCGTGATCACCACCGATCATGGAACTATTAAGGTGCGTGAACCGATACAAATTGTGGGAGATAGAAACACAAATACCAACCTCCGATACAAGCAAGGAAAGAACCTGAATTACAAGAAGAACGAAGTCTTCGAAATCAAGAAACCGGAGGATGCCATGCTGCCGAAATTACATTTAAGCAGTGCTTATGTATTCGCGATGGGAGATAAGTTTTTCGCCTATCCGAACAACTATAATTACTACGTTAATTATTACACCAACACCTTTCAACATGGCGGCGTTTCCATGGAGGAAATGATTATTCCCTTCATTTATTTACGGTCGAAATAGTTGAAGGGTTTAAACAAAAATACCCATGAAAATTTATTACAACGACAACTACATCAGCATTGATGAGTATGCCATTCATAAAAAACGAACCATCCCATACATGCTCCGAAAATTTAATAAAGGTGAAATCCCTGGGCTATCTATTGGCGGTATTCGGCTTTGTTCCAAAGAAAATCCGACCGCTCATTGGTATCATTATGGGATGGAGGATGAAAAAATTTATTTGCCCGAACGACCAAAAATATTGGTGCTTGAAAACATGATAACGGTCCAGAATTATGCGCATAAAGTTAACAGAATGGCTGATGCTGTTTACGATCTTATCCTGAATCGAAAGATGCAATGTTGCATCATTTCAGGAATCGTTTTTGTCGATAGAGGTATTACCATTCACCAAGAACTCCTTGAAATATCCGGAAAGAAAGATCACATTCATAAGCGCAGGCAATAAATTGTCGCCAAGGTTTTCCGCAGCACTTTTCTTAGGAAAATTTTATTCGGAATCGTAAACAGTTGCTCCTTTTGAGGTAAAATAATATCTGATATTTCATTCACCAGAAGAATTATTGCCGATGCAACTTCTTCTATCGCAGATGTGGGAAGTATTATCTGCGATGCAACTTCTAACATAGCAGATGTGTGAAATATTATCTGCGATAAAACTTCTAACATAGCAGATGTGTGATGTAATATCTGCGATATAATTTCTCACATCGCAGATAATATTCCACATATCTGCGATACCATTTCTAACATCGCAGATGGTGAATTAATTATCTGTCATGGAAGAAGTTGGATGGGCTATAAATCTTTGCACGGAAGGGAAAATATGAATTATTTTTTTTAGAAATTTACTGCTGCTTTCCCTTTCAACCATTGGGTTTTCATTAATTATAGTGCGGCTGGTGATGCTAACTATTTTTGTGGAATAAAATTTACTTCTGCTCTTTTCAATAACAATTATTGGAATGGAATTTCTTCTCACGGTTTACATTTCTCTTTCTTTTTTATTAATAAAAACAGCCGTTGAATAGGGTAGATGTGGACTATCATCTTTCCCATTATTGTTGAAAATATTTGTAGTATTGCAGCATGATAAATAATGAAAACAAGAAGCAATGGTTTAGGATTAAGGACAAGCATCTTGCGTTATTGGCAAGTTATAAGGAAAATGGGGAAAGGCATAAAAAATTGATGGAAGATTTGGGAGTGCTTCTTGCAAAATTTACTAACATTATTGATTCCCTTGAACTGATTGGCGAAACAGATATTGGGGGAGTAAGTTCAGAAATGATACTTCTAAAAAGAATTGAACCGGTACATGATTATACTTGTGGTTTCGTCGAGCGTCATATGGAATTTGTTTCTTCAAAACCTTTCTCCGATTTTGCTAATGCCATTAATTACACGTTTGTAGATAGGATGAATGAATTGAATCAAGCTATCCATAGCAACAAATATTCAAACAGCCATGTGAAGAAAATATTCGCTGCCTGTGAAAAGGAAATTGATGAAATGATCATCGAATATCCTACCTACGAAAAGATAGTTGAAGACTTTATCGAGGAATTTGAGGAGATAAAAAAGGTTGCGGATTTGCAGAATGATTAACCCCTTTTACCCCTTCATGGAGTTGATGAACTCCTCGTTGTTGCGGGTGTCTTTCATCCTATCGAGGATGAATTGAATCGCTTCTAAGGGGTTCATATCGGCAAGGTGATTGCGAAGAATCCATATCTTTTGAATAATTTCTTTATCCAATAAAAGGTCATCGCGGCGCGTGCTGGAGGACACCAAATCTATAGCCGGAAAAATACGTTTGTTGGAGATTTTTCTATCTAATTGCAACTCCATATTTCCGGTCCCTTTAAACTCTTCAAAGATTACTTCATCCATTTTAGAACCGGTATCAATCAAGGCAGTTGCGATAATGGTCAACGAGCCGCCATTCTCTATCTTCCGCGCTGCCCCGAAGAACCTTTTAGGACGGTGCAAAGCATTGGCTTCAACGCCACCGGAAAGAACCTTGCCGGAGGAAGGCGACACGGTATTATAAGCCCTCGCAAGGCGAGTAATGGAGTCTAATAAAATAACCACATCGTGCCCACATTCTACCATGCGCTTGGCTTTTTCTAAGACAATATCGGTAATTTTTACATGGCGATCCGCCTTCTCATCGAAGGTAGAGGAAATAACTTCGGCACGGACAGAACGAGCCATATCGGTAACCTCTTCGGGGCGTTCATCAATCAATAAAATGATGAGATATATCTCCGGATGGTTCGCGGCAATGACGTTCGCAATCTCTTTTAACAACACCGTCTTACCGGTCTTAGGTTGCGCTACTATCAGCCCTCTTTGTCCTTTGCCGATAGGGGTGAAGAGGTCTATCACACGGGTCGAAAGCGTACTCTTGGCTCCCGAAAGATTGATCTTTTCAAAAGGAAATAAGGGCGTTAAATAATCGAAAGGAACACGGTCGCGAACCACCTCGGGCTCTTGCCCATTAATTAATTGCACAGTCAGCAAAGGGAAGTATTTCTCACTTTCTTTAGCGGGGCGGATGTTGCCTTGAACGGTATCTCCGGTCTTTAATCCGAAGAGTTTAATTTGTGATTGCGAAACGTAAATATCATCTGGCGAAGCCAAATAATTATAATCCGATGACCGCAAGAAACCATTGCCATCAGGCTGAATTTCTAACACCCCTTCGCTAACGATGATGGCACTGAAATCGTAGGTTGCAGTCTCCTGAACTCGCTTGTAATTAAAGTTTTTCCCTTGCTCAATAACTTCGGAATCGGTGGTCGGATACATCTCTAAAAAGACATCTTTCGCAACATCAACACTCGGGTTTGCGGGATCTATAACGGTTACTCCTTCGGTAATTTCGGCAAGGGGAGTTTCTTCTGGGATTTCAATTATTTCAGGTATCTTTTCTTCTTCTGGAGCAGGCGTTTCGGCAACTGGTTCGGGGGTGGTAACTCGTCTTCTTTTTAATTTAATTTTTGGTTCGGTAACAGGTTCTGGGGTCGGTTCAGGAGCAACTTCATCGGGAATGATTGCCTCGGCTTCTGGCGGTGTTTCGACAGGTTTTGGCTCCACCGTTTTGCCGGCATAAGTTTCGAGAATAGCATGAACTAATTCCGACTTTTTCCTTGTTTCATAATCCGGAATGTTCAGGTCTTTGGCGATGTTTTTCAGCTCCGAAACGAGCATTTCATTTAATTGGTCATTCGTGTGCATTCAATTTTTATTAAGTTTATTTATGGGGAGAAAAATTTATGTGAGGGCGCGAACCGTCAGCGTGATTGTGGCTGCAATATTAAGATATTTTTGGGAAATAAAAGGAGTGTAGAATAACATAAAACGAAAAATCTTATGCCACAACGATTTTGCAAAAAGCGGAAAACAGCGAAATAGGTGAAAATGTTCTTTTGGGAGATAAACAGTATTGTAAAGTCTTCAAAAGAGTTCTTTTGGAGCATTAGCACTATTGCTAAACCTTCAAAAGAACATTTTTGGAGCATTATCTAATTAGGAAAGTTCCCAAAACAACTGTTCGACTACTTTCCTAATTAGATAAAGCTCCAAAAGAACTCTTTTGACTACTTTGCTAATTTGTTAACGTTCCAAAAGAGAATTCCCCGTTATAAACCTCTAAAAAAGCCTTCCGAAAACTACCCATTCCACTCCTTTATATATATGCCTTAAACTTTTTACTTTTGCCCGCTCTAAATATTTATCTTATGATTCAAAGAATTCAGTCGGTTTATTTGTTATTAGTTGCGGTGATTAGTGTGGTGATGTTGTTTGTACCTATAGAACATACAGAACTTATAGATTTGAGAAATTATGTCTATGCTTTAGAAATATTTATTGGTGCAAGTGCCTTCGTTACCATCTTTCTGTATAAAAGAAGAAAGCATCAGATAAAACATTGTTGGTTACTTATAATTCTTCAGATTATAATATTGGGGTTTTATTTTCTCTTTTTCTCATCACCTGATAGATCACATTATTATATTGGGGCTTATCTTTTAATCGTCTCCATCATCCTCTGTTTCCTTGCCAAACGAGCCATCAAGAAAGATGATGAATTAGTTCGTTCAGCCGATAGATTAAGGTAGGATAAAAGGGAGAATTTATCCCCCATAAGCCTGCTCGAAACGGGCTTGGTAATACTTCATTTTCTTACCCGATTCATCCTCGATTCCATAGATAACCCGTATCAACGTAATCTGCGTCCACCAGGTATTATGGATGAAATTTTTGCCATCCGTCGTCGTCATATATTCCGCCATGCCGCCATACGCTTTATACAGTTTCCCAACAAATTCTTCATGGGCTTTATCGTTAGCCGGCTTATCCAACCAAACGACAAACCCGAAGATATTTTCGTTCTTCGGCTTGTCATTATCATCCGATTCAGATTGAAAATACACCTCAATACGCTGCACTTTTAATCCGAAATAATCTTCCATCTTCGCCTTCTTCAAATCCACCATCCAACCAGACGAAACCATGCCGCCAAATTGGTTTTTATAACTCGTATCCAGCAATAGCTTCCGTTCGGTTTTAATTAAATAAGGCTTCACATCCTCCATCTTTTTATTGATGGCAAGCACCCCGAAACCCTTGTCCACATCGGGCTTCGCAACGAATTCGCTTTGCGCAATTAAAGAAGAATAAATAAAGAGAACTAAGCCAGCGAGTATTATATTTTTCATTTTATGAATTATTTAATAGTTTAATACAAAATTTATCGAGGCAAAGATAGCTATTGATTGATAAAATTCTCCCTTCCTTTTTCTTATTTTTGCGCCGCATAAAACAAAATCAATTGGCACTAATTAAATCAATTTCAGGAATCAGAGGAACGATAGGAGGGAAGCAAGGTGAAAATCTCACACCTCTTGATATAGTTAAATTCACGACTGCTTACGGGCTTTGGCTCATAGAGGGGAATAAGGGAATAGGGAATAAAGGTATAAAAGTGGTCATTGGGCGCGATGCTCGGATCTCTGGGCAGATGGTGAGTTCCATCGTGGCTTCAACGCTGATGAGTATCGGGATTGACGTTATTGATCTCGAACTTTCCACGACTCCTACAGTGGAAATCGCGGTGCCTATGGAAGATGCGGAAGGTGGAATTATCATCACGGCATCCCATAATCCCAAGCAATGGAATGCGCTGAAGTTATTAAATAGCAAAGGCGAATTCATCTCGGAGGCTGATGGGCTGGAGATTTTGCGCATTGCCGATGCCGAGGGTTTTAATTACGCGACCGTCGGGAAATTGGGCAACTACAGTACCGATAACTCATACTTTAAGAAGCATATTGATAAGATTCTCGCGCTTCCCTTGGTGGATGTCAAAGCTATCAAAGCGAAGAATTTCAAGGTCGTGATTGACTGCGTGAATTCCACGGGCGGCATCGTCGTTCCGATGCTTTTGGAGGCACTTGGGGTGGAGGTTATTTTATTAAATTGCGATCCGACCGGTGAATTTGCGCACAACCCAGAACCATTGCCGGAGCATCTTAATGAATTGGCGAAATTAGTTAAGAAAAATAACGCCAATCTTGGCATTGCTGTTGATCCCGATGTTGATCGCCTCGCGTTTATTTCCGAAGACGGCGAGCCGTTTAATGAAGAATACACCCTCGTCGCCGTCGCGGATTATATCCTGAAACATCGGCATGGCAGCAACACGGTTTCCAATCTTTCATCCACCCGAGCCTTGAATGATATCACATTAAAACATGGCGGAAATTACTTCGCATCTGCTGTCGGCGAGGTAAATGTTGTGGAATTAATGAAGGCGCAAAATGCGGTGATTGGCGGTGAGGGGAATGGCGGCGTAATTTATCCAGAACTGCATTATGGGCGGGATGCCTTGGTCGGGATTGCGCTGTTTCTGTCGCATTTGGCGAAGTTCGGCAAGACTTGCTCGATGTTGCGCACCAATTATCCGAGCTACTATATTTCTAAGAATAAAATCGAATTGACTAATGGAATTGACGTGGATAATATCCTGATCGAGATTCAAAAAAAATACAAAAAGCAACCGATTAATACCGTTGACGGCGTGAAAATCGAGTTCGACAAAGAGTGGGTGCACCTGCGGAAATCGAATACCGAACCGATTATCAGGATTTATGCCGAGAGCCAGTTCCTTACGACTGCCGAAAAGTTGGCTGGGAAGATTATTTCTGACATTAAGGACATCATTTCAAGCAATGGTTTTGGGAAATAAGCTGATAATGAGTGGATATGGAATAGTATGCCCCGTTTTGAAACAAGTCTGGAGAGGCTATAGACCAGTCTGGAGAGGCTACAAACCAGTCTGGAGAGGCTACAAACATGTCTGGAAAGGCTACAAACATGTCTGGAAAGGCTACAAACATGTCTGGAGAGGCTACAGACCAGTCTGGAGAGGCTACAGACCAGTCTGGAACGGCTACAGACAATTCCCTGTCGAGCAACTATTATTCCTGGGCAAAGGTCTATTTTTATCTGATAAAAGGACATTAATATTTAATGTCGGAATGAATCATTTAATAACAGATAAAACGCTGATAAACACCACTAAAATAATTATTCCTTAAAAAATGAAAGTATATTTAGATAATGCAGCAACAACGCCTCTAAATCAAGAAGTTATAGAGGCAATGCTCCCGAT
This sequence comes from uncultured Bacteroidota bacterium, assembly GCA_903844645.1. Taxonomy (GTDB): domain Bacteria; phylum Bacteroidota; class Bacteroidia; order AKYH767-A; family JABDAW01; genus JABDAW01. The sequence goes on from CAIMUP010000090.1 coordinate 41,093, forward strand.
TATGGAGTTTAAATTTGGGAACCCTTCTTCGATACATTCTTACGGTCGGGAGGTGAGAAGTATCATCGAAAATGCCCGAAAATTGGTTGCCAAGCAATTGAATGTTTCGCCTTCGGAGATATTTTTTACGTCGAGCGGGACGGAAGCTAATAATATGGCAATACGCTGTACGGTTCGGGATTTAAAAATCAAGCATGTGATAAGTTCTCGCATCGAGCATAATGCTGTAACTCATACAGTTGAAGAATTGGAAAATCAGGGTTTGATAAAATTGAGTTATGTAAATATTGATGAAAAGGGGTATGTGGATTTGGAACATTTGGAAGAATTATTGAAGACGAATGAGCGGTCGTTTGTGTCGTTAATGCATGCAAATAACGAGATCGGGACGCTATTGCCGATTGAGAAAGTGGGAGAACTTTGTAAGCAATATGATGCCGTTTTTCATTCTGATACTGTGCAAACGATGGGGCATTATGTGCATGATTTGAGGAAATTAAACGTTCATTTTGTGAATTGTTCGGCTCATAAGTTTCATGGACCGAAGGGCGTGGGGTTTATTTATATTCATCATGATGTAAAAATTCATCCGTTCATTTCGGGAGGGGCGCAGGAGCGCAATATGCGTGGCGGCACGGAGAATGTTTATGGCATCGTGGGTTTGGCAAAGGCTTTTGAGATTGCATATCGCGACTTGGAACAGGATTCAAACCATATTAAAGACCTGAAACATTACATGATGAACCAATTAAAAGAAGCGATTCCAAGAATTCGCTACAACGGCGATCCTGAAAACGGTCTTTATACGGTTTTGAATGTTTCGTTTCCACCTATAGAGGGTGCTGAAATGCTGCTTTTCAACTTAGATATTAAAGGAATTGCGGTTTCTGGAGGCAGTGCATGTTCATCGGGAAGTAATATTGGCTCGCATGTTTTGGGAGGAATTCATGCCGATCCGAATCGTCCTTCAGTGCGGTTTTCTTTTTCCAAGTACAATACCAAAGAAGAAATTGATTATACGGTTTCAGTTTTGAAGGAACTTTTTCCGGTGCAGGTTGCCGGGTAGGGAGTTTTTCCAAATTAAAGTTTCAATTATAATAGGTGGGTTGTGAGGACTTTATAGCAAGGTTCTTAACGGCACTTCCGAATAGTCTTATTTAACATAATATTAATTATAAAACGGAATAGTATATTGAAAAGAACAATTAAGGAATATCATTTTTTACCCTAAACAGACTGATTATGAGAGATTAAAATGTCGCTTTACTCCCGCCAATCCTTATCCTCGAGCAAAGGAACAAATCTGAATTCCTTAAATTCTTCCTTCTCAAATGAATCTTCTGAAACCTTATCCAAAACGGTCATTATTTGTACCGAACCTTCACCGACAGGAATTACCAAAATACCGCCAATCTGGAGTTGTGATTTCAAATCTTCAGGAATAAATGGTGCGCCGGCGGTAACTAATATTTTATCAAACGGAGCATAATTCGGTAAACCTTTATAACCATCGCCGTAGTATAATTTGGGATTATATCCCAGATTTGGCAGCAGGATTTTTGCTTTATCAAACAACGATTTTTGCCGTTCGATGCTATAAACCTTGGCTCCAAGCTCCATTAAAACCGCTGTTTGATACCCCGAACCGGTCCCGATTTCCAATACCTTTTCCCCTTTTTTTATCCTTAATAAAGCCGTTTGATACGCTACTGTGTAGGGCTGCGAAATGGTTTGTCCGGCTCCGATTTGGAACGCCGTATCTTTATACGCGAACTCCAAAAAGGCTTCATCCATAAAAAGATGCCGAGGCACGGTTTCGATGGCTTTTAATACGTTTTCATCCAAAATCCCCTTCAGTTTCAGCTCGCCGACCAGCTTTTTCCGGAGTCCTTTATGCTTAAAAGTGTCTGTCATTACCTATAATTATTGCGTTTTTAAGGCTGCGAATTTAATAATGTCGGCTGACATTACTCCAATGTGTGCCTGCATTGCTCCTTTCTTGGTCGGGATTGCTCCAATCCCGACCAGCATTACTCCAATGCGGACACGTTTTGGAGCTATGTAGGCACACATTGGAGCAATGCAGATTCAACAAAGCCTCATTACTCCTTCCAAATCCCTAAATTCGCCCCCAAAATAAAATTATATGGTGAAGATAGGTTTGATTGGTGCGGGGCATCTCGGAAAAGTGCATTTGAGGCTTTTGAAGGAGATTGCGGAAATTGAATTAATCGGTTTTTATGATGACGACAGCGCGACTTCTTACATGGTCGAAAAGGAATTTGGAATCGAAGGATTCACGAGTTTCGAGAAGCTCGCGGAGGCAGCCGATGCCCTCGACATCGTTACCCCCGCGATGGTTCATTACGAATATGCCAATGCCGCTTTGCGGATGTCGAAGCCGATTTTTGTGGAGAAGCCCCTCACCTACTCGACTGATGAGGCGCGGGTTTTGGTCGCTTTGGCTTCCGAAGCCAATGTCTGTGTCCAGGTCGGGCATGTCGAACGATTCAACCCTGCATTTGTCGCGGCGCAACCGTTTATTAAGAATCCGATGTTCATCGAAACGCATCGAATGGCGCAATTTAATCCTCGCGGAATGGACGTTTCCGTCGTGATGGATGTGATGATTCACGACATAGATTTGGTTCTGAATATTGTGAAATCGCCAGTAAAAAGAATTACCGCCAGCGGCGCATCCATCATCGGCAAAACGCCGGATATGGTCAATGCTCGGCTCGAATTTGATAACGGCTGTGTCGCCAATCTTTCGGCATGCCGCATCGCAATGGGAAATAAAAGAGAGATGAAAATTTTTCAGAATAATGCATTTATTTCGGTGGATTTATTAAACAAAAAAACAGAAGTCATAAGCCTCAAAATAGCTGCCGGAACGATTGATGGCATGGAATTAAATGAAGAATTAAATAGCGGAATCGGAAGCCGGATTCTTAAGTTTGAAACTCCTATGATTCATGAAACGAATGCCATAAAGACTGAATTAGAGGGCTTCGCTCATGCCATAATTAATAACACAGACCCTATAGTTACCGTCGAAGATGGCTTCGAAGCAGTCAGCATCGCCAATAAAATAGACCTCAAAATTCGGAATTAAGAAGGCACATTTAATTATAAATAAAAAAGGGACTCACATTGCTGTAAGTCCCCTCTTTTTTATGATTTAACTAAGCTATTTTATTTCGGAACCATTTCGAAATACTTCCTTGCGTTAGTGGTATCGCCCATGTAGTAATAAGTGGTGGATAAAAACTTGATGGATTCGATGTCATTAGGGTCCATTTGCAGCGACTTGTTGAGGTATTTAAAAGCATTAGGATAGTCCTTCAAATTCATGTATGCGCACCCCAAATAACTGTAAGGCTTTTCGTATGCGGTATCTATTTTTATCGCGGCTTGGCTGGCGGCAATCGCCTCTGAATACATGGCTTTGTTGAGGTAGCAGAAGGCTTTGTTTTTATAAGCCTTAGCGTAGTCAGGATTGTATTTAATAGCTGAATCAAGGTAGCGCAAAGCCTTATCAAACTCCCTGGTTTTAGTATATAAAACTCCTAAGTTGCAGAAGACTAAGGTGTCTGGGTTTGTATCTATTTTGAGCAATGTTTCATAGGTATTTATTTCGCTTGGAAAGTCCTGCCTTTCTTCATAACATTTTGCTAAATTTTTGTAAGCATCAGGGTATATCGGCATAATCTTTAAGGCTGTGGAAAATTCTTGTTGTGCTCTGTCTAAATAACCTGTTTTTTGGGTCATCTCCTTTGCATTTCCAAAGAGATCGTAGAAGGCTACGCACCCGTAATTATAGTGTGCTCTTGCGCTCTTATCAGAATTCTCCAAATCATGTTTGAATAACTCGGCATTGCTTTTCCAATACTTACTTCTGGCAACGGTTTTGGAAGTATATGCAATAAGAATAATACCGGTAATAAAAAGAACGAGAAGGTTAGAAATAACGAATTGATTGAGGTTAGCGAAATTCGTTTTAACAGACTCTGATTTGGTATATTTAATTAATAAAAAAGCAAGCAACATACAGAAGCCTAATGAAGGGATGTATAAGAACCGTTCAGCCATCGCAGTACCTATCAATAAGAAGATGTTTGAGACCGGAACAAGCATGATTAAAAACAATAATATTGCGAATGCAGGGATGCTTTTCTTCCAAATGTTTAGTGCTGCATAGATTGTTATTCCAAGGTATAATGCAATTGAAATGATTGCTGAAGGATCGGTAACCTTCTGAATAGGAATTTGCGCAAAAGAATAGTCATACGAAAGAGGATGTGGAAATATCAACAGTAATACATATCTTAACAAAATAAAAAATGCTGTTGCCTTCTGACTTATCATATCTTGCGCGGCAAGTAAAGAGTTATTCAATGGAGAATCGAAGCCTATTTTGGTAAGGTTTTCAAAGACTTTATATCGTACTAAAAAAAAGACAGCAACAATAACAACAAGCGAAGAAGCAAGCATTAAATTCTTCTTTAAATCCATGTTTGTAAAAGTAAAAATCACTAAAGGAATTATTAGTAAAAAGCCTATGCCTGTTTCTTTTGAAAACATAGAAAGAATAAAACTAAATCCTGCTCCAACTAATAATAAAATTGAATTTCTTTCATGGTATTTAAGGATAAAAAATAGTGATAACATTCCAAAGAGAAAACATAATATCTCATCCATACTCTTAATGCTATTAACTACTTCGGTATGTATCGGGTGGGCTGCATACAACATCGTACAAATAAAAGGAAGAAGTATATTTTGCTTCTTAAAGATAGTACATAGCACTATAAATAATACCCAACAAGAAAGGGCATACATAATAACATTAATTAAGTGAAACCATTTAGCTTTATCATGAAAGAAATGCCACTCTATCGCCATAGCTACTAATGGTATCGGACGGTAAACAGGTCCTCTAACTTTTATATCAAAACCATACCAATAATCTGTGGTTAGTATCTTGGGAATGCCATGAAATCCTTGAGTAACTAATCTGTTTTGTCCCACGACTGTGGAATCATCAAGCGTGAAGTCGAAAGTAATACTTTGGGCATATAATAGGAATGCAAAGACTGCAATGATAGCTCCCAAGACTATTTTCAGTGTACGGATATCTTTTGGATTGATGATGATTTTAGTTGTTTTCTTTTGTTTCATATTTTTGTTTTATAATTATTTCTGTTGTTCTATTTTTAAGCGATTAGACTTTTCAATAAAGGGTTGCGCCTTTGCAGTATCACCACTCATCTGATAGGTTAACCCTAAGAAGAATATTGTTTGGACATCTGTAGAATCAATTTTATAGGATTGCGTAAAGTAATTTATAGCCTTAGGAAAGTCCTTCAAATTACCATAGGTGCTTCCCAGGTTTCGTAATGCTTCTGCATACTTTTTATTCTGTTCTATCGCCTTTTCAAACTCTGGAATTGCTTCTGGATACCTGCCTAATCCAGCTAATGCATTACCCCTATTATTATGTGCTTCTGCAAAATCATCCTCATATTTCAACGCGGTATCTAAGATAGTCAAAGCCTTCTGGAATTGCCCTGTCTTGCCATAAACTAACCCTAAATTATTAAATACTTTAGGGTTCGGCTTTGGATATAATTGCCTAGCGATTTCATAATTCCTAATCGCCTCTAAATTGTTTTCTTTATCCATATAACATAAACCTAAATTAAGATAAGCATCTGGATAAAGATCGAATATCTTAACCGCTTTATTAAATTCTACTATTGCTTGATCCAATAATACACCTTTCCGGGCGGTATTCTTTTCTTCAGGATATTTATTTAATAAGATAGCACTTCCCCAGTTGTAGTGCGCTCTTGCGGAGCCATCAGCGGCGGCTACATCAGCACCAAATAACTCTACATTATCCTTCCAATAGCTGCTTCGTGAATAGGTTTTAATGGAATACAATCCGCAGAGAATAAACACTAATATAAATAGAGAAGTATTGGCTGATAAAAATTGTGGGATGGTATTAAATCGGCTTTTCACAGCTTCTGTCTTGGTTAGTTTTATCAAAAAATAAGTAACCATCATGCAAAAGGCAAGCGAAGGAATATACATAAATCGTTCTGCCATAGTGGAGCCGATAATAAAGAATACATTACACACTGCCGCTAATGGAAGTATGTATATAATAATAGCAAAGGCGAAGAAATTCTTAGTCCTGATTTTGATGGCTGCATAGATGCCGATGGCTGCATATACAACGATTCCTAACAAGGCTGGAAGATCGCTAAGTGTTTGTATTTTTATTTCTGAGAAAGAATAATCGTAGGATAAAGGATGTGGTAAAACTAAGAGAAAGATATAGCGCAAAAGAATATAGAATGCCGTGGCTTCGCGGTTTATCCAACTTTTTGTTGCCATCATGGTATTATCTATGGCTAATAGTTCTCGCTTGGTGGTGATGGATTCTAAAATTTGTGATCGTATAAAAATATAGCTCCCAACAAGCACAATTAATACTCCGAATACCACTCCTATTTTCTTCCAGTTAGTATCCGGCAGCATGAATAATATTAAGGGAAGAATTATAAAGAAGCACAAGCCGGTTTCTTTTGATAACATGGCAAGGAAGAAGCTGATGCCGCCTGCTATCAGCATCAAAATAGTGTTCTTAGAAACATAATATCTTATAAAGCTATGTGCCGCGATTAATGCAAATAAAAAACAAAGTATTTCATCCCTGCTTTTAATACTGTCAACTACTTCTGTATGGATTGGATGGGTAACATACAAAAGGCTGCATACAAAAGGAAAGACGAGATTCTGATGCTCGAAAAGTTTGCATAATAAGAAGTATAATAACCAACAAGTAAGGGCATACAATAGCACATTGATCAAATGACTAACCTTCGGATTATCATCAAAGATTTGATATTCTATGGCGAACATAATAAGCGATGTGGGGCGGTATGCAGCATCTTTCGATTCATTGAAACCATACCAATAGCCATGACTGATGATGGTCGGGATGGCTGCAATACCTTTTTTCGTAACCTTATTTTCGCGGATTACAGTACCATCATCGAGCGTATAACCGAAGTGAATACTTTGAGCATAGATCACAAAAGCAAGCACTGCTATAATTATTCCGAGGCTTGTTTTCAATCGCTTCAGCGAAGTTGCATCGCCGATAATATCATGCCGTTTCGCAACGGTTTTAGTGTTCGTTTTTGCTTTATTATTCTTAGAAATTGGTGTAGTATGTTTTGCCATGCCCGATGAATATTCTTAAATCTTTGCGGCTACAAACATACTAAATGGATGGGTATAAAAATAGCATTATATTGCACATTTCCGAACCGATAAATCCACAATGCCGACCCTTTATTATCCCTCAATGCTTAACTTTGCTGACAAATCGCTTAATGAATTATTCCCGTTTTGAGAATAAGCATAAACTTCCATATCCTCACCTCTTCCTGTACCTTTTATAGTTGTGTTCTTGCCCTTTGCATTCACCGATTTGAATCGTACATTACCCATTTTTTTCATTTCAATAATCACCTCCTCATTCACGATGCTCACCTTGGCGTTCATAGATTTCTCCAATATAATAAAGTGCGTATGCATGGGGTTATAATTCTTGCCATTGATAACAGTAATAATAATTTCCCCACCCCTTCCACTTTTCCAACTTAATTTAGGCTTCGGAGGCTTTGACTTCCTACTTTTAAACAGTTTTCTATTACTCAAAAACGAGCTTGCAATATTCGCCACCACATCTTCAATAATATTATAGTTGGCAGCATCATTACTAATCACCTCTATCTTATTTGCATACGAATGAATCCATTCTTTCCCTTTCGCAACCTTTGCTCTTGTCATCAATACTTTACCTCCATTGATTCGGAGTTTACAGTTTGTATTTGCGACTCCTATCGAATCGGCAATGGCAATACCTTCATCATAAAATGTATTATCAATCGCAGGATGTTTAAACAAATCCGAACGCTTACCGTTACTGATGCAGGACAACATATAATCCATCAAAGTAATGGGTTTAATAATCCGCGTGAACTTCATACGCTTTACAAGTAAGTACATCATTACTTTTCTTTCTATACTAAATTAATAAAGGTTCAACACTGGTTTTTCGGTATAAGATTACGGTTTACGATGAAGGATACTAAAAGGTTTCCATACCTATACATGATTCAGCACAGGGAATACTCCCTTAAGATAAATCATATATGAATAATGAAAAGAGTATGTTCGCAGCGGAGAAAAGTATCTTCCCTTCGGAGAAAACTATATTGAATTCTAAAAAGGTAGCTATCCCTTCCCACCTGCAATATCTAAATTCCTGCCAGCTATGTATAAATTCTTTGGAAAGTATATACTCTTTTCATTATTCATATATGATTTATCTTTAGGGAGCACTAAATTATCTCTGGGGAGCACTAAATTATCTCTGGGGAGCACTAAATTATCTCTGGGGAGCACTAAATTATCTCTAGGGAGCACTAAATTATCTCTGGGGAGCACTAAATTATCTCTGGGAAGCACTAAATAAACTCTAGGGAAAATTGAATTAACTTTAACCAATATAGAATTTCATACAGCCAATATAGAATTCTATACATCTTATATACAATGCCTCATTCCTTATATTATACAACCTTTAGTGCATACTAAATTCGTTACATCCGATATTTACATAAGTAATGAATGGCAATAACCACGCGGGATTATAGGTGCTTGATTCGGAATAATATATTTAACCAACATTTAACGGCAATACTTTGGCTGGTATCGTATTAGTTCCCTAATTTTGCAGCGAAACAAAACTATGAACAGACTACTTTTAATTTTAGCAATACTGGTATCGCTCGGAAATGCTGTAATAGCAGGCGATTCCAACAAATCATTAGTCGCAGTAAGGACTCCTACGCCGCCAAAGATAGATGGAATCCTCGATGACGATGTGTGGAAACTGGCGGTAATAGTGGATGATTTCGTAATGAATGAGCCTACCGAAGGAATGAAACCGACTTATAAAACAGTGGTACGATTACTGTACGACGACGATGCTATTTATGTATCTGCAATGCTCTACGATGCCCATCCCGACAGTATTATGCACGAACTCGGTAATCGCGATGACGATTTGAATGCAGATGAATTCCGGTTGTTATTTGATACCTATAATAAGCATCAAGATGCCTTCGAATTCGATGTATGGGCGAGCGGTGTGCAGGGTGATTTAAAATTTTCTGATGCTACCTTTAATGCTGTATGGGAAAGTGCGGTAAAAATCGGTACAGAAGGCTGGAGTTTAGAGATACGAATCCCCTACTCTGCCATACGTTTTCCAAAAACGAATGAACAAACATGGGCAGTCCAATTTACCCGCAGCATAAGGCGTAGTCGCGAGTTCGATCAGTGGTGTCTTACGCCAAAAGGGAAACCAAACTCGCTGAATTATTGGGGACTTATGACCGGAATAACAGACATCCATGCGCCATTGCGATTGTCGCTCACGCCATATATAGCAGCTTATTTGGATAACACACCCGTTTATGATGAGAACAATAAACTTGTTTACACCAAGTCATTTTCTTATGCCGGAGGAGCAGATATTAAGTACGGAATTGATAGACGCTTTACGCTGGATATGACGCTACTGCCCGATTTCGGACAAGTACAAAGCGATAACAGAGTGAAAAACCTGACGCCATTTGAGATTGTTTTCGATGAGAACAGACCTTTCTTTAAAGAAGGATTTGATCTCTTCGGGAAGGATGGTGTATTCTATTCGCGACGTATTGGCAGAACACCAACACAATACTCCGACGTGGCAAATAACCTCCTACCAGGCGAAACAATATTGAGTAATCCATCGCAAACAAAACTATTAAATGCAACCAAAGTTTCCGGTCGGACAGACAAAGGACTTGGCATCGGAATCTTTAATGCCGTAACCGATAATATGTATGCTACGGTGCAAGATAGCATCGGAAATAAAAGAAGAATATTAACCGAACCGCTGGCAGATTATACCGTCTTTGTTTTAGATCAGAACCTAAAAAATAATGCAGATATTTATTTTATAAATGGTAATACCCTACGTAGTAAAGGCTTTGGTAACGCCAATGTAAGCGATGTCGGATTCAGTTTTCAGAACAAAAACAATACATTAGAATGGCGCGGCGGCACTACCGTAACACAACGATACGGAGCGATAGATAGTCTTCAGAATAAAAGTAAAGACGATGTCGGAAAGCAATATTCTTTACTGTTTCATAAGATAAGCGGCGACTTCAGATATAGTGTAAGTACCGAAGCGACTACACCCAATTTTAATAGGAATGATTTAGGAGTGAGCCGATATACTAACTACCAAAGTTACGAAACAACTATAGAATATAACAAGTATCAACCCTTCTGGATTTGTAAAGAAACGTACAATAATATTACCATCACAAAAGTAGAAAACTATACTACCCGGCAGCAAGAATCTGTTAACATAAATTTCAATTCATTTACTGTGATGAGAAGCCATTGGGGCTGGGATTTCGGTGGTGGATTCACGCCGGTAACAGGTCTTGATTTCTATGAGCCACGTATCGAAGGAAAATATTATAGAACCCCTAAATATTTATACTTTTATGGCAGCGGAAGTTCACCATACAATAAAAGAATAGCATGTGATTTCGGTGTTCGATATAATCAAGCTGCGGCAACCAATTCAAGATCGTTCGGGTATAGTATCTCCCCGATAATAAAGTTTAGTGATAAGCTCTCCTTGCGCCATACCACGGACTTTGATCACTATAGTAATGATTTAGGCTATGCTAATTTCGATGCCAATGGTAGTAGTATTTTCGGGAGCAGAGATATTTATACCGTGGTCAATACGCTATCTTTAAAATACATATTTAAGAACGATATGTCGTTAAGTTTAAGAGGGCGACATTACTTATCCAATGGCGTTTATCATCGGTATTATTCTCTGTTGGATGATGGTACACTCTTAGCGAATGATGCTTATTCGGGCATGAATAATTTCAACAGCAATTTCTTTAATATTGATCTGGTTTATTCATGGCAATTCTCTCCGGGAAGTACTATGAATATTGTGTATAAGAATGCTATTGACAGGGAAGATATTGTTGGCAATGCAGACTATTATCCTAACCTGCATAACGCCCTGAATTCGCCACAAACGAATAGTATTTCAATCAAGGTTTTATATTATCTCGACTATCAGTATCTTCTTAAAAGCAGAACTAAAACTAAGTAACCCGAAGGAGAGTTTTATTAACCCTGAATCAACTCTCCTAACAGCCGTTTGGTAACGGTTTGGCTCAATGTTTCATTAAGTTTCTTGCCATAACTAATGACCATTGTTCCATCAAAAGGTTCTATTGATTTTACCTTTACTTTTAATCCTAATTTCAATTCACGACTGTTCAAAAACTTCAAGAATTCTTCCGAAGAATCTATCACGGCAGTAAGTTTTAATGCCTCCCCAACCCTGCAATTACTAAGCTTAGAATACTTCTTCCATTCTATCTTTCCATTCTTATCAGGTATCGGCGAACCATGAGGATCTATCTTCGGGTAGCCAAGCATTTCATCCATTTTCTCAAAGAAATCAGGCGAATGAGTATGTTCTAATTGCTCTGCTATTTCATGAACTTCCTCCCATCCAAAGTTCATTACCTGAACCAAGAACATTTCCGTCAGCCGGTGTTTACGAATAATGATGCCAGCTTCTTTCTTTCCTCGTTCGGTTAATCGTAAGGGTTTATAACTCTCATAATGCACCAGTTTTTTAACTGCCAGCTTCTTCATCATGCTGGTAACGGTGGGCATCTTGATGTTTAACCGCTTCGATAAATCTATAACATTTACCTCCCCTGATTCATTTGCCAAGACAAACAATGTCTTTAAATAGTTTTCCTCTGTCAGTGAATTCATAGATGCAAAACTACTAAAAAGATTAAAATAATTTGTTATAAACTAACTAAGGAGAGAAATAATTTTGTTAGATGAATCTAATTTAGTAGTTTTGCCACCCGAATAAAAATGATTTTATCGGCTAATAAAACAATCATTCCATGGTAATAAAGAATAAGAATAACAGTAGTTCCTTATCCGAGGTAAATTCATCGGTAGATATTGAATCGAAGAAAGGTGTTTGGGGTAAACTAATTGCATTTATGGGTCCTGCATACTTAGTAAGCGTGGGCTATATGGATCCAGGGAACTGGGCTACTGATATTGCTGGCGGAAGCAGCTTCGGATACAAACTAATTTGGGTATTATTGATGAGTAATCTAATGGCATTATTACTGCAATCCCTAAGTTCGAGATTAGGATTGATAAGAGGCAAAGATTTAGCCCAAGCATCACGAGAAACATACAACCCATTGGTGAATTTTTGCCTATATATTCTTGCGGAAATAGCCATTGCAGCCTGCGATTTAGCAGAGGTATTGGGCATGGCAATAGGTTTGCAATTACTGTTTAAATTACCCTTGATATGGGGAGTAAGTTTAACCGTATTAGACACTCTTTTACTCTTGCTTCTCATTAATTATGGCATAAGAAAATTGGAAGCCGTTATCATTACTTTAATAGCGTTGATAGGCGTTGCATTCCTGATAGAAATGTTGCTGGCAAAGCCCATTATTACAGATGTTTTGCAAGGATTTATCCCGATGCTGCCCGACAATCCGAATCCTTTGGGCAGCACGGCGTTATATATCGCCATAGGTATTATCGGGGCGACCGTAATGCCGCATAATTTATACCTGCATTCGTCATTAGTGCAGACTAGGAAGTTTGATAGGACGAATGCCGGTATCAAACGTGCTATTAAGTTCAATTTCTTCGACTCTCTCATCGCTCTTAACCTCGCATTCTTCGTAAATTGTGCGATACTTATTCTTGCTGCGGCGACGTTCTTTAAAAACGGCATGTTCGAGGTGGCAGACATCAGCCAAGCTCATAGTTTTTTAGCTCCATTATTAGGGAGCGAGGTGGCTCCGGTAGTGTTTGCGATCGCATTAATCGTTGCCGGACAAAGCTCTACCATTACCGGAACATTGGCAGGGCAAATCGTGATGGAAGGCTACTTAAATCTACACATTAAGCCGTGGATTCGGAGATTAATTACCAGATTATTAGCCATCATTCCGGCATTAATTACGATCACTTTTATCGGAGAGAAAGCTATCGGCAGTTTGTTGATATTAAGCCAGGTGATCTTGAGTTTACAATTAGGATTTACCATCATTCCGCTCATTCATTTCGTTAGTGATAAAGAAAAAATGGGGACTTTTGCGATTCGTCTTCCAATAAAAATACTGTCGTGGCTGTGCGCATTAATTATTGTAGCATTAAATGCAAAATTACTGATAGAACAAATTCATAGTTGGATAATTGATGCCGGAACAAACGCCTCTATCTATTATTTTACCGTCGTTCCTATCGCGATTATGGCGAGCATGTTGCTATTATACATTACTTTTTACAAGCAGATTCATCGTTCTTAAACAATCTATTTGCCCGAACGAAACAGTACTGCTATTGCTATTAAAATAACTGCCATTGCTATTATAATAACTACTGTTACTATCATGAATACTGCAATAACTATTGTAATAACTGCAATAACTATTGTAATAACTGCCATTACTATGGTAATAACTGCTATCACTATGGTGATAATAGCTTTTACTATCTCTTTCGTCCGTCATCATATATGAAAACGTATAATTGTTATCGTAAGGACACTTATTACATATGAAATCATCGCCGTCACCATAGAAAATGTCGCCGAAGGTATCGTGATGGTCATATTTACGATGGTGAAAGCAATAATTACTATCCCGATTGTCCGTTATCATATATGATGACGGGTAAAAGTGTATGCCTTCGTCATTATTTAATATAGAATGACGCGAATGTTGAATACTAGCAATCGGAGAGCCTATAACTATGCTCTGATCCAGTATCCTATTGCCATTATCAAGTATCGTATTCCCATTATCAAGTATACTTTTCACAAGGAATAGGTAACAAAATCGCGGAAAACAGCTACTCTCCCTATAAAACTGTATTTAATGCAAAAGAAACTGCAATATCAACGCTTTTTGATCATCATTAATCTTGGCTTTGTGTTGCATATCGTCCAAATTTACCTTCCATTCGGCAGCCGTATATTCATTCGGAAGATGGAGGTTATGACAACCGCTGCATCGGTGTACATAAAGGCTTCTGCCCTGCTTTAATTCCTCAATTGGGATCACATTTTCTTTGCCATCAGGCTCATTTTTAGGGATATATAATGAAGGTTTGCACCCCACGATGCTCAAAAAAATGATGCCTACTATGAACAATACTTTTTTCATAAATTAAAACTTAAAACTACCCTTGTTTCAAACCGTTCATGGTTATCTAAAACCATGGTTTCAGGCGCAGTATCGGTTTTATGAATGTTCTGCAGTTGCGGCAAGAAGTTAATGTTGATCAACCACCCACTTCCGTTGATATATAAGGAAGGTCCGGCATAAATAATGGAGTTTTCCCAGCCGTTTGCATCACTAATATCGTTGAGGTTCTTAGCCTCAAACCCGAACCCGAAACCTTTACTGAAATAGTGCATATAACCAAGGTCAAACTCGATAGGACTCGCCCAGGTAGTGAACACTTTTCCCTTCGCAGCATCGAGCGAAAGGCGGTATGTATAGACGGCATTGAGGGCGATCAAGTTCTTACCGAATTTTTTATCCATAATAATCTTGGACTCAAACTCGAACTCGTCAGGCTCTATCTCAATTTCATGGTACAAAGCCACGCCGACCGTGTTCGCAACAGGGTCCGAGAGCTTCCACTTCCATTCATTGCTGATGCCGATTCCCTTTTCGTTCGTCAGCCCATCAGTAGCCATCGAAGGGTCTCCTTGAGTGTTGTTATCGGTGTTGAAATAGAGGGAAGTCTGCACATTTTTCCCAAGCCCAATCTCAAATTCAAAGCGATTATCCAAGCCGAAATAGAAGTTAGGTTTATGCCCGTTCCGAGAGGTTGCCCAAAACTCGAAATCCCTTGCGCCATAAGGCAATACGTTTGTTTGATAGGTCGTCGCAAACACCCTGTCTTGGGCTTCGCATCGGATGGATAAAAATGAATAGAGAACGACGAAAAAGGCGATGGTTACACTAATTTTTTTCATTAATTTTATGTGTTAAGTTATACTGATTTTCAAGGTTGCAAAATACGGTAAAAAGAGTTGGTCTATTATTCTTAAAAACGGAATATAATTAACCGAAAGCGGAATATTAATTCTTGTGGAGATCGCTCGGAAAGATGCCGGTTATCTTCTTAAAAGCAGTGCTGAAATTACTCAAGCTCGAGTAGCCAATCTCCTCTGCCACGTGGGATACGGAGAGATCGGTAGTAGTTAATAACAGCTTTGCTTTCAGCATCCTTTGCTCCTGAATATAATCGTAAACGGTCATTCCGAACAGCTCCTTAAAACCTTTCTTAAGATAACATTGATTAGTGCCTACCAGCAAAGAAAGTTCGGCTATTGTAGGAGGATTTTGCAGACGATTTAAAAGGATTTCTTTTGCTTTTAAAATCTTTTCTTTCTCTATCGACTTGTTTAAGAACTTACACGAGGCGCAATCGGGTTGATTCATCGTGTTGCACTTCTCAAAACATAATAAAAGTGCTAATGCCTTGCTTTCGATAAACATATTCCGAAACATTCCGGTTAGTTTACAATTAATAATATCATGCAAAATCATTTGCGTAGTACAACATATTTCGTGATCTTGTGCTTCAGGGAACCGGTTAATATCGAAGGATTCGGAAAAAGAAAAGTTCTTTAAATAATCTATGCTAAAACTAATTTTAATATTATAAGAAATTTGTGAATCAGGCAATATTATACCGCAATCAGATGCTGAATAATGAAACATCATAATCACCTGTTCATTATCTCTACTAAGAAATGAGGCGTTCTCTTGTTTACTAAAAAGATTCTCTACAGAATAATAAAGCCCTTCTTTGATTTTACTGGTACTAATCATGGGGGCAAAATTAACATTATTGCTGTTAATTTAATTTGTATTTAATATCTTTGGTTGTACAAATTCGAGGACAGCATGGATGATATAATCTAATTGCTCTTCATCCATTTCGGTGTGAATAGGAAGTGATAAAACGGTCTTGCAAAGCTGCTCGGTAACAGGGAAGTCGCCATCTTTGTATCTCGGATCAAGATAAGCCTTTTGCACATGCAGCGGGAGCGGATAATATATCATCGTAGGGATACCTTTAGCAGCAAGATGTTTGCGCAATTCATCGCGGTCAACATCAAGAATTTGCAAGGTATATTGATGATAAACGTGGGTAGAATAATTGCTCACTTCAGGAGTAATTATACTGGTATATTCCTTGAAAGTACGATCGTAATAAGCAGCAACCTTCTGTCTTGCGACAGCATATTCATTGAGATGGCGCAACTTCACACGAAGGATGGCAGCTTGTATGCTATCGAGGCGTGAATTAACACCGATTTCATCGTGGTAATATTGAACGCTTTGCCCATGGTTACCAATCATCCGAATCTTCTTTGCAAGTTCATCATCGTTAGTAAATAATGCACCGCCATCGCCGTAAGCACCGAGATTCTTTGAAGGAAAAAATGATGTACAGCCAATAGTTCCTATTGTTCCTGCTTTCATTACAGTAGAATCAGAGAAAGTATATTCAGCACCTATTGCCTGTGCTACATCCTCAATCACGGCAAGATTATGTCGCTTTGCAATATCCATTACACCCTCCATATCCACACATTGTCCAAAGAGATGAACAGGCACAATAGCCACTGTCTTAGGGGTTATGGCAGCTTCAATAGCATTAAGATTAATAGAGAAATTGTCTTTGTAAACATCTACCAACACAGGCTTCAATTTTAATAAACCAATCACCTCGGCAGTAGCTGCATAAGTGAAATCGGCAGTAATAACTTCATCCCCTGGTTTAAAATTGAGAGCCATCATCGCTATCTGCAACGCATCCGTTCCATTGCCGCAAGGAATGACATGTTTGACTCCAAGATATTGCTCTAATTCTTGCTGAAATAGCTTTACTTCGGGACCATTGATGAATTGACAAGACTCCAGCACGCCAGCAACCGCGGTATCTACTTCTTCTTTAATCTTGTGGTATTGACCATGCAGGTCAACCATGTGAAATTTGTTCATATTTTATAAATTTAAAGTCGCAAAAGTATTAATTCGTTGGGTAACGGAAAAGAAACCGATAAATTATTTGATGATTAATTTCTTAATCTTGCACCAATAAATTTCTGCTGCAACTACTACTCTTAATTAATGATCAAGACTCTGAATCGCTTCGTTTCCCTTCTTCTTTTTCTGTTTGTGGCGCATGATTATAAGGCACAAGATACGATAAATAATCATCCTACAAATGTCTATATCGAACCCGCTATTATGATTGGAAAGATCGTTCCTACCAAGATGCCATATCCCCTATCTAATGGGGTTTCGAGTTGTTTCATAGATGTTGGCTTCATTAATAAATCTGCAAATAAATATTGGGTTTCATACTATAATTTTCCTTCTACTGGTGTTTCGTTTTCCTCCACTAATCTTGGCAACGAACATATATTCGGCAATGCAATAAGTATCGCTCCATTCATTCAATTCAAATGGGCAAGGCATACTTTCAAGACCTCATATTTCAAATTTGGCATCGGCAGTTCCTACTTTACTAAGCATTATAACTCACGAAACAACTACGACAATGTGATGATTGGTTCGCCCTTTACCTGGAACTTTCAGATAGTAGGTTATCGTTATATTTATACAAGCAATTCAATGAATTTAAGGGCTGGTATTGCCTATCTTCACAATTCTAACGGACACATCCAATTGCCAAACAATGGGCTGAATAGTGCTATGTTCAGCCTCGCAGCACAAGTCTTTACCAATAAATCTTATGGGAATAATTTATACTCCCCCGATTCATTTTCTATTGACCATACCAGGCATTCCTTTCTACAGATAAGAGAGGGAAATGGCGTTCAGGAATTCGGTGGAAGAAATGGTCCTACGGGCAGCACCAAGAAAGGTGTCTATACCGCCGCTTTATCCTATGGAATTATTTTTAACCAGCAGATAAAGGTTCGTGCAGGAATAGCCTATCGTTATTATCAGCATTATTACGAATACATCACCCAAGCCCCTGATACAGCATTTCTCAAACATTCCAAATGGAATGCCTCGAATGTTTTTGCATTCATAGGGTTTGAATTTTTGGTAGGGCGTTTCTCTATTGATGTGGAGGAGGGCATCAATATTTACAAACCCTTTTATCCTACGTTTTTTAATCTTTATGAACGAGGTAATAAGGTTGATTTTTTCCTGAAGAAATGGATACCGTCGCGGATGGGCTTGGATTATTATGTTATTAATATCAAGAAAAAGCCAAGGAACAATTTCTTTATTGGGGCATACATCAATGCCAACTTCGGACAGGCAGATTTTTCTGAATTGACCGTAGGCTTTTGTCATGCTTTAAAGTAAAGCTTGAGAATTGTTATCTAAAATGAGCTGCACCTATTGTGGTATAATCTCAAATAACTCGTTTGCACCAACCACCTCCGAAGTTGCCTCAAGCAGGTTATTATTTTGCTGGTTGAGTTTGATATATTTATTATTGCTCGCTGCTTTTATTGCGAATTTATTATTTGGAAAAGACTCCACAAAAAATGTTTCCCAATTACCGGCTTGGTCTCTGTTCGCCGTTAATTGTGGATGTTCATAAGGGTCGGCATAGACGAATTTATTATTCCAGGAATGCAGATGACACGTTCCAAAATCTTCCATATCCATTCTGAAAATTTCCCAATTATTGGGTTTTCGCCTGTCCGCAATTAATTTATTTTGGACATCCAAATCTGCAGAAACAAACATCCCATTAGCTGCTTTGAAAGAAACATTCTTGAATTTTCCACCCTGTAAAAATGGGAATGTAGCCGTAAAATTCCGTTCAGGTTCCCCCATAAATGCCTTTTCAATATCAGGATGATTCAAGGATTCGGCATATCCGGCGGGCCAGGTAAGTCTTCCAAAAATTAGTTTATAAGTTTTGAAAGTCATATCCGAATAATGTAACAGAGAAGTTTGTTCTTGTAAACATTGGAATTGATTGAGAACGACACAAAGACCAATAAAAATGGTGATTGCATAATTTCGCCATTTATTCGCTTTCCCGAATTCCTGAATAAAACAACCGATTGGTAAGGCGAGTATTGCATAAGATTCTATCATGGCTCTAATACCGAAACTACCTCCATACCACCAGCACCACCAGCTAAAAACAATGATAGCATTTATCACAAAAAAGAAAGAGGTAGCCATCGCGAATTGTCGTCCCTTTTTCCATACGAAGATAAATCCGGGTATAACTAACAAAAGTACCGGCGCATAAATAAACATTCCATTTCGGAAGCTGAAAAATCCATCCAAAACATGGGGATGGCTAAAATAGAAATGTTCCTTTTGATAGGAGTAATAAATGAAATGTCCGGTCTGGATTTTCCAAATAATTAGCTGCGGAAGTATTCCTATCCCGAAAGCAAGGATTGCGACCAGAATGTTCATTTTGTTTTGCGTCATTAATTTCATTTTATCCATCAAAGAACTTCGGTTATAGACCCCGAAAAGTAGCGGAAAAAGGACAATAACGACATTATTCGGTCGCATAATAGTTATTAAACCAAGCAAAAGCCCAAGGAGAATGGAATCGCGAAGGGTACTTTTATGATGCCATTGGATGGTTTTCCAGATGAAAATACTAAACAAACAAAAACTGAAAACATGTGGATTACTGAAGGCGTAGGTGGAATAATAATAAATATTCGTTGCCAGCCCAAGCCCAACGATAGTGAAGGACGTGGTACGTTCATCGAAAAAATGGGAGAGAGTTTTATGTTGATAGACAAGCCCTATCATCAAATAAAAAAAGGTAGCAAGGCAAATAAACAAAGAATAGGTATCGGTATATCCGTTGGCTGGTCCATTTGTAATTAGTTCATAAAAATGTGCCATTAAAAAGAAAGGTGTGAGCATAATTGCAAATCCACTGGACATCTTCGAAACGTGGCGTTTATTCGGCGTGGTCAAGGTCCAGGAGGAGCGAAAAACTTCTATTGGCAATTTATTATTGACATAATTAAAGGTGAGATCGTGGTAAATAAATGTTGCTGGAAGGTAGATATAATAGAAATTCAGGTCGTTGGAAATGACGCGGTCATGCGGAGTCCACTGCTTATTGATTAATAAGGCAGACCAAATAAAAAGAAGCACGAAAAGCAACGAAAGTTTTGAACTGCCTAATTGTTTTAATCGCATTGGAGAAGCATGAATTTGAATATTGCCGAGTTTTAGGGTGGGCAAATTTAGGTTTATTAATGGTAATTTAGATTTATTAACCGAAAAGATTCCAAAATATGGTCTTCCGACAACCGTCTGGAGTCTTCCGATAACCGTCTGGAATCTTCCGACAATCATCTGGAGTCTTTCGATAACCGTCTGGAATCTTCCGACAACCGTCTGGAGTCTTCCGACAACCGTCTGGAACCTTCCGACAACTGTCTGGAGTCTTCAGACAACCATCTGGAGTCTTCCGACAACTGTCTGGAGTCGTCATTTTGGAAATTAAAGATATGATTTGGGATGATTATTCGAGGGCTTCATTAATCCACCTTTAAATGGTGAAAATTGAAGTAGTCATTAATCAACCAAAAGTAATCCCAATCGTCTTTTCCATAAAAGCAGTACCACCAAAAGTCGTAAATCCCCATGGTTATATTGCAAGAGATATAGACGAATATTCCGGTTATTAAAAAGAGCATCCATTTCTTTTTTTGGATAAAATAATTGAGGGTTATTACAAATGGGAATGCGAATAATGTTAAATAATCGAGGAAGCCGCGATGGCTGAAAGCGCAACCTAATGAGGGGGAAGACCATGACGCATAAATGAGGGTGATTGCTATAAAATAAAACAATATTATATATCCGTTTTGTAATTTTTGCTGAATGAGAAAGAGTGTGCATAGGGTGAAGATGATAAATAATGGGGTATAAATATATAGCCCGTTGCAGGCACCAAATAATACGAGCATCCATTTGGGATTGGAAAGGTTGGTGAAATGTTCTCCCGGATACATTGGGGAAAAGATGCTGCCGTGCAAATATTGATTGTATAAAAATTGAGGGGTTAAGAAGGCAAGTATCATGAGGAGAAAGTATGCCATGTATTTAATATCGAAGAGGATTTTTTTGGAGAATGATATGGAGTCTTTGACACTTTTATAATCCCAAAATGGCAGTAAGAGAACCACCATTCCATTAAGTAATCTGATAGAAATTATGAAACCAAACATGATTGGCAAAAGCCATTTACACCAGTCGCTTGGGTTTCTTTTGAAGATATGGATACAGTATAAAAAACAAGCGATAAAACAAAAAGAAACGGTGTGGGAATAGCAAGGCGATTTTAGTGTATAAAAAATAAGATTGGTTCCGAAGTAAAGAGGTATTAACGAAATAAAAGCGATGAATGAATTGACATATCCGGAAAAGAGCAGAAAACTAAACAACAAACCTAATACGCAATAAAAAACGGCTGCTATCCTGACCGCACGATGGTAATCTCGTGAGAATCCTGATTTATCCTTAGCTACCAAATGTGCACCGAGAAAGAATGGCGAATACGCCATAGCAACACCAAGCGGGTATTTGCTGATTACTTTATTGTTCTCTAATTGAAACCCGTTGCCGCAATTTTGAGAGATGCTGTCAGGGAAATCATCAGCTTTAAAATCATAAATAAAGAATGCGGGTAAATACACATAGTAGCCCGCAGCATCGGCATTGATCACATTTCTGATTCCAGAATACTCTCGAATCAAGGTATCGTCGTGAAGGGTTTTGTTAATTAATATAATACCGAAAACGAGGATGCAAATGATGCATAATTTATGAATGATTCTTTTATTCATTATTGAGATTTTAAATGGTGAAAATTAAAATAGTCGTTGATTAACCAAAAGTAATCCCAATAACCTTTTCCATAATAACAGTACCAGTAAAATGCGTAGATATGTAATGTTAATGAACAAAACAAATACACAACAATTCCTGTAATGATAATTACGATATACTTTTTATTCTTCAATAAAGAATCCATTGTCCATACAAAAGGGAAGGCGAATAATCCAATGTAATCGGTAAATACTCTATGACTAAAGCAACAGATACCCATCGTGGGAGTGTACCAAGATGCATAAATCAATCCTATTGTAAAGAAAAAGAATAGTATCAATAACCCATTCCTAAACTTTTCTTGTAAGGAATATAAATTGCAAATGGTGAACAATAAAAATAAAGGGGTATAAATGTAAAGACCATTTTCGGCACCGAATAAAACAACTTTTAAACGGGGATGCGCAATATTAGTGAAGTGTTCGCCAGGGTATGGTTCTGACCAAATAGTTCCATGCAAATAGATATTATAAAGAAACTGCGGGGTTTGAAAAAGCAATACACAACAGATAAAAGCAATGATGAATTTATAATCCTTAAAAAGCTTTTTGGAATAGGTAAGAAGGTCTTTTAGATTAGTATAATCCCAGAATGGAATCAATAAAATTACAATACCGTTGATAATTCTTACCGACATTATAAATCCGAATAAAAACGGCAAACACCATTTACACCAATGTCGGGGATTCCGTTTAAAGATAGCGACACAATACACAAATCCAGTTATTAAACAAAAAGAAATAATGTGAGAAAATGCTGGTATCTTCAAGGTAGAATACATCAGGCTGGTACCGCAGAATAATGGAATTAAAAGGATTAGAGCTACAAATTGATTTACGTATATTGAGAAGAATAAAAAGCAAAACAATAAGCCCAATGTACAATAAAAGACCGCGGCTAACCTGACAGCTCTATGGTAATCCCTTGAGTAGCCGCTTTTATCTTTTGCAATACAATGAGCACCTAAAAAGAAGGGTGAATAAGCCATTGCAAGACCAAATGTATATTTGCTATGAACTTTATTATTTTCATAATGAAAACCATTTCCTCCATGTTCAGGAGTTTTATCAGGAAATCGTTCAGGAGAAAAATGATAGATAAAGAATGCCGGCAAATAAACATAATACCCCGCAGCATCACCGTTAATAACATTCTGAATGCCTGTATAATCGCGAACTCGAGAATCTTCATTCAATGAATAATTTGCCAAGCCTATGCCGAATAGGATAATACATACTATACAAAATATTCTTGCTGTTCGCTTGAATCTAATTTCTAAAATATTTTCCTCCTCCATGAAATTTATCTCAAATAAATGCGGCAAAATTAGACTTATTTACTTCAATAGGTTTAATTTTTCATAGGCGACTATCTTATATTCCAAATCATCAATGTAAACATCGTGTTGACAAATATTCCAAAAATAGGAAAGAATTCGCTCTCCTTTCTTAGCATCTTTTGGAAGCAAGACCGTAAAATAAACGGGAGTCCATTCGTTAGGCTTACGTACGAAATCTTCAATATTTACATTGAAGTAGTTTTTAATTTGTTGCCCGTCTTGAATAGAAAATATTAATATAGCATCTGAATGTATGCTTGATGTATAAACCATTGCTTTAATTGTTATCGAAACATTTTTATATTTTATTAAGGTATCATCAATGACATAATCTAAACCAGGGCTGTATGCCCATTTTTCAGTTAGCTTTGAACTATATTTGCCACTATACGAATTTTGCATAGTTATACTCGGATGACTGTTATTTCTTTCAAGGTTATCAAAGTTATTTTTGTCATGGTATAGTTCTTTAGTTTTCCATTGTTCTTCATTTGAAATTAACAAGGTATTAGTTATCGGGTATTCTTTAAGAATCTTATATTTTATATGTGAAAGAAAAGTGGTATCCTTTCTTTCGATATAGAAATAATCATTTAAAGGATACCAAGCAGATTCTATACAGGTGGCATTGAGCCAATCAAGATGGTAAAAGCATTTATAAAAATCTATATCGGTATATAATTGAAAACTAACTCCTATATTAAGATTAAATTTTTCAGGAGGAATTTGTTTTTTGCTTAACTTTAAATATTCAATCATGTCCTTTGTATCCGCTTCCGAATCCCAATCGTGAGTATGCTTAAAGTTAACTGCGGTAAGGAAATTAACAACAAAGAACAGCGCAATGCCTGCAAATATTCTTTTAAACAGTATTCCAAAATTAGTATAGAGACGTTCAAAAAGAAAGATTAATAAAAGAGAAAACATAGGGAAATAATTTAGAGCATATCTCCCGGTAGGGTATAAGATATTCATCAATTCCTTTTGAAGGTAATTAGCAACAAAACAAAGAAGGATAACATAAAATATAAATGACATAAATGAATCCTTGAGAATAGATTTTTTTGTTATTAATGACTCGATAATCATTGAAAAGGATGCTATTAAAACCAGCCCCGTAAAAACTGAAAAGATGACTGTCATAAAATCTAAAAAAGGAAAATCAGATAACATTTGCATATTTAATTTGTCAACAACATTATGCCAAAAACTACCACTAACACCGAAATACGTTAAATCATTTTCCTTTAGATGAAGCATGGTCGGAATTATATAAAAAAGTGTTACCAAGGGAAAGCCAATGATGATTGAATTCCATAATAAAACAGGACCTTTCAGTTTTAAAGAGAGAGTATTATCTTTAATAACATTTAAAAGATTAATAAGAACCAAAAAGGTAGATAGAATCAAAAGATAATTTAATAAAATAAAATGAGCGAACACTGCTAATGTTGCCAACACTATAGAAATAAATGCGGAAATATATGTGCCTTTTCCTTCAATGAATTTATAAGCATAATAGAGGCTTGCCATCATCAGTCCCATGGATATTCCGCAACCTCTGGCAATAGAAAAAAAATCTAAAAGGAATGGATTAAGATTTATAATAAGGAAGGCTCCTACCACCATCATTTTAGAAGATAAATTGCGAACCAACTTGGCGGAATAAATAAGATAGAGGGCATGAAATAAAACATTTGGGAGCCGTAAGGTAAAGATATGAAGACCAAATATCTTGATAAATAATTCCATCAACCATGTATTTAATAAGTGGTTATTGGTTCCATGTATATTATAATCCTTGAAACCTATAAAACCTTTTCTGACATAGTTAATGTAGGTTGCACTTTCATCGAAAGTAATAGACATAAAATAGGCTCTCAATGCCGTATAAGTAATCAGGAACACACCAATTACAAATAAGGTTCTATTTACCGTTTTATCATTATTTAACATTACTTTTATTTTTTCTGATGTCATGAAATTTCTGGAAACGTTTTAGCGATGTTCTAAGTTGGCAAAACTATTAATTTTTAATTTTTAAAAAAGGGGTATGGGATAGGGGTAATTTTTATTTTTTTTGACTTAGATAATGTCCCTTTTTATAGTTAGAAATGGTGCTTTCTGGGAATGTTGCTTTTTTGGTGTTTTTCGAGTTATGATTTTTATAATTCACTTATAAACATGTATTTATGAAATAGAGATGTCAAAAAAAAGGTCCAAGACGTTGGTCAAAAGGTCCAAGTAGTTAGTCAAAAGGTCTAAGTAGATAGTCAAAAGGAGTAAAGGGTTAGTCATTTGATATAAAGGGATTTTCAAAAGGTCTAAAGGGTTGGTCATTGGGTGCAAAGGGTTAGTCAAAAGGTCTAAAGGGTTGGTCATTAGGTGCAAAAGCTTGGGCATTATTCCTAATAGCTTGGGCATTAGTTTTAAATGGTTCAACACATTTGAAGAAGGGTTGAAGTTGCGGGACTTTTCGTTGGATGAATTACTGTGGTAGTTGGTCTTTAGGTGCTATTAGTTGCTTTGCTGGACCTGTTAATTTTACATCGGGCAGGAAGGAATCATGTTGTTCTTCGGTTATGATTCCTTTCTTATAAAGAATTTCGGATAACACATTGAAGAATCCTCGGCGATCTTCTTTTAAATTTCCATCAGTATCAAAAGCATAGCGAAACCACTTTGGCGAAGGGATAATACTCGCCAAGAAAATACTCTCGGAGAGGGTTAGGTTAGCAGGCTTCTTATTGAAATAAAATTTACTTGCCTGCGCAATACCATAGATGCCGGGTCCCCATTCGATAATGTTCAGGTAAACCTCATACATACGGTCTTTGCTGCAAAGATTGTTGTTTTCAATAAGCCAAACGATAAGAGCTTCTTCAACTTTCCTGCCTATCGTTTTATTTTTGGAAAGGAAAACATTTTTCACCAACTGCATAGACAAAGTACTACCGCCACGAGTGAATTGTCCGGTCTTTATATTCGCAGAAATAGATTGCGCAAAGGCAGATTCGATAAAACCTTTGTGATAATAGAACAAACCATCTTCTGAATTGATAATTGCACTTTTAAGATAAGGGCTAATATCGTTCAGCGGCGTAAACAAAGGGTTCTCGGCACCTACCATAAAAGGTTGTTGAGGAATACCATAACTATAAGGAGTGTATTCAAACGATTCATTCAACTTAGAAAAATTGGTTTTGCCGAAGGAAGTTATCTGAAAATGTTTTGCATCGAAAGAAGAAGAAAATTTTAAACTATCGGGCAGCTTTGTATCACAATAAAAGTCAAGATTAAACGCCACATTTCCTTTTGCTTTAATTTGATTGGTATTATCAAACATACCATTAGGCAATGAAGCAAAAAACTTATTGGATTCTATTTCAGGAATACGAATCTTAATACTATATTCCTTATTTTCTTTGTGATGAATCATGCAGAAATAAGGATGAATCGTGATTGCATTAAGTTTAATGGCAGATGAACTATCCAAAGTGAGGGCATTCGTCCCGGCATTGATATTAAAATCGAAAGAAACATGTTCGATAGTGGCATCCATAGTGGTTAGTTTAGGGTGATTGAGCAATAAATCATCCATGGCGAGCTTACCCTCGAAAGAAGCATTCTTAAACCTACTTATTTCAAAATAAAAGTAATGAAAAGCAAGTTTCAGTTGCTTCCATTTCTCTATAAAATCAAGATGAATCTTGGTAGCATCTTTTGCTTTCAAGGCGAAGGAAATAGTTTTGTTATCAGGATAAACAGTACCTTTCAAATCACAAAAAATATTCTTCTTTCCTTCTTTTAATTGAATGGTATCTGCTTTTAATTCCCCATTATTAATGACTAAATTCGGAATCATCATCACGAAATTATCTTTATCTCTCCGCACCTTCATCGTAAGATGTTCAAGATTCAGAGTAGCGGGAATACTATTAAATACTTTACCTAACAGATCATTAATAGTAGCGGCGTAATCCAATGCTTTTTTGTTCATAGTATCCTTATCTTTCTTCTGAAATAAGAATGAATAATTATCTTCCTCTTTCACTTTTGAAAGATTGATGTTTACAGAAGAAATACCTAAGGAATTAATTCTTGTTTTCCCAAATAAAAGTTTAAAAAGGTTCAACTTACACGCTAACGAATCTATTGATAACAGGGTATCCTCGTGAATCGGAACAATTATTATTCTTTTAACAATAATAGCATTGATTCCAGCGAAACTTGCTTCATTAATACTTAGATTTACATGAAAGTTTTCACTGTAATTCTTTTCTATTGAAGATATTTTATGGTGCAACAACACATTCCTCAAGGAGAAGAAAAGGGTTACAACAATAAGAAGAATTATCAGAGTAATTAAAAGGAACTTTTTCAAGAGAAAAATTCATCGGCAGAGGGACCGGCAAAAGGATTTTCGTTTTCATTGGAAGATTTTGGTATTGCAACAGGAGTTGGCTTATCTCCCACAACATCAACCATTCCATAACCTTCTAAAGTATATAATCCGATGCCTGTATCACAAATAAACTCCTGAACTTTAGGGTGTGCATGCAAAGTAAATGGCAATAAATATCCTATAATGGTTTGTCCGTCAAGGTTTCTATAAAATCTAGAGAATCGTTTATTATTTTCAACAATCTTTTTCAGATATTCGGCATCGGCAATAGCTTCAAAAGTTTCAAAATTCTTTAATTCTTCTTCCGTGAAACCAGCTTCATTCATTCGTTTCATGGTGATATTAAACAACATATCCGAGAATTCTTGAGTAGTAGGATCAATAATTGTTTCGGCTCTGTCGGGTTCTTTTCCTGAATCAATTATAACGAATGGAGAGAGGCAAACATACTTCATTTCGCTGGTATATACAGGCATCTCGATAACTTGTTGTTGTTTCGGCATGAGTAACATTTTCCCTATTTTCACTACATGCTTTTCAAACATCTTATCCACCGTGGCTTTCAAAAATTCTTCGTTGTTACTTGATAGAATAAGATTGACTTTGGTATTCAAAAAAGTAATGTTTCCCGATTGCACATTCGATGAACCTTTGAGCGTAGAATAAGCATACAATATCTTACCATCTCCTCCTCTTTCAATGAAGGGAGCAAGGCTTCGGTTCAGCACCATTTGATGATGAAGCGGCATTAGATTAGGGGACTTGAAGGTCCTTACAAAAGTAATTTTTATTCTCATGATTAGTTTGTTTTTTTGAAAGTGCAATATTAGTTAAAATTTCTTTATTAAAAAACTTTTCTAAAAAATTTATTTCTAAAATCACGAAGTATATTAAAAGTCCATACCTTTATGAACGCGGTATCTGGCAGGGATTACAATGAAAAAACAAATGTAAATCTAAATTCAGATTTGTTGCACTCCCTTCTTTAATTGTTACTTGTAATAAGGGCTGTTCGAGCCATTGCTTACAGGTTGAATCGTAGTCGGGCAGGGCATTTGCGTCGTATTTACCGGTCATATAAATATTATAAATACCGGGAGGAATATTGGTAGAGAATCTTCCTTCTTTAGTGATTGTTATCGAAAAATATGTAGCCGTACTATCTCCTGTTTCCCGAAGATGAAGCGTGGTATTCGGAAGGATTTTAGGGGTATTGTATTTCTTTAAAATATCTTCGGTAGGGCGTGCTCCGTTACAATAAGAACTTGTAAAATATATGATGCCGGTAACTGGCACTTGATGTTTAGTTGTCTTATTTTTAGCCCCTATCTTAGGGTTACAAGCCGATAAAGTAAGGGTCATACTAAGAAGATAACATAAGAAATTAAGATTGCGATTAGTTGTTTTTTGGAGCATGATAAATCTGGGTTTTTTACTTCTTGCAAATGTAGGAATTTATTTGAAATAGGATGAAGCAATTCATCATGTTATTCATCATTCAGGATAAAATTATCCGATGCGTAGGGAGAATCGGTATAATTGAATTTTATAGTCGTTTTGTTATTATTCATAGACTTTGGAATTTTGATTTTTTGCCTTATTTTTTGATTTTATCCCTATACTCTTAATCCTTCATAAGGTTACAAAACCATTGATAAATCTGCATTTTCAGCTTGTCAGCATTAAAATATTTTTATAAAACACGATTCTAATTTTATCAAACCAACA
>CAIMUP010000091.1 GCA_903844645.1 uncultured Bacteroidota bacterium
GACTTTTGGAGGCAAACGGAATTCCGTTTACCTCTAAATATTGACTTTTGGAGCTCCGCGGAATTCCGTTTGCCTCCAAATGTTCTTTTACAGCTAAAAAGGAGGTTTTAATGTCCAAACATCCTGACAGGTGCAAAGTTCCCGTGAGGTTGCTGATTTTATTCGGTGCAACCTGACAAGAAATCGCGAAAGGACGATTGCCTGTCAGGATGCTTGGTGGGTTTGGGGGACTATTGGGTATCACAGCGCGAGGGATGGTAGGGGCTTGGTTGACGACATTTGGTAGGGACTTGGTGGGGGTGGCGGCAACGGAACCCCCGAACAGCCCGACCGCTGCTGCCTTTGGTAGGGACTTTTGGTGGGAGGCAGCAGGGGACGCGCCATAATGGGTTTAAGGTTTGAATGGAACATGAGAAACGGGTCGCTTTTCTCTCCAAAATCTCCATCAATAAGCGAACATACCGAAGCGCAACTTTGGATCAAAAAAAAAGCGGCACTCGCTGCGCCGCTCTTTCATTAAGTAATAGTATATTTATATTTATGGGCAAGCAATATTTTCGGTCCACATAGCCCCCGTCGAATCCACCGTGATTCTCCAACAAGTTCCGTCATCGGCTTTCAGGATAATTCCTTTCGAAATAGTATCCACATAAATATCGCCATTCGTAACCTGCAACGCCGCATTCGGAGCTGTATTCCCGATGCCCACATTGGCAACATTTCCAAGAATCAAACTGTTGCTCTGCGTATCCTGGGTATTCGCCCCGATGGCGGTAGCATTGTATAAATCGCCACTCGTAGGTCCATCAGCATTTGCTCCCACATAGGTATTTCCAAAGCCGGTGGTATTATAATACCCGGCACTATTTCCAAAGAAACTATTTTGATTTCCGGTGCTCGTATTCAACCCCGCAGCATTCCCAAAAAAGGAATTGTAAAAAGCATGATTATACAAACCGGCTTGCGAACCAAAAGCACTGTTGCTGCATCCCGAACCTAAATTCAAGCCGGTATAAAGACCCATCATCGTATTCGAATTTCCGGTAGTGTTGCCCTGCCCAGAACCCTCACCCACAAAGGAATTGTAGCTCCCCGATGAATTGTTATACCCGGCATCTTTTCCCAGGAAAGCGTTCATCTGTCCAGTGGTATTATAATACCCCGAAGAATAGCCAAAGAAGGCATTCGGGCCGCCGCTTGTATTAGAATACCCCGAATTAAAACCGTAGAAGGCATTGTTTTGCCCGGTAGAATTCGCCCCCCCCGGAATTATTCCCGACAAAGGTGTTGTTATTAATTCCATTCAACCAAATACTGCCATTCACTTTCAGCAGCAACCTACTGACATTATTGGTACGGAATGACAAATCCGCAGCATCGGTAGTACCAATAAAAGTAGTGGAAGGATTCGTTCCGCTGTTGCCCGTTTGCAACCATCCCGAGCCAGAAATTAATTGCCAACTGGGGGTCGTCGTCGTACTTGTGTTGAAGTAATATCCGGCAGAAATAGAACCAGAAGTATCACTCTGAAATACCAATAATCCTTGCGCAGCTTGTGGCAACGGACTCATCGCAATTCGTTGTGCATAGGTTACATTCGGAATCAACAATCCTTTGTTACCATTCGATTTGACTTCTAACATTGCGGAGGCATTCGGGGTAAAGGAGGATGCTCCGATACCGACATTTTGAGCATTCAATTCAGATAAAAATATCATAAAAAGAAATGCAAGGAATACTAAGTTTTTGTTTTGTAAGAAATTTGTGTTTTTCATTAATAAAATGTGTTTTGTTGTAATAATTCGGCTGCAAAGATAGGACTTTTTTCGGACACTGCCAAATTTTTCTATCATAAAAAGACAAAAATCTTCCTTTCCCCGTCTAAAATGGTGCTTTTTTTGACTGTAAGATTTCAATCATTTATGTCGAATTTTTTACAAATACCCAAAAAACAGGATACTTTAACACAATTCCTGCCCAATCCTCCTAATTTCTTCCTATTAGAACATACTCTGAAGGTTCTAGAACATACTCTGAAGGTTCTGGAAGACGTTCCGAGAGTTCTGGAAGACGTTCCGGGAGTTATGGAAGATGTTCCGAAGGTTCTGGAAGATGTTCCGAAGGTTCTGGAAGATGTTCCGAAGGTTCTGGAAGATGTTCCGAGAGTTCTGGAAGATGTTCCAGAGGTTCTGGAACGTGTTCCGATGGTTCTGGAAGATGTTCCAGAGGTTCTGGAAGATGTTCCGAAGGTTCTGGAAGACGTTCCGAAGGTTCTGACTACGTGAACGGATGCTCTATATAATAGGCAAATACCTCAGGTTGGGCAACCGATTCGATAAAATGAGGACACGGATTCGCCTCATCTGCGGCTATCCGTGTCCTATTTATCGCTGAATTTTATTAATTATTGAACGGCGACTTTTCGTTGCATCACCGCATCGCCAGATTGTAGCATCACTGTATAAATTCCATGAGCAATGCCAGAGAGATTCAGTTGAAAATGATTTTCGCCAGCTACCGAGGTAAGAGCGTATCGTAATACGCTCCTCCCGGTAACATCCATCAACCCAATTACAAACACTTCTTCTTTATCTGTATTAAAAGCAACCGTTGAGACCCCTTCCGCCGGATTCGGATAGACCGTGAAGGCGAGGTCTGGGGCATCCGTTTCGCCATCCTCCAACCTTGCCGTGGTAGTGAATTGTTGCGAGCCACTGAACCCGGAATTCGATGAACCTGAGGTATTGCAATTAGTTTGAATTTGCCAATCGTACGCCGTGTTATGAGTCAATCCCGAGAAGGAGAAATGGGTAGTAGGGGCAATCGTATGCGGCGTCCAACTATTTTGCAAGTGCTTGCTTACGCGGATGGTATATCCGTATTCGCAAGCCGGTTGCACCCAGTTCGCCACAGCAGAGGTGGCAGCAATCGTAGTAGTAGAGAACCCCGTAGGCATCGTACATGCTGTGCTTAAAATAATGGATTTGGAACCTGTACATCCATTGCTGCTGGTTACGGTTACCGAATAGGTTCCCGGTGAATTTGCCGGAACAGTGATGGATTGCGATATCGCTCCCGAACTCCAATGATAAGCCGAATTAAGCCCCACAGTGAGGGTCGAAGTAACCGTTCCCTGGCAATAAGTGCTTAGGTTGGTTGCAGTAATATTCGGAACAGGAGAGGCTAAAATAGTAACCGACAAATGGGTGCTGCCGTTGCAATTTCCATTTGCCACCGTAACGGTATAAGTGCCGGTAGCTATCACCGAAATAGTAGCTGTCGTAGCACCATTGCTCCAGTTATAAGTCGGATAGGTACTCGTTACTCCCAGCACGACTGAACTGCCGCTACATGCCGAAACAGGTCCGATAATAACAGGATTTTGGAAGGCTAAATTAAGAACCGTTTGGGATGCCGTTCCCGTGCAGCCATTCGGATTCGTAACGGTTACAGTATAAGTCCCTGCCGTATTCGTCGTGATGGATTGTGTCACCGCTCCCGTACTCCAATGAAAGGAATTATAACTACCCGTGGATAAAGTTATCGTAGTATGATTGCAAGTACCACCCGGACCAGTAATAACAGGTGTAGGTGCAGGGTTCACAATTAATATGGCAGTACCTATTCCTCTGCATCCATTGCTATTGGTTACAATAACAGAATAAAATCCAGCAGTAGTACCGGTAATAATTTGGGTGTTAGTAGGCGAGGCATTAGAACTCCAATCGTAAGCACTATAACTACCGGCATTGAAGGTAACAGCTCCGCCTTGGCATATCGTAACGGGACTATTAGGCGTAATGACAGGGATAGGATTAGGATTAACGGTAATTAGTTGTGAAGCCATTCCTGTGCATCCAAAGCCATTAGTTATGATGACGGAATAAGTTCCGGCAGCAGTAACCGTAATGGATTGCGTAGTGGCAGCATTGCTATTCCAAAGGTATGCCGAATAAATTCCTGTAGTGAGAATTGTAGAATCACCTTGGCAGAATGTCGTAGGTCTTATGGAGGTGATGGTTGGTATAGGGTTTTCATGCACCGTTACCAATTGAGAGGTAGTGCCAGAACATCCACTGATATTGGTAACAGTAACTGAATAAATTCCGTTTACGGTAGCCGTAATGGATGAAGTGGTAGCTCCGTTACTCCAATAATAGGTAACGAAACTTCCGGCATCAAGAACAACCGATCCCCCTTGACAGAATGTGGTGGCTCCGCTTGGAGTAATCACAGGAATGGGGATAGCAGACGGATTGATCGTAATCATAATTGATGCTGTTCCCGTGCATCCATTCACATCAGTTACGGTAACAGAATAGATGCTATTCATCGTTGCAGAAATTGTTGGGGTGGTTTCATTCGTACTCCAATGATATGATGAATAAGCTCCAACATTAAGTATCACCGATCCTCCTTGACAAAAGGTCGTAGGACCGTTTGGAGTTATCACCGGAGCAGGATTTGGATTGACCGTAACCAATTGCGATGCGCTTGCAGAACAATTATTAACATCAGTAACAGTAACGGAATAAATCCCTCCCGTAGATGTAGAAATGGATTGAGTAGTCGCTCCGGTATTCCAAATGTATGAAGTATAACTATCTGTATTGAGAGTTACCATACCGCCCTGACAAAATGTGGCAGAACCTATAGAATGAATGTTCAAATTCAAGGAAGTACTAACGCTAATCTGGATAGAAGTTACTCCCGTACATCCAACAGATGTGGTAACCGTAACGAAATAAGTACCAGCAGCATTGACACTAATAGTTTCCGTGGTTGCGCCGTTATTCCAATGATATGAAGCATAACTGCCCGCATCAAGATAAACAGAACTTCCAAAGCAAAAAGTCGTGGGTCCGCTGGGAATAATCATAGGTGTTGGCAATGAATTAACCGTGATGGTTATTGAAGAAGAACTACTACACCCTGAAGATGAAGTAACATATTCCGTAACGGTATAATGCCCAGCTAATGGGTAAGGATGTTGTACTACAGCACCACTATCGTCAATGATTCCATCGTTGTTGTAATCCCAATAGAACTTTGGTGTCGGACCGGTATTTGTGCTTGCATCAGTGAAGGTTTCTTGTTGCCCTAAACAGATATTGTTATTTACAGTACTCGTAGTAAAAGAAACATTAGGGATGAAGTTGCAGATGAGGAAAGACTTTCCTTTATACATACTCCATTGTCCTAAATTATCCTTTGCACGGATATACAAATTATGTGTTCCTGTGGGCAAAACCTGTGAATAGTTCCTGGTAACATCAACAGAATCTAATGTAGCAAAAGCCGGAGATACCGCAAATCCATTTCCAATACCCGGATCGCTATCATAGAAGAACTCTGCACTAACCACTTGTGTAGCAACGGTCGTGAGGGGGTGGATATAAACTTGTTTTCCCGCATACATGCTCCATTTTCCAAGGGTATTCTTTGTTCTTATAAAGAGATGATGATACCCGGGAATTAAACCTGTAGTAACACAATTTGATGAAATATCTACCGAGTCAAGAGCACTGAAATTAATAGCTATCCCATTACCTAATCCCGGATCTATATCAAAGAAATATTCTGCCTTTACTACTTGTACCGGATTAATATTCACCGAAGGCAGAATATAGACTTCCTTGCCTTTATACATACTCCAATTACCCAAGGTACTTTTCACTCGGATGAAGAGATGATGATATCCTGCTATTAATCCAGTAGTAGGATAATTAGTCGTTACATCCACCGAATCAAGAGAGCTGAAAGTAATTGCTGTACCATGTCCAACACCCGGGTCAGTGTCGAAGAAATATTCACCGCTGATTACTTGATTAGAAAGGATGGATTGTGCAGGCTGAATATAGATTTGTCGTCCTAAATACATTCCCCATCGCCCTATATTGTTCTTGGCACGGATAAACAGATGATGATAACCCGAAATTAAACCCGTTGTAGGAATATTCCCTATAGTTATGTCCACAGAATCGGCGGAAGTGAAGTTAATAGCTATGCCATTGCCTAAACCCGGGTCGGAATCGTAAAAATATTCGCCGCGCACTAATGTTTGTGAAAGGACAGTAGTGCTCAAGAATATAAATACAAGAAACCCTAAAGATGTTAGTATCTTTTTCATGTTCTTTGTTCTTATTTAAACCAAAACTACTTCTGTTGGCGGGCTTTGAATTCTACATTCAGCAGCGGTTGGTTCAGTCCTACGCTTGGATTGGGGATATTCATATAAACCATTTGTGGCAGCTGCGTGGTTCCGGTGAAGTTCTGATTAGTAGGGAATCCTTGGTAATAAGGAAACGGAAAGTTGCCGCCATAAATACCCATATCTGTTCCATCGGTAGCTGTTCCTTGTTCTAATGCTCCATTTGCTACCTGCCAATCCGAATTTAACAAGCCGGAATACGTTTGTGCACTCGATACATTGTTATTAAAGATGGAAGGACTCGTGGAGGAAACATTATTACTACCTATATTAGTGCCAGCACTCATATATGCAAGATCATTGGTTGCGGTAGGTCCATATACTCCATTATTATTAAAGACTAAGAAGGAAGAAGCTGCGGAATTCGCGAGATCAGAATAGAAAAAGATGTTGTCATTAAAGGTACAGTTGGTAATGGTATTGATATGCCCTTCAATAATATTATGATAGAAGTAATTATTAGACAATAATGCCACGCCGGATACATTCCCCGTAATAAAATTATTCCGTACCGCGATATTACTCATCTGTCCTATCATAGCAGAAGCATAAACACTATTAGCCGCGACCCAATCTATCCTTAAATCGGCGATAATACAGTTTTGTACAATCGTTCCACTGCCAGTGATAGAACAAATACCGGTAATGTTACACAAACTGATGGTAATATTGTTCGACTGGCTGCCAAAGAATGCGAAAACCACATTGGCGATTTGCAAGCCCGAGAAAACAGAGTTGTTACTCGTGTTATTCAAGTTCAAATTCCCGACTATAGAAGTCAGATTATCATGCGTAGCAGGATTGTTATACCCGCCGCCAAGGATTGTTACGGCATGGGTAATAGAAGCGTCGCCATAAGAAATCGGAGACGGGGTAAGGTAAATAGTATCCCCGACATTCGATGCGTTAAGGGCACTATTCAGGCTGTTATACTGCCCGGGCGTGTTCAAACTGTTATAAACTGTTCTAACCGTAGCGTTAGAAACTTGGATTGTTACGAGGCTCATCAGAGCGATTGCGATACTTACGATAATACTTTTCATACTTTTAATTTTTTAATTATTAATTTATTTAATTCTTTTATTTTCCCATTCGCTTTCATAAAACTTCTGTGCGAACAACTTACGGCGTAGTTCCCGTTTTAACTTTTTTGCGCCTACTCTGTTCAGTTTTCGGCTTCCCTGTTCATGTTTTGTGATCACGGATGCAAAATTACAGCCCTTTTCCACGCATTACAATATGACTTTAGTTATAATTTAATCGCATGGTTGGGAAGGGGTCGTTCGGTTGAATAAGTTGATTGGGTTCGATACCCATTCTTCTCCTTTTTACGGTTCATCTTCCCGAAAACACGTTTCTTTTCCGGTTTTTTACCCTTCTTTTTAAGAAAAAGAGGAGTCAATTCCAGAAAAAGGCTCGTCATTCGGAATCCATTAAACGACTATTACACACATTATCAAGTCATTTCCAAGAAACAGATCGTCATCAAAACAAAACACTTCGTCTTTTTGCTTTTTTACCTCGTCTTTTTACTTTTTTACCAAGGTGTTTTACTTTTTTACCGAGGTGTTTTACTTTTTTACC
>CAIMUP010000092.1 GCA_903844645.1 uncultured Bacteroidota bacterium
AGTTAAACAAATGCTCACGCCTGACGTGAGCGTTTTTGCTTAATCCTATATCTCTTTAAATTTGGTCGATTTTAATAGCAGGATTGCTAAACGCCTATATTTTATTTTTGTCTCTTTTTTAATTCATATTTCCTTTATTTTTTTTGTCGTGGCAAAACTAATAATATTTGGAATAACATCTCCCCCAAAAACCATAAAATAAACCTGAAAAAAACGTCTGCAAGTATCTAAACTTTGTCTACAGTCATGTAAAGAGCAGCTACAATACTGTAAACACGTGGTACAATACTGTAGAAACGTGCTACAATACTGTAAACCCGAGGTACAATACTGTAGAAACGTGGTACAATACTGTAGAAACGTGGTACAATACTGTTGACACTTGGTACAATACTGTAGACACCTGGTACAGTACTGTAGACCCATTTTACAATACTGTAGACCCGTTTTACAGTACTGTAGACAGGAGATACAGTCTTGCAAAATGGTTTTCATGAAAAAGTCCAGGTATTCATTCCCTTTTTTTGTTCGGAATGCTTATTTTGTCGGGGTAAATGGCTTCCAGTCTGTCCAATCCCCATACTGGTCATGGGTCAGGATTTGACGGTTGCGGTAGTAGGCACTAACAGGAATTTGAAATCTACCTTAAATCCAAAAAAAAAGGCATCCATTGCTGGATGCCCTTTCCGTCTAATACTTATTAATAAAATGAATTACCAAATGATGGCTCTTTCGGTTTCGGGGCGGAACATTTTGTCGCCTTGCTTAATGCCGAATGCCTGGAAGAATTCGGGCATGTTGGAGAGGGGTCCTATGACTCTGAAATTCCCTGGCGAATGGGGGTTTGTCTTCACTAATTTTTTCAATGCTTCGGGGCGCATGTTGGTTCTCCAGCCCTGTGTCCAGGATATAAAGAAGCGTTGTTCTCCGGTGAATCCGTCTATCTTTTCGTTCTTCGCGGTGCCGTCTTTGCAAGCCTTTTGGTAGGCGTAATACGCGATGGTTAATCCGCCTAAATCGGCTATGTTTTCGCCTAAGGTGAGCTTGCCATTAACATGGACATCGTCTATCGCGACGAAGGCATCGAATTGTTTTTGGAGGACTTCGGTCTTGGCTTTGAACTTCGATTTATCATCGTCAGTCCACCAGTTTTTTAGGTTTCCATTCGCATCGAATTGGCTTCCCTGGTCATCGAAACCATGGGTTAATTCATGCCCTATCACGGCTCCCATGCAGCCATAATTTACGGCATCATCGGCTTCGGCATTGAAGAAAGGGGTCTGCATAATACCGGCTGGGAATACGATTTCATTCATCGAAGGATTGTAATACGCATTAACGGTCGGAGGCGACATTTCCCATTCGGCTCGATTCACCGGCTTGCCAAGTTTGCCTATGTTGCGATTGAATTCGAAGGTGTGGGTACGCATCACATTCTGAACGTAGGAATCTTTGCGAATATCTAAGGAAGAATAATCTCTCCATTTGTCGGGGTATGCGAGTTTCTTCATCACGATATTGAGTTTTTCGATGGCTTTAATCTTTGTTTCGGCACTCATCCAATCTAATTTGTTGATGCGTTCTTTGTAGGCAGCGATCAGGTTTTCGACCATCGTGTTGACCCTCTTTTTCGATTCGGCGGTGAAGAATTTCTCGACATACAATTGTCCTAATGCTTCTCCCATTGCGCCATCGGTAGCTCCCAGGCAACGCTTCCAGAGGGGTTTCATTTCCTTCGTTCCGTTAAGAACGGTTTCGTAGAAATGGAAATCTTGCTTTACAAAAGCATCGCTTAATTCACCTGCAAAGGTGTTGATAATATTCCAGCGGAGGTATGTTTTCCAATCGGCGATAGAAACGGAAGTAAGCATTTCGTTCACTTTGGTAAAGAAATCGGGTTGCCCGACGATGACGCTGGATAATCCATTCATGCCGGTATTGCGGAAGAAATTATCCCAGTTGATATTCGGCATCAAAGCCTTTAATTCGGCAATGGATTTCTTATTATAATTTAATTCCGGG
Source organism: uncultured Bacteroidota bacterium (assembly GCA_903844645.1). Classification (GTDB taxonomy): domain Bacteria; phylum Bacteroidota; class Bacteroidia; order AKYH767-A; family JABDAW01; genus JABDAW01. Next base: position 2,023 of record CAIMUP010000092.1, read on the forward strand.
TCGCGCAATTCCACACGTTTGCGAGATGCTTTAGCGAGTTCGGTTTCTATCCTGACGATGGTCGCGGCGTTATCAATACATGCCTGCTTCTGATCGCCTAAAAGGACAAACATCAAGGTAAGGTGCGACATGTATTCGTTCTGGATGGTCTTCGAGGCATCGTCGTCGTTAAGATAATAATCCCTATCCGGCAATCCGAGTCCGCCTTGATTGAAATTAGTTATCATTTCGGTGCTGATCTTATCATCCTGCCCGACATGAAAATGAAACAAAGAACGTACGCCGACACTATGCAAGTAAGCATTTACGGTCATAAAGTCTTCAAGGTTTTTGATACCTGCAACGCGGTCGAACACATCCTTCAGCGGGGCTGCACCATCGGCATTGCGCTTCACGGAATCCATTCCTGATCGGTAGAAATCGCCTATCTTTTGCTTGTTAGTTCCTTGCGGAGCTTTCAAATCTTTGGCGGCTTCATCGAGGACGATGTGCAGGTTCTTGATATTCTTTTCCCGCAGTTCGTTGAAGCTGCCCCACGAACTTTCGGAGGCAGGGACGGGGTTATTCTTCAGCCAGTTGCCATTGACGTATTGATAAAAATCGTTACGCGGATTGGCGCTGGTGTCAAAGTTTTTCAAGTCAATAGCCTTGAATTTTTCAGGGATTGCGGCGTTCCCGGGTGTACCCGCTTGGGTTGTAATGCTCATTACGATTACTGCTAATGTTATTAAATATTTCATGATATATTATTTTTTGTTTGCCGCAAAACTACTTATTCCGCGGGTAACAGCCAAAGAATTCCGCCTTATTCCGATAAGTTTAACCAAGAATTAACCGATACCCGTTACCGCTTTTATTGTTAATTTTGCCCCGTTATTAATTAATAAAAGTTTTTATTCCCAATGAAAATAGTAAAAGTAACCTACACGACGACGGCGGGCTTCGTGGATCAAAATCAGGCGAACATCAGGAAGGTGATGGCGGAATTGCAGAAAATGAACAACAAGGGCATTAATTACAACGCCTGTTTGAGTGCCGACGGGCGGACATTTATCCATACTGCCTTCTTTAAATCGGAGGAAGAGGAGCAAGTTTTATTGAATTTACCCCTCTTCAAAGAGTTCCAAATGCAATTAAAAGCAAATGGTTTTGAAGTTCCGCCGAAACAAGAGGTCTTGACCTTGGTAGGAGCCTCGGTTTCTCTTTTCGACTGATAACAAGCGTGTTTTAGCCTTATTTCCTTTAAATTACAAGGCTGAAAAAAGTGTGTAGGCGGTATCCCGTGGAAGGGATAGGGCTAAAACATGTGTGTAGGCGGTATCCCGTGCAAGGAACAATGGTAAACCATTTTATTCGATATTCTGCCGGAAAAGGAATCGGTTTATTGCTTAAAATCGGCAATATCTATCTTTGTTTTACAGAATTCAAACTCCTGTTGTTGATTATTGGAACAAACAATTACGAGTCGGTTCATAGCATACTTCTCTATTAATTTTTGATACCATCCCACACCGCTTTTATCTAAGTTGGATGTCGGTTCATCGAGCAATAAAAGCGGCGTATCGGATAGAATCGCCAACGCTAATTTCACCCGTTGCTTCATGCCGGATGAATAATATTTAAGTTGTTTGTTCTTGGATTTGTGGAGGTCGATGATTTCTACTATCGAATCGTTGTTCAAGCCATTCAAATGCTTCTTGAATTTAAAATGGAATTCTATAATCTCTGCCAGCGTAAAATCTTCTATCAAATCTAAGTAAGGAGTCGCAATCGTGAAGTGTCTGAAGATATTTTCTACTGGGATAATCTTATCATTAATGGAATAAAGAATCGTGCCTTCATTAGGTATCACCAAGCCGGAAACGATCTGTAATAAAGTTGACTTGCCGGAACCATTCGGACCAATGATCACGCATGGTTCATTGGTGCGGAATTCAAAGTTTAAGTTTCGGAATATCCAGTCGAGATGGTAACGCTTCCCGATGTTATTCAGGTTTATCTTCATTGACATATCCTCTCATAATTCCCTTGTCGGAACTACGGATGAAAGTAATTATTTCGTCGCGAACAGGAGTCGCGGGCATCTCTTTTTCTATTAATTCTATGGCAAACGAATTACGATAACCCTTCTGGAAGATGATACGGTAAATATCCTGTATCTCGTTAATCTTTTCTTCGCTGAATCCGCGTCGTTTCAAGCCCACAGAATTTATTCCGATATACGACAAAGGTTCTTTCGCAGCTCGCACATAAGGCGGAACATTCTTGCGCACCAACGAACTCCCCGCCACGAATGAATGCGCCCCAATCCGCATGAATTGCTGCACCGCCACCAAGCCCTCGAGGATCGCATAATCCTCTATCGTAACATGCCCGGCAAGGGTGACATTATTCGCGAGGATGCAATGATTCCCGACCACGCAATCGTGTGCAATATGTACATAAGCCATCAGCAAACAATCGCTCCCGACAACTGTTTTTCCAAGGGCGGCAGTGCCCCGATTTATTGTTACGAATTCGCGGATGGTAGTGTTGTCGCCGATCTCGGTTATGGTATCTTCGCCGATGAATTTCAGGTCTTGGGGAATGGCGGAAATGACTGCACCGGGGAATATCCTGACATTCTTCCCGATCCTTGCGCCGGGCATGATGGTAACGCTCGAACCGATCCAGGTTCCATCGTCGATGACGACGTTTTCGTGGATGGTAACGAAGGGATCTATGGTAACATTGCTGCCAATTTTGGCATTGGGGTTTATTGAGGTGAGGGGATATTCCATTTGAGTTAATTTGATTTTACAGAGCGGCAAATATAGATAAAAACATACAGACGAATTGTAGGGGAAAAGGTTTATTAGAGATTTATAAATGATTAAATAAAGATTCGGTGGGTGCGAAATGGGATTTGACGGTTCACTTTTTGGATTTGGCGGTTCACTTTTTGGATTTGACGGTTCACTTTTGGGATTTGACGGTTCACTTTTGGGATTTGGCGGTTCACTTTTCCGATTTGGTGGTTCACTTTTCCGATTTGACGGTTCACTTTTCCGATTTGACGGTTCACTTTTCCGATTTGACGGTTCACTTTTTGGATTTGAGGGTATTTTAGGTGTAGAATTCTTGGGGAAGGGGATTTTATTAGCCCAAAAATGGGGAATCTGTCCTTATCCCAAATGGAAAAATTATTCAGGATACTTGGTGTGAATGAAAGATTATGTAGTTTTGCGGGATGAAGAAAAACAATTATCAAATGCAAATCCAGACGCTGTTATTAGTACTGCTTTTTATTACCTCTTGCAATGGTCAAAATAAATCGCAACCTAAGGTAATATTAAAAGATTCAGCAATCATCGTTGTGGGGCATCCAAAAATCATGAAGCCTCAAATCGCAGAAGTTTATGAGTCTATTAGTTTAATGTTGCAAGACAAAGCCGGCAATCTTTGGTTTGCCAGCCCATGGGGAATTTATCGCTATGATGGAAAACTTTTTACGCAATTTACTACGAAAGATGGGTTGTGTAGTACAAATGTTAATTGCATATTGGAGGATAAAACAGGGTATTTATGGTTTGGTACAAGTGACGGTCTTTGTCGCTATGACGGGAAAAACTTTGTTGATGTTCCTATCATCGGGAATTTTTTACATGCTAGCGGCTATGACGATTATTTTAATAATAAATCCTCCAAACCTACCACCGTCTGGAGTATGTTGCAAGATAAAAGTGGCATAATTTGGTTTGGCACTGGCGATGGTGTTTATTGTTATGATGGCAAAATCTTTACTCGTTTTTTGGATGATTACAACATCATCAATAATGAAAGACTTCATCTTAAATTGGTGGATTGCATCATAGAGGATAAAAATGGAGTCGTTTGGTTTGCCTCTGGAATGCCACCCGGGATGGAAGGTGTTTGCCGATACGATGGAAGATCACTCACCCGTTTCAAACCCAATGGCGATGGATGGATTCGCTCTATTCTAGAACATAAAACAGGGGGGCTTTTATTCGCAACCAGACATCAGGGAATATGCCTTTTTGATGGAAAAACTTGTAGCAATATTACAGAGAAAGCAGGCATCAACAATCATATAATTTCCGCCATGACGGTAGATAAATCAGGTAATCTATGGATCGGTGAAAGCAGGGGAAATATTGAAGAAAAATATTATGGCGGGCTGTGGCGATATGATGGAAAAACCTTTGCCAAATTCACGATGAAAGATGGCTTGAGTCATGATGCAATATGTAGCATTAAAGAAGATAAGGCAGGAAATATTTGGATAGGCACCGAATATGCCGACTTATTCCGATACGATGGAAAAACCTTTACCAACTTTACGGAATAAGATGGCTATTCAGTGATTGGTTTAATTTTCCAAGTATATGGTTCTAATCTTGACGGTTTTTTCTTTCCTTCTTTTATGATACTGACCTTTTCGGGCGGTGCAATAAAAGGATGATAAATACACTCCACATTACGCCGATTAATTTTAGTATTTTTGCGGCATTAATAAAGATAATATGCCTGAATTTACGCACCTCCATGTACATACGCAGTATTCCCTTTTGGATGGGGCTGCGCCTATTGATAAATTGATTTATGCCGTCAAGAATGATGGCGGAAAAGCGGTCGCTATTACTGATCATGGTAATATGTTTGGCGTGCCTAAGTTTGTTGCGGAGGCTAAGAAGAAGGGTGTGTTGCCTGTTGTGGGATGTGAGTTTTATCTGGCGCATGGGAGACAAGAGGATTGGACGAAGAGGGTTGGTGAGGGAAAAGGAATTGAAGTTGCGAGGATTGGATATGTGCTTGCGATGTTTGGTTTTGCGCTTGCGAGTATCGGTTATGGGCTTGCGATGTTCGGTTATGCGCTCGGTTGCACGATTTTCAACCGCGTACTGGCGGGGGATAAGTGTATGATATTGTGATATATATAAGCGTATCTTAAAGGTGATTTAGGGGGTTTTATGAAGATTGGATGAAATGGAGTTTTGGGAGGTTTTGGGTGGGAATGGGAACTCCGTATGGGTGGGAATGGGAACGCAGATGACGATGATTTATATGAAAAGGTATGATTTTTTACCACAGATTTCTAGGATTACCACAGATTATGGTTTTTGTTTTGCCCTGTAGGGGCAGGATATTGGTAGGAAAGAATGAGGTGGAATTGTGGCAAAGCTCTCCCGAATGGGTCGGGATGCTTGATGTTTTTATAGATGATGAATCAATAGGGATAATCTCATTTGTTTTTATTTGTGTAATTTTGGCAGGCGAAAAAATATAAAATATGGGAAGTATAATTTTACCTGTGTGTGAGAATTGCGGTTACAAAGCTGCTAAAATATATTTAGGAGGAGGAATGAGCAATCATCTTACTTATTGTGCTGTGCCTGCTTTGAATACTGAAACGAATGAGATTGTGACAGTAGATTTTTTTAGTGATGTCATTAAAGAAGATTTATTAAAAGATAAACCGACTTATAAAATATATAACGGACCGAACATGCACATAATTAATGATGGCATAGACTATCATCATTGGGGTGATTTGAAATTCAAGATACATGGTAATTTGTGTCCGAAATGCAAAAGCTATAATTTAATATTTGAAAGCTGTGGATGTTGGGATTAAGATATAGTGATATGATGCGAGTTAAAAAATGTCTTACGATACAATTGGCGGTGGAGGCTGAACAGAATTATCTTGCTTCCTTGTCTCCTGAAGCGAGAGAACGCAATCTTGCAAAGCAAAAGAAGGACAATGAAGAATTTAATGTTATCTTTAAGGCTGCACGGGAAAAGATGAAACTTAATAATAATAGGAATGAAGGGGAATTGAAATATTGAAAACAGCAATGAATAACCATGCCAGCAGGAAGACCTAAAAAAGAATTTCATGAATATCTTTGCGAACCAACTGGGTCACATGTAAGTCATCAGGACTATTTGAGTTCGCCAGCAACAGCTTTTCTAAAACATACTATAGAGGCTAAAAGTGCTATTGATTTATGTGTTAGAAGTTTCCCGAAAAACCAAGGGCAAACTTATACAAAAAACAGCCTTGATAGTTTGCAACATTTATCTTTAGCGGTTTTACCTACAATTATGGGACACTTTGAAACCTTTCAGCGTTACCTTTTTGCTGGGATGTTTGATTTGACTGTTTATTTAAATAAATTTAAAGTAAAGACATTATTAGATAAAATTTCTAAGGATAATAACTCTGAAATAAAAGTTGATTTGGAGCGTCTTTCTGCATTTAGAAATATCGGGACTTCTTCAATAGGTCTCGTTGTAGCTGACAATTTGAAAGGTTGGCATGATCCTGATAAAGTTAATGCCTACTTTAATGCTTTCAAACTTGATCATCAGTTTTATTCCAATGAAGATTGCAAACGTTTAAAAGTTTTGTGGCAATTAAGACATTCAATAGTACATACTGGAGGAACAATTTCATTCCCTGATGCTGAGAAAATAGATGATTTAAATTTATTCGGAGATAAAACAATTTCATTTGAAAATAATTTTATTTATGAAGTATCTCGAAAGTTTCACCCATTAGTAAAGTCAGGAACGATAGGAATAGGGAATAAGTTCAAAGCGCAATTGAAACCAAGTCTACCTGGGGATACCTTGGAGAGAATAGATAAATTCTTTGAAGTTAAATCAAGTATTGCAGCATGGCTTCGTTGAAAATTAACTGAGAGGAATGCCAACAATAATTGACAACATAGAATTAGACGAAACAAACGAGGAGTTTAATCAAGCTGCAGATTTTGTTAGCAGTACCGACAAACTAATTTTTCTAACAGGAAAAGCTGGGACGGGAAAAACAACTTTCCTCAAATATATAAAATCAGTTACTGACAAAAACACTATTGTTGTTGCTCCAACTGGCGTTGCGGCTATTAACGCATGTGGTGTAACGATTAGTTCATTTTTTCAAATTCCTTTTGGTCCTTTTGTTCCTAATGATAAGCGACTAAGAACAAGCAAAGATATTGGAGATAATGATGATTCAACAATTTATTCAACCTTCAGATATAGTGTTGAAAAGAGAAGTATAATTGAAGGACTGGAATTACTTATCATTGACGAAGTATCTATGGTTAGGTGCGATACATTAGATACTATTGATAGAATTCTGAGAGTATTTAGAAAGAAGCCATTAATTCCGTTTGGGGGTGTTCAGATTATTTTAATTGGAGATCCATTTCAACTTTCACCAATTGCAAAAAATGATGAATGGCAAATTCTAAGTCAGTTTTATAAAGATAGATTTTTCTTTAGTTCTAATGTTATGAAATCTCTTATTATTCAAAAAAATTATTTGCATTTTGAATTGAAGAAAATTTATAGACAAAAAGAACAGGATTATATTGACTTACTAAACAGAGTTCGAGTTAATCAAGTTTTAGATTCTGACCTTAAACTTTTAAGCGCAAGGTTTAATCCTTTATACAACCCTAAGGAAGTTGATAACTATATAATACTATCAACTCATAATACTCAAGTTGACCAAACAAATAAAACTAAACTGGATGAACTTCAAAGCGAGTTAGTTATTTATTCAGGGGAATTAAAAGGAGTATTTCCTACTAAAGATGGTCAACCAGTTCTTCCTACAGATTTGGAATTAAAACTTAAAGAGGGTGCACAAATTATGCTTTTAAAAAATGACATTGGGAGAAAATACTTCAATGGAAAAATCGGGAAAATAAAATCTCTTTCAAAAACAGTTATTGTTGTAGAATTTTCAGATGGCACAAAGGTGCCAATCGAAAAGGCAACTTGGGAGCATATTGAATATAGTTGGAATAAAGAAAAGAAAAAAGTTGAGGAAGTTATTAAAGGGACTTTTACACAATATCCTTTACGGCTTTCTTGGGCTATAACAGTCCATAAAAGTCAAGGTTTAACATTTGAAAAAGTTTTTGCGGATTTGGGTGCTGCGTTTACAGATGGACAGGTATATGTTGCTCTTAGTCGATGTATGTCTATTAATGGCTTACATCTAAAATCAATTATTCGAAGAGAAGCAATTAATGCTAATAAAAGTGTCATCGAGTTTGCAAAAAATGAAACACCTGGGACTTTAATTGTTCAACAATTAAATGAAGGGAAAGCTGATTTTTATTATAAAAAATCAAGAGAAGCACTCTTAGATAATGACTTTGAATCCGCCTTTACAAATTTTATTACGGCAATAAAATTCCGAAATGATATTGAAACAGAACTTTTCAAAAGATATTTAATTGCAGTCTATTCAAGATTATTAAGCAACAAAAGGATTGTAAATAGTTTGATTGAAGAATCTGACAAGAGAAAAATTGAAATTGAAGAAGTACGTGATGAGTGTAACAATTTACAATTGGAAAATGAATCACAAAGTAAGAAACTCAATGAACAAAATATTTCACTAAAACTACTATTTGATAAGATTAAAGAACTTGAAAAGTCAAAGGATATTTCAGAAAAAAAATCTAATGATTTGCGACTTGAATTGTCAAAAGTAAATGACAATCTTTCTTCAACTCAAGCTCAAAACAAAAGTCATGAAAAGAAAATCAGCGAGCTTCAAAATATCATCAAAATAAAAGAACAAGAGATTATCAGAGTTAAAAATATTAAATGGTATCAAAAATTATTCGGCGCAAAATAAAATAATCACTTTGGACAATAATTGAATTTATCATGTACCTGATTTGTTTTGAAATAGATAGAAGCGGCTTTATTTTAGAGGGGTTCAGGGATTTGGGAATGGCTGAAGAGGTTGCTGAAAGGGTGTTCGAGAATAATCATAGTTATAAGTTTTGTATTTTTGCGGCGCATGAAACAACCGAAATATCAGTTAAGAGCTGAAAAGGGATTAACTGTATTCGAGTTTGAAAGTGAGGGACCCAAAGGAATTATTCCTAAACTTATAGTCTTTACCGAAACCAACCTGAATGGTTTTTATAACCTTGCATTTGGTGATAAAGACAAAAGGACAGGGAAGATAAATGATAAAGTAATTTCAAATAATAATGATGCTGATAAGGTTTTGGCAACAGTGGTTTCTTCGGTATATGCGTTCACGGATAAGTATCCAGAAGCTATGGTATATGCTACTGGCAGCACCCTTTCGAGGACTCGTTTATACAGAATGGGAATCACAAAATATTATGATGAAGTGAAAAAAGATTTCCTTATTTATGGACAAAAGAAAGATGGATGGGAGGAGTTTGAATTGAATGTGGAGTATGAGGGTTTTGCTGTTGTTAGAAAAAATTAGTAATTTTGCACTATGACAATAAAAGAATTGAACAAGCGAAAAACTCCAATAGTGATCATTGATAAATCATTGGAGAAGTATAAAGGGGAAGATTTGTTTCCTGAAAAACTTGCTAAAGCTAATGAGGTTTTGAGGACTATCGGGCTTCCGAAAGTCAATAGCACGAAACGTAATAAAAAATAAGTTTTTTCTTTCATCCTTTTATGATACCGACCTTTTTGGAGGTGCAATAAACGGATGATGATGGTAAAGGATATTTAATTTATCATGTACTTACTTTGTTTTGAAATAGATAGAAGCGGCTTTATTTTAGAGGGGTTCAGAGATTTGGGAATGGCTAAGGAGGTTGCTGAAAAGGTGTTCTTGAAAATTAACAATAGTGTTATGGTGAAGGATCAGGAAAGGGGTGCTATGGAGATGATGGAATGGGTGATGAGCTATCGGATTAAGGGGACTATGAGTTATATTTCGGGCAGTGCGGGTATTAGTATGGGTTGCTCTAATGGTGCGATGTCTTATTATATCATTGATACCGAGGAAGGGAATTTTGATTTGCAATTGTTTGTCAGGGAGCGGGAGAATAGCAGCTATGCTTTGGATATTCAGGAGTTGGTTGACTTGGATGATGCGATGACAAATCTTTCGGCGGAGGAACTTGAATTTAATGATTTATGCGATGAACTTGAACTCCCTAATTGTTTTAATATTCATTTTAGTAACTGCATATCGGCTAATTGATTTATTATGATGCTCCTACGGTGTTTTGAGCGTTGTGGGTGGATTTGATTTGCTACCAATATGTCACCCCTCTGGGGTTCAGGGATGGCATGTAAATAAATTCCCTATTATGATTTCGTCCCTAACGGGACTTGGGGATTTACGATTTATTCTTTCTTTCATCGTCGTGTGATAGCAGCCTTTTTATGGCTGCTGCAACACGACGATGATAATTATGCTCCTCATTACGCCCGAAATGTTTTGTATTTTTGCGGCATTAATAAAGATATTATGCCTGAATTTACGCACCTTCATGTTCATACTCAATACTCGTTGTTAGACGGGGCTGCTCCGATTGATAAATTGATTTATGCTGTTAAGAATGATGGCGGAAAAGCTGTGGCTATTACGGATCATGGGAATATGTTTGGGGTGCCTAAGTTTGTTGCGGAGGCTAAGAAGAAGGGGGTGTTGCCGGTCGTGGGTTGTGAGTTTTATCTGGCGCATGGGAGTCGGCATGATAAGACGAAGAGAGAGGAATTGGAGGAGAAAAATATCTATCATCAGTTGATTTTGGCGAAGAATGAGGTGGGGTATCGGAACTTGTCGAAGCTGTGTTCGCTGGCTTATATCGAGGGGTATTATTACAAGCC
>CAIMUP010000093.1 GCA_903844645.1 uncultured Bacteroidota bacterium
AAAAATAAAATGTCAATCTTAAACGCTATTAGAAACAAAATCATTCATCGAATCTTTGCTTGTGTCAGAGACAACAGACCGTATCAAAAAATATATTCAAATAAATTTGTTTAATCCATAGAAATCTGAAAGGAGGTTGGAAAGGATCACCTTTTGGGTCTTAGGCACAAAATAAAGCAGCAAAAGACTCCTAAAAGGTCGTCAAGGCTTTAATTTTGTATAATGCCATCCGCCGTTCATCGGGAGGCTAAAAATTTTTGTATAATGCCATCGGGAGAACGGCGGGAGGCTAAAAACTTTTGTATTATGCCATCGGGAGAACGTCCGGAGGGGAAATACATTTGTATTATGCCATCGGGAGAACGTCGGGAGGGGAAATACATTTGTATAATGCCATCGGGAGAACGTCGGGAGGGGAAATACATTTGTATTATGCCATCCGGCGTTCTCCCGAAGCCCTTTTCCCCTTATAATCCGACGTTTTCCCGACAGAAAACCTGAAAATTGACCTTATTAATAGGAGTGCATTTTGGCATTCCAGATAATATTAGTAGTTTTGCTGCGATAAAAATAAGTCTAATTAATACTAATAGAATGAAAAAAATTACAATAATGTTAATCGTGTTTGGTTTGATGGGCTTGATGGCGAGAGCTCAAATTATTACAACTGTAGTCGGGAATGGTACTTCTTTGCCACTCTATACTGATTCAATTTCTGCCACTTCAACAGGAATGAGTCAAGTTACCGGAATTGCTGTTGATCCATCCGGTAATATTTATTATGCTGATTATGGTAGCACGAGAATTAAAAAAGTTGATGCTACAACAGGATTGGTTTTTACAATTGCAGGTGGTGGATCAAATTATACATCTGATAGTATTCCTGGTGATTCAGTTGATAATGACTGTCCTTCAGCAGTTGCATTGGATAGGTTAGGAAATATTTATTATGTGGAACCAGTTGGTAGAATTGTACGAAAAATTAATGTTAATACAGGGCTTGTTACAATTTTAGCCGGAAGGCATTTCATTCAAGGGAATAGTGGTGACGATTCTCTTGCAATACATGCAACTTTAGGTCAACCTGAAGGGATTGTTATTGATACAGCAGGGAATGTTTATATCACAGACGCAGTTTATGGAAGGGTTCGAAAGGTTACCGCATCAACAGGAATTATCAGTGCATTTGCAGGTGGCGGAATAAGTACAGCAGATAGTATTCCAGCAACTTCAGCAAATTTAGGCATGTGTTTAGGTATTGGAATAGATTCAATGCAGAATGTATATATTGCAACATGGGGAAATCATAATGTAAGAAAAGTAAATGTTACGACCAATATCATTACAACTGTTGCTGGGAATGGAATAATAGGTTATAATGGGGATAATATACCCGCCACAACGGCTTCATTATATTATTCTTGGGGTGTTGTTGTTGATTTTGCAGGTAATGTTTATATCGCAGATAGAAATAATCATAGAGTTCGAAAAGTAAGCAGCTCAACAGGTCTTATTTCAACTATTGCAGGAACTGGTATAGCAGGTTATAATGGTGACAACATATTGGCTACTACAGCCGAGATAAAGGCACCAGCAGGACTTGCATTGGATGCAGCAGGCAACTTATTTTTTTCAGAAGAACTAGGTAATAGGATTAGAAAGGTTTCCTTGATAACCAAAATAAATGAAGTTGATGTAAACAATAATTCCATTTCCATCTTCCCCAACCCCGCCAGCAAAGTCCTCACCATCTCACTCCCCGCTACTAACATAAAATCATGCACTATTAATCTTTATGATATGCTGGGAGAAAAGATGCTGCCCACACATACCTTAAACCTTAAACTCGAAACCTTAAACATAAGCTCACTGCCCCAAGGTATCTACTTCCTCGAGGTGCTTATGGATAACGAGAAGGTCGTGAGGAAGGTGGTGAAGATGTAATTCCTAATTGATTCTTAGTTTTGCCCCCTAATAAATAAATATATGAAGCCACTTGTAGGAATAATTATGGGCAGCCAGTCCGACTTTAAACTAATGTCCGAAGCTGCCGCCATTCTCGAACAATTCGAGATACCTTTTGAAATCAATGTCATCTCCGCCCATCGCACCCCGCACGAAGCCGTGTCGTATGCCATGGAAGCAGCGGACCGCGGACTGAAAACAATCATTGCCGGAGCTGGCGGTGCGGCACATTTGGCAGGAGTTATTGCGGCACTTACGCCCCTCCCAATTATCGCAGTACCTATCAAATCCTCCAACTCTATTGATGGCTGGGATTCGGTACTCTCCATGCTCCAAATGCCAAGCGGAATACCCGTGGCTACTGTCGCATTGAATGGTGCGACCAATGCAGGTATCCTTGCCGTTCAAATCATCGGAACAGGAGATAAAGATGTGCAAAACAAAGTCATTGCCTTCAAAGAAAAGCTGAAGAATAAAGTGATTGCAGGCAACGAAGATATTAAGAATACTTCTTTTAAATTCATGGTGAATAGCACCACCAATTCTGGTAAATAAAAACCAAAAGCACGGAGGATGAATTGTCATTCTCTTGTGTTAGCGTTAGGGTTTTGTTTACTGTTTCATTGGTCTGTTTCCGGCAACGACAATATGCCTGTTGGGGCACGTTCGGCTGCTGTTGCCAATGCCTCGCTGACCTATAAAGATGTGTGGTCTTTATGGCAAAATCAAGCAGGTATTGCCAGCCTCAAAGAAATAACAACAGGAGTTTATTACGAGAATCGTTTCCTCTTGCCAGAACTGGCATTGAAGGCTTTTGGAGTCGTTGTTCCTGTCAAGAATGTCGGTGTCTTTGGTTTATCCTACACAGGCTTCGGATATAGTCTTTACAATGAAAATAAAGTAGGGCTTTGTTATGCCAAATCGTATGGAGAAGTTTTCTCTTTCGGCATGCAATTAGACTATCTGAATACCTTTATCGGCGGTGGTTATGGCAGTAGAAATGTATTGGCAGCCGAAGCCGGATTACAAGTAAAAGTTATCCCTGAATTGGTTCTTGCCGCACATCTGTATAATCCTACAAGAGCTAAGATGGCAACTACTTATGATGAACGGATTCCTTCTATTTTGAAAGTAGGTTTGGCTTATACTTTTTCGGATAAAGTAATCTGTAGTTTAGAGACAGAAAAGGATATTTATCAAGAAGCAAACTTCAAGGCAGGTGTGGAATATCATGCTGTCAAACAATTTTATCTTCGTTGTGGAATATCTACGAATCCTGTTTCTGATGCATTTGGTTTCGGGTTGGATTTAAAGACTTTTAAATTAGACTTTAGCGAGACCATTTATCAGCAATTGGGCGGATCTCCTGCTATTTCCCTTACTTATATTTTCAAGTAAATAAGGATGATTACTCGTTACGGTTATTTACTTATTACCTCTTGTTTTGTTGCTTTGTTTCTTGCCTCTGAATTGATCGTTGCACAAGATACTCTGCCGCTCGTTGATGATTATTTTATTCAAGATAAATTAGAAACCATAGGTAGCCAAACGGATAACCCTATTGATTATTCCACGCTGATAGATCACTTGAATCATTACATAGACCATCCTTTAAATATCAATACTGCCAGTAGGGAAGAATTGCAAGAATTGGGTTTATTGAATGAAGTTCAGATCATGGCACTTCTCAACCACATCAAGCAATTGGGAAAGCTGATAGAGGTGTACGAATTGCAGAGCATAGATGGCTTTAATCTCGAAACAATACTTCTTATTCTTCCTTATATCACGGTGGTTGGGAATGGTAATCAAGTTCCAATTTCTTTAAAGAATATTTTTACAAAAGGAAAACATGAATACTACGCCCTTGGCAGAAAAATTCTTGAACCGAGTATCGGTTATACCCTTCCCATCACGCAAGGGCAATTAGATTCAAGCAAAAAATTTCTTGGTAGTCCGTATAAGATATTGATGAAGTACCGTTACACTTTCTCTGATCAAATTACCTTTGGTTTTACTGGAGAGAAGGACGCTGGCGAACCATTTAAACATGGCTTTGATTTTAATTCAGCTTATTTGTTTTATCGGAGCAAAGGTATCGTCAAAACCCTTGCTGTTGGCGACTATCAGTTAGGCTTTGGGCAAGGGCTTTGCCTATCCTCCGGCTTGACTTTTAGCAAGACCGGAGATGTTTTATCCATCAAGAAAATGAGCCGAGAATTATTGCCTAATACCGCCATTAACGAGAATGCTTTTATGCGGGGTATCGTGGCTACTATCGCCTTTCATCACTTTGAATTCACGCCTTTTTATTCTTATCATAAATTGGATGGTAATGCAACTTCCGTGGATACTTTAACACAAGAAGCTTCTGCGTTCTCATCGCTTGGTACAAGTGGTTATCATAGGACTTATAACGAATTAAAGAATAAACATATCATCGGAGAAGCCCTATACGGCGGGCATCTGGCATACAATGTTGATAAATTAAATATTGGCATAACTTCTTATCATACCAAGTTCGATGCTGATTTTATTAAGAACTACAAGCTCTACAATCAATTTGAATTTACCGGTAAAACAAACAATAATTATAGCCTTGATTATTCTTATTCGTTTAAGAATTATAATTTCTTTGGAGAGCTTGCACGCAGCGGGAATGGCGGTATTGCATCTCTCAACGGTATCTTGATTAGTGTGGATTCGCGGACCTCTATTTCCATTCTTCATCGTAAATATCAGAAGGACTATCAGGCTTTGCAGAGCAACGGTTTTGCCGAAAGTAGCGGCACGAACAACGAGGAGGGCATCTACATTGGTATTTCATCCAACCTTACGAAGAACCTTGTAATCTCTGCATATTATGATGAGTTTTCTTTTCCCTGGCTTAAATATCTGATTCCTGCTCCCTCCGTCGGAAGCGAATTTCTTACTCATATTTCATGCACTCCAAACAAGAAATTGCAACTGGCTATTCGTTACAAGAAAACATTATGCCAGGTACAATCAGGTTATTACTTCCCAATAATTCCTCTTGTGAAAAGGATGTATGATGATTTCAGGTGGACTGCTCATTACAAAGTTTCAACAACTTTAAGAGTTGCCTCAAGAGTTGAGATGTCACAGTTCGCAAGAGGTGATGAAGTTAATATTATACCATCATTCGGTTATCTTATTTCGCAGGATGTTGTCTTTAAACTGCCGAAGTCGAAGCTATCCTTCTCCCTTAGTTATGCATTATTCGATGGCGATTCTTATTACACACGAATGTATTGCTACGAAGATGATCTCCCAAATTCCTTCTCCGTTCCTTCCTTCTATGGGCAGGGAACTCGCTGTTATTTGATGATGCAATATCATCTGATGCACGGCATTAATATCTGGCTGCGATATGCCCAAACATACTATCCAAATATGATAGCATTCGGTACAGGCTTGGATATGATTTATGGAAATGCCAAGACCGATGTCGCTGCGGAAGTAAAGATTAGTTTTTGATAGTTGATGCTTTGAATTTGACAACTCGAATAGGTATTTTATGAGATGATAGAAAATCAGAAACGGGTTACCAATGGGAAAATGGTCGTTGAGTAGCCGAACAATCGCCTTTTCAGTTGATAGAATACTGATAAATTGTATTTGTAGATGATAATTTAATGGAGAAATCTATTCCAAAAACGCTGCAATCTACTAAAGTGATGTTGTAACCTTACAACATCACGCTGTAACCTTACAACATCACACTGTAACCTTACAACATCACACGGTAACCTTACAACATCACGTTGTAACCTTACAACATCATGCTGTAACCTTACAACATCACTTTACCGGATTGTCTCGTCATTTTATCAGATTGTAGTAGGAAAACGAATCAACGACCGAACATTATTCTATGAAGATAAAGTATGACAATAGTGCCACTCATTTCTAAAAACGATTATTTGAGCCTTTAAACAGCTTAATTCTCGCTTCATGGTTTTTGGAATGAGGGATATTAACCCTGTTTTGATCGGTTTTGAGGTATCGAATTCGCAACGCCCCCTCTAAAATGCCCTTATCGTGGATTTTTATGGAGGGGATGAATGGCTAATAATGGTAAATATCTTAATTAATTCCGGTTTTCTACGATTGCCGGGTCGTAATTCGCTTAATATAATGCTCCATCTTTTCTTTTATAGGATGAATCAACATGCCTGTGAATCCGGCAAAGCCCGAAAGGAGGTACGAATCGTTGAAATGAAAATAATGAGAAATATTGTGAATAATAAAATGTTCGCCCATCCCGAATAAAAGTGTGATGATGAAAAATAAGAATCCATACAGAATCGTAGCCCGAAGGATCAACGCCGAATCTAACAAATCAGAGAAAAAAATCGTCATGATCACGGCAAAGATAAGCGAGAAATGTTGCAACATTTCTATGATGAATTTGATGAACGGAAGATATGGCGACGTGGATAAATCATATAAATCCAATGCCACGAAAATATTAAAGAATGCCACGAAAATAAAACATAATAAAGCCCATATTATCCAATACAATTTCTTAGCCTGTGCCGCATTGCAGCTTTTGTGTTGCACACGAATGTAAAAAAGGCTTAGGCAAAGAATCAGCAGGGTGTAGATTTGGATGATGACATTGTTGTCGAAGTATTTTATTGTGAGACCTAACGGGAAAAATACAAACCAAATTCTATTTCCTTTCAAGAGCCACAAAGTCGGGGCTATCAGGAAGTGAAATCGTTTGTTTATATAATGCACTTTAAGGATTTTGTTGGATGAAAGATGTGTCGGGAACTCCTGCAAACACTTAATAAGCAACACGATGGAGGCGACGAATTCGATATTGAATAAGTGCATCCAAAAATCGGGCAGCGATTCGCTTTTTATCAACCAAAACAACCCATCGCGTTGTGAATAAATGGAGATGAACAACGCGAAATAAAAAGAAGCCCGCGTAAGCGATGCCCTCGAAAGTAAATAGATGCCGGAAATAGAAATAATGAGAAACGTGATGTTCCGAACAATGCAATAAATCAGGTCGAAAGGCAGGCTTTTATTCGTCTGAAATTTAAAAACCAAGAAGTAAGTAAGATACAGCCAAATAGAGATACCGATACCGGCAATCAGCCACACCAAGGGGATTAATATCTTAGGAATTTTAGTCGAGGCACTGGTATTTTCTTTATCCATCATTGAAAAATTTATAGGGAGGGTGTTAAGTCTGCTTTGTTGGGCGAAATTAAAAAAGTTTTATT
>CAIMUP010000094.1 GCA_903844645.1 uncultured Bacteroidota bacterium
AAAAATAAAATGTCAATCTTAAACGCTATTAGAAACAAAATCATTCATCGAATCTTTGCTTGTGTCAGAGACAACAGACCGTATCAAAAAATATATTCAAATAAATTTGTTTAATCCATAGAAATCTGAAAGGAGAAAAACCTTTCAGGATGCAAGCCCATTAGTGATGGTAGAGAAATAAAGACTACTATTATCCAATACTCTTTAATTTACTATTTTTGCATCCTTAAATAACACACGTTTTGAACAACGAATCAAAGACCATATTAGGCTACCCCGTAACGCGTCCTTTCCTTGTCTCCGGTCCTTGCGGAGCAGAGAGCGAGGAGCAAGTAATGCAGACCGCCATTGAACTGGCTAAGCATCCCGTAAACCTTATTCGTGCCGGCATTTGGAAGCCTCGTACCCGCCCTAATTCGTTCCAAGGCATTGGAGATATTGGCTTGCAATGGCTGAAGCAAGCGAGTGTCGTTACAGGCATCCCTGTTACGGTCGAAGTATCGAATTCCAAACATGTGGAAGCTGCCTTAAAAGCTGGAATAGATGTTCTTTGGATAGGCGCAAGAACAACGGTGAATCCCTTTACTGTGCAGGAGATAGCAGATAGTCTGCATGGGGTGGATGTTCCGGTCATGATTAAGAATCCTGTCAACCCTGATTTAGAATTATGGATAGGAGCTATCGAACGAATTGGGAAGGCAGGGATTAAACATATTGCTGCCATTCATCGGGGCTTCTCGAGTTATGAAAAGACTATCTACCGCAACCGCCCCAACTGGGAAATACCTATTGAATTGAAGCGTAGAATGCGAGATATACCTTTGCTTTGCGATCCGAGTCATATCTGCGGCAAGCGAGAGTTGTTACTTGCTGTTTCGCAGATAGCGATGGACTTGAACTATGATGGATTAATGATAGAATCGCATATCCATCCCGACCAAGCCTTGAGCGATGCCAAACAACAGATAACACCTTCGCAACTCGGAGAGCTATTAGGGGATTTGATTTGCAGAAGTCATTCGATAGATGATATTTTAACCCTCCGAATGATTGAAGGATTAAGGGAGAAGATGGATAAATTAGACTTCGATATGCTGGATTTGATTGCCAAACGAATGGATATAGCAAAGGCAATCGGGCAATATAAAAAGGAGAATAACATTACCATTCTGCAAGCCGAACGCTGGGATGAAATTGTTCAAAGCAGAATGCAGACAGGCTTGGAAAAGCAATTAGATAAAGGGTTTGTGAAGAAGTTGTTTGAATTGATTCATCAAGAATCCATCACCCAGCAAGCCGAGGTGATGAATAAGAAAGTGGATGTTGAAGTAAGAAATAATCAATGACATTGCAAACAGAAGCCGTGATGTTGGAAAAGGATTGCCATCCATTAGTTGAATTGAATTATCTGGTGGAATCATCCAACTATCTCGATACGAAATTCTTTATTCTGGTGGATGAAAATACGTATCTCCATTGTCTTCCTGTTTTATTGGAACAAATACAAACATTAAGGAGAGCAACC
The DNA here is from genome assembly GCA_903844645.1 of uncultured Bacteroidota bacterium. Lineage (GTDB taxonomy): Bacteria > Bacteroidota > Bacteroidia > AKYH767-A > JABDAW01 > JABDAW01. Next base: position 1,526 of record CAIMUP010000094.1, read on the forward strand.
ATCATTAAAATTGATAGTGGCGAACAAAATAAGACCATCGAAACCTGTATTAAGATTTGGGAACATTTAACGGCAAATCATGCGGATAATACTTCTCTGTTTTTTAATCTTGGTGGAGGCGTAATTAATGATATTGGAGGATTTGTAGCTGCGACTTATAAACGAGGAGTGCACTTCATCAATATCCCCACAACCCTTACCGCTATGGCAGATGCAAGCATTGGTGGAAAGACAGGAGTTGATTTTAACAGCATCAAAAACATGATTGGGCTCTTTGCCCAACCGATGGGTATTTATCTATATCCTCCATTCTTGAAGACTTTAAATAAAAGACAAGTTATGAGTGGCTTTGCAGAACTCTTGAAGCATGGATTAATAGCAGATAAAGGTTACTGGGAAAGTTTGATTCGGATTAAGAATCCTGCGGAAGAAGATATGACTGATCTCATCTATCATTCTATTAGAATCAAACAAGGAATAGTTAATGAAGATCGCTTGGATAAAGGCAAAAGACATGTCTTGAACTTTGGACATACCATCGGACATGCTTTAGAAAGCTATTCGATGAAGCATGATGAAAACCAAATCACCCACGGAGAGGCAATTGCTACCGGAATAATTATTGAAGCATTCCTTGCACACCAAATTGGGAAACTAAATTCAAGCGATATGCACCTTATCCAAAAAGGCATCATTACTCTCTTCGGGAAACCTTATCCAATTACAAATGAAGATGTCCCTGTACTGATGGAATTGATGAGTCAGGATAAGAAAATACATCGAGGGAATATCAGCATTCCTATCTTAACAGGAATTGGGCAATCGCCTCTTATTATTAGTATTCAGAAAGATACCATTGAAGTCGCCTTGAAAGAATATATACTAATACAACACGAACTTATAAACTAAATGAAAATAATAACAGTAGAGAAAATCGGGAAGAACATGGAGGGCGCAATAGAACTACCTGCATCGAAGAGTATCAGCAATCGGGCTTTGATAATTCAATCCTTATGCAAAAGGAAATTCAAGATAAATAACCTTTCCGAAGCCAATGATACTGCTATCTTGAAAGAAATACTGGAGAAAATAAAGATGGGTAAAGAAACCACTTTCAATGTGGGTGATGGAGGAACTCCTTATCGGTTTCTTACTACCTATTTGGCATACATCTCAGGCAAATGGTTTCTTGCGGGTAGCGATAGGATGCACGAAAGACCTATCGCTCCTTTAGTGGATGCGCTAAGACAATTGGGTGCTGAAATAAACTATCTTGACAACGAAGGATTCCCGCCGTTAGAGATTATTGGTGGCACATTGAAAGGCGGCAAGGTAAATATGGATGCCTCGGTCAGCAGTCAGTTTATCAGTTCTTTGTTGATGATTGTCCCAATGCTGGATAAGGGTATCGAATTAACCATGACTAACCTCCCTGTGTCGTCGCCTTATATCAAGATGACTTTAAAGATGATGGAGTATTTTGGAGTGAAACACACCATAGTTGATAATACCATCACTGTCCTTCCTCAAAAATACAAATCCAAAGAAATTACCATTGAATCGGATTGGACGGCTGCTTCCTACTGGTACGAAATACTCGCTTTTAATGAAGAGGGAAACTTGTTCTTTCCAGGATTGCAAAAGGGTAGCTGGCAGGGTGATGCTATCGTGGAAAATATTTATAAATATATGGGGATAGAAACCTTTTTCGAGGCGAAAGGCGTTCGTTTAATCTATAATAAAGACAAATTATTCCAATCTCATATCTCTGAAACATTCCTACATCTCCCAGACCTCGCTACTACCCTCTTTGCTACTTCTGCCGGAGTCAAAAGGGAGGGAATATTCTGGGGGCTTGATACCCTGAAACTCAAAGAATCAGACCGATTGGAGGCTGGGAGAAAAGAGTTAGCCAAATTCGGAATAGAAGCTCATATTTCTACCACCAACACGCTTTACATCCCAATAATAAATGAGATTCCTTCACAGCCCATTACCATCAATACCTACAACGACCACCGGATGGCTATGGCGTTTGCGCCTTTGTGTATCCCTTTCGGGAAGCTGATTATCGAGAACCCTGATGTCGTCAAGAAATCGTACCCTAACTTCTGGGAAGACCTCAAGAAGGTAGGGTTTAATATCTCTGGTATCAACTAAATAATCTTTATCCGTATGAAACGAATCCATACTTCCTTCATCATTCTCCTAATCTCCTTCATTACTCTAAACAGCCTTGCGCAGAACCCTTGCCATTTTGCGGGGTATCGGTGTGATACCATTAACTATAGCTATACCGCTATCACTGGCGATACTTTATTCGGGATGCCTGACGATACCTACAGCCCTGCCGTCCCTATCGGCTTTACGTTTCGCTTTTACGACACTGATTACACTTCCCTCCTGATTTCAAACAATGGTTTCTTGAGTTTTAATACTTATCAGGCAGACTCCAGCAGCCCTTGGTATATCAGTGTTTCCATTCCTTCGCCTAACAATCCTTTAAACGCAATCTTTGGTCCTTATCAGGATTTATACAATGTCGCGGAGGGTACGATTCATTATCAAACAATAGGCACGATGCCCAATCGCCGTTTCATTGTTTCGTATGATTCCATACCGATGCTCATGTGCTCTGCGGAATACTTCTCCGGGCAGACGATCCTTTACGAAACCTCCAACAATATCGAGATTCACATCAACAGCAAACTACTTTGCTCCAACTGGAATAGCGGCTTGGCGATAGAGGGTGTCCAAAATGCAACGGGAACAATGGCTACCGCTGCCCCTGGTCGCAATAGTCCGCAACAATGGATCGCTAACCACGATGGGAGAAGGTTCTCCCCCGTAAATGGTCCGTTTCCGGCTCCCGAATTGTGCATGGTTACGGTAGATACCGCCACAAATTCCAATCTCATTATCTGGAACCAGCCGGCAGGCATCGTTATTGACTCCTTCATGATCTATCGCGAGGTGAATAACTCGGGTAACTACACCTTGTTAGCCACCCAACCGAGGACTGCCTTCAGTACGTTTACGGACTTCAACTCGTATCCCGGGCAGACCTTCAACAGGTATAAACTTACCTTCATGGATAGCTGCGGAATCATCTCGCTTCTTAGTCCGAATCATAAAACGATGCACCTTGTTTTGAGCCAAGGAAGTGGCACTTCCTGGAACCTCGACTGGGATGCTTATGAAGGATTCCCGATTGCCAATTACCTTATTTATCGCGGCAGCAGCCCCGGCACGATGACCTTATTAAGCTCCGTTGCGAACACTATTCTCTCCTACAACGATGCCTCGCCACCGGCAGGAACGGTTTATTATTCCATACAAATCAATGGCGCAGGAGGATGTAGCCCCTCCGTGAGGATGGCAAGTATAAACTACAATGTTTCGATGTCTAACACTGCCGCCACGAACACCATCGGATTGCCTGCCATCAGTGGCATCGGGGCGATGGTCGTTACCCCAAATCCTTCTGACGGAAGGCTGCGAATCATCAGCAATACTGCCTCGGAAATCGTTACCCTTTCGGTGGTGAATATCTTAGGGCTTGAGGTATTGAAGTTCCCGACCTACGGGATGATTAAGGGCGGTTCGGAATTGGATATTTCATCTCTGCCGAACGGCATTTATTTTTTAAAAATAGCGAATCAAAGCGGGATGATGATGCAGCGGATCAGCATCCTTAAATAAGGGCTTCAGCCCGATAGTTATTATCATCAAGAAATTACCATTCAGAGCCAATAATTAAACAAAAATTTAAGTGGAAAACTATAACAGCGAAGAAGAAAAGGCAAGGCACCAAAGGGGTGTGGAAAGATTGGAAAAGATAAGAGCATTTCTCTCAAATAAAGAGGAAGTGGAACAGGTAAATTTGACGATTACCGAGTTAACCGAGTTCGTGATGGACATTCGGCAACGGGCTTTGGATGGGGAATTTGTTTCCGATGAGGAGAAAGAATTACTTGCCCAGGCGGGGGAGCGAATTCAACAAGCGATGAAGGCTTTTCAGGATATGCGATTGGAATTGGGCGACAGTCTTTACAAACAGAGCGTTGCCTATTTTTATAACGTGAAGGAGCGAGCAGAGGCTGGCGATGAGGAAGCGAAAGCGATTTATGAACGATTGTTGCCTGGCTTTCAGAAGTCGTTATTGGGGGGTAGCGGACTGAATTAATCTTTTCGGAATTCCAGAGTTCCCGAAAAGACGCTGCCAAAATCGGTTGCAGCGGTTTCATCGGCATTCATCTTATTTAATTCCTTATTAAGGATTTTGAGGGTTATATTGTATCATTAAATTAGAATCCGAAAGAACCTGATGTTAGCTTAAATTATAGCATTAATAACTGTTATCAAACGATAATAGGCGGTAAACAGGTTACTAATTTCATTCATAAAATGCCAAAAACAGGACTTCCCTATGACATGTTCTCTGGAGAACATGTCATAGGGAAGTAATCCTTCGACATATTCTGTAGAGAACTTGTCATAGGGTTACTTACCTATGACAAGTTCTTTGCGGAACATGTCATAGGTAAGTAACCCTATGACGGTTTCTTGCAAGAACTTGTCATTGTCCAGTGGTTTTTTTAAGAGTTCTTTGAGGATGTTTTCGAGGGGATGGATGCCACTCAACTCATATCAAATAAAAACAACAGAGGCACGGATGCCCCTGTTGTAATTTTATAAGATAGAAAGGGTGGAGAAAACGGTGTCGGCAGAAGCCGCAAACTACCTGATTAAGGTCAGGAAGCCATGCTCTTGATACGGCATCTTATAGTAATCTATGGCGGTAAAGATGTAGTAATACGTGCCGTCCGGGGCATCGTTTCCGGTATTATTTACCTTCCCGTTCCAAAGAATGTTATGATCCTTGCTCTCGAAAACCTTCAGTCCCCAGCGATTGAAAATAAGGAGGTGGTAATCGGAATATCCGTCAGCAACGACGTGGAAAAACTCGTTCTTCCCATCGCCATTTGGCGAGAAAACATTAGGCACAGAAAGGTCGCAGACATCCACCGTAATCGCGATGCTCATCGTATCGGGAGCATTGTAACAACGGCTGTCGGCATGGTAAGTAATGAGGGTGATGTTGAAGGTTCCCGCATCGGGATAGGTGATGGAATTGGGGAACTCGGCAGTGCTGTGAAAGCTGTTGCCGAAGTCCCAATAATAATCGGTTCCGTTGATGCTGCTATTGGTAATATCTACGATGAGGGGCGTACATCCCGACATCGGATTGGCGGTGAAGTTGGCAGTAATCGCAACCGGCACCGCAATGGCGATATAGGCATTGCGAACGGTAGAATCTTCGTAAACGCCGCAGATAGACGTGTCGCAGATAGTGTGCAGAATGACAGTGAATACGCCAGAATCCTGGTAGGTATGGGATGGATTTTGGGAGTTGCTGTAAGTCGTATCGCCAAAGCTCCAAGAATACGAAGTGCCGCCGCTACTTCCATTGGTAAAGTTCACCGTCAGCGGCGAGCAACCGTGCAACGTATCGGCAACAAAAGCACTGGTAATAACGGGCGGGTTAATGACAGAGATGAAACTCTGCTGCACCGTATCGTTGCAGCCACCCGCCCCTACCGCGATGAGGGTTACTGTATAAGTTCCGGCAGTATGGTAGGTATTATTTGGGCTGGATGCAAGGCTCGTGTTACCATCCCCAAAGCTCCATCCATACCCTGTCGCGTTGGTGCTGGTATTCGTAAAATGAACATCAAAAGGCACGCAGCCCAAGGAAGTATCAGGAGAGAAAGCGGCAATCGCAGGGGTATTCACGGTAATGTAATTGGTTTGGATTAAAGTATCCCTAACGGTTCCGCAAAGGGCACTGTCAATAGTGATCAATGTTACGGAATAAGTGCCGGAAGCGGTGTAGGTATGGGTAGGATTGTACGAAGTATCGCCACTGCTATCACCGAACTTCCAAATATAATTGATGTTTTGGGTGCTCGTATTGGAGAAGTTGACAGTAAGCGGGTTGCAACCGCTTAAAGGATTTGCGGCAAAGGCAGTATTCACAATCGGCAAGGTATCCACCAGGATAGAACTTAACGAAGCGGTGTCGTTACAGCCATTCGCGGCGTAGCCAATGAGGGTAATGGTATAACTTCCGGCATTGTTGTAGGTATGAATCGGATTCGGTATCGAGGAAGTGCCATTGTCCCCAAAGCTCCATGAATACCCCGTTACGCCGATGGCACTATCCTGAAAATGAACCGTAAACGGCGAACAGCCTTCGATAGAATCCACTGTAAAAACGATAGAAGCCGATGGGGTAACGTGAATATAATTAATCAAAACGGTAGTATCCACACTCGTTCCGCAAGACGAGTTGCTGATAGCGATCAAAGTTACGGAGAATGTTCCGGTATCGGTGTAGGTATGTGTAGGATTCATCAACGTACTGGTACCGTTATCCCCGAAGTTCCAAAGATAGGTCGTGCCGTTGATACTCGTGTTGGTGAAATTGACAGTAAGGGGAACGCACCCGTTCAATGGATTACCGTGAAAGGCACTCGTTACCGGACCCCCGCTTCCCGAGAAGACAGGACAGGTAGTATCGGGTACGAATTTCCACATATCATTCATCGTACTTCCATTTATCCCTCCGAATAACCATAAGTTACCGAGATTATCCTTATATCCCAATGAGCCATTCCGATTCCCGGGAGCATTAGTGGGACTGGATACCAAGATAGTTCCATAGTTTACCGGAGTAGTGGCATTTGCATTGCCGCTCATGCAGGTCCATTGCAGGGTATTGGTATTAAATGCCCAAAGGTCGCCAAATCCGCCACCGAAGTTGATTAGATTATCACCAAGAGCCCAACACGCTCTGTTTTCTGTTCGTCCTGCTGGCAGGTTTCCAGTATCCGGAATGCAGGATGTTCCTATATGTCCTGGATCAACGTTCGTATTAGAGCCACTAACCCAAGTCCATTCATTCGTAGGGGGATGATACCTCCACATATCGTTATGCCCCGAGCCGCCAAACATCCAAAAGTCCTCGTCGCAGGACTTCCAAGAGGTGTAACAGAACCTTCCGCCTGGAAAATTCGCAGTATCAGGAACACCCTTCGTACCATACACCGGAGCTACGTTCGATACACTACTCCCACTCATCCATGCCCACTGATTAATCGTCGTATTATACATCCACATATCAGCCCCGGGAGAGAAGTTCAGATCTCCTCCATAAAGCCATAGATTATTATTCGCATCCACCCAAGATGCATTCGCCTCACACCGTCCTCCGGGGGTATTACCGGGTGCCGGAACCCCTTTTGTTCCATATACGGGAACGGTAGCTATCACATTGGTTCCGCTCATCCAAGTCCATTCATTACTGACAATATTATACTTCCAAAGATCGCCTAACATAGCTACCGTATTGGTCGTTGCCAAGCCGTAGCCTCCATACATCCAGAGGTCGTTGTTATTATCTGTCCAAGTTATTTCACCGAAGCCTCTGCCGCCTGGATTATTCGTTGCAGCGGGGACTAATATCGTTCCGTAAATACCTTGTTGATTGCCGATTCCCGGACCTTTTATCCAAGCCCATTGATTAATGGCAGGATCAAACTTCCAAAGGTCATCGCCATTGGTATTTAAGCCGGCAAATAACCAAAAATATCCCTGATGATCGGTCCATTGACATGCCTCGTAGCTCCCTGCGGGGGTATTTGTCGGAGCAAAAACCGATTGCGTTCCATACGTTGCCGGCTGACTGGATAGGTTGCTCCCGTTCATCCAAGTCCATTGTCCTTGTTGGGCAAAGACGGTCGAATTAATGATTAATAAAAGTACAAGTAATCTCTTCATTGCTTTTAGTTTTTAATTAGGATGCAAAATTAGGAATAATATTTAATAAAAACAAGCCCATACCCCGTTTTCGTTCCGAGAAAAAGAGCCGAAGTTTCCATTCCGCGAGGGGGGAATTTGACACCCGTTTTAAAATAGCCTGTTTTTCAGTGCATCATGCAGATTTTCCGTCTAAGAGTTTGGAGTTTTATATCAACCTTTTGGAGCTTTATATCAACTATTTGGAGCTTTTGAGCGATTATTTGGAGTTTTGGATTGGTCGTTTGGAGATAAATATTGGGGGTTTGGAGCTAATTATGGAAAGTTTGGAGTCGTTGATTTATGATCGGAAAGAAAGGTTGATTCAAAACTCCAAACTTTGATTCCAAAGCTCCAAATCTCCAATTCAAATCTCCAAAAACCGATTCCATGTCTCCAGATAGTTGATTTTTAGTTCCATAATTTGAGGGCAAATCTCCAAAATTTTGATGGTAAAATCTATCAAAAAAAGAACGGCTTCAGGAACTTTTATTCATCCCCGAAGCCGATACTTATCGTTCTCTGTTTTTATAATTTAATGAGATGCTATCCGGAATCACTCCTCCCAAATCCTTACTTTTGCCTCGATGAATAAAATCAAAACCATAGCACCGCTCATCCCTAATCTTAAACAACGATGACGGCTCTCCAAATCCTTACCAAATACTGGGGACACAGCCATTTCCGCCCCTTTCAGGAGGAGATCATTAACGCTGTTTTAGCTCACAAGGATGCCCTCGCCATCTTGCCTACCGGTGGCGGAAAGTCGGTCTGCTTTCAGATTCCGGCATTGGTGCAAGAGGGGCTTTGCATTGTCATTTCTCCGCTTGTCGCCTTGATGAAGGATCAGGTCGAAACCCTTGTATCTAAAGGGATTCCGGCTATTACGATTCATCATCACATGAGTAAAGCCGAGATTGATATAGCCTTTGATAATTGTATTTATGGGAACATCAAATTTTTGTATATCTCGCCAGAACGGCTTGCATCAGACCTTACCATTGTCCGAATCAAGAAGATGAATGTGAACCTTATTGCGGTGGATGAGGCACACTGTATTTCGAGTTGGGGATACGACTTTCGCCCCTCCTATTTGCGGATTGCCGACATCCGTACTCACCTGCCCGATGTCCCTATTCTCGGCTTGACTGCTACTGCCACGCCACAAGTTGCCGATGATATTCAAGAGAAACTGATGTTCCGGAAGAAGAACCTGATACGGCAAAGTATGGATCGGGAAAACCTGGTTTATTTTGGGGTTAATGACCGAGATAAAATAGGAAGGATATTGAGCATCGTGAAGAAATTAGATGGCAGCGGCTTAATTTATGCTCGTTCTCGGTTGATTACAAAAGATATTGCCGAATTCTTGGCAGCGCAACATGTTTCTGTTGATTTTTATCATGCAGGCTTGGATTCTAAAACCCGAAGCCTTCGTCAAGAACAATGGAAAACGGGTAAAACCAGAGTCATGGTAGCCACCAATGCCTTCGGAATGGGTATTGATAAGGCAGATGTTCGTTTTGTAATCCATCACGATATTCCGAATAGCCTCGAGGCTTATTATCAAGAGGCTGGGCGGGCTGGGCGCGATGGAAAGAAATCGTTTGCAGTGTTTATTTTTAATGAATCTGACCGAGCCACGATGGAGTATCTGGGCAACTCGAGTTTTCCTGATGTATCGGAGCTGAAAAGAGTGTATCAAGCCCTGGCAAACTACCTTCAGATTGCTGTCGGAGGCGGAGAAGGCGTTACCTATAGTTATAATATCTCTGAATTCGCCAATACCTATAACCTGAATGCCACTACGGTTTATAATTGTCTCCACGTCCTTGAATTAGAAGGAATCATCAGCCTGTCTGATGCGGTATTTACGCCCTCGAGAATACGGATCATCATGGAACCCCGCGATCTGTACGACTTTCAGGTGAAGAATAAGAGGTACGATGAGTTTTTAAAGACCCTCCTTCGGAGTTATAGCAGCCTGTTTGATCATTACACAGCGATCAAAGAAGAAGACCTCGCAAAAAGAATGGAAATGACCGTAGCACAGGTGGAGAATATGCTTCTCCTGCTGAATAAAATTGAAGTCATAGACTATTTTCCGAGAAACGACAGTGCTAAAATAACCTTCCTCGAAGCAAGGATCAATGCCGATAACCTTTCCATCAAAAAAGAAAACCTGATTGAACGTAAACAAAGGTATTTCGACAGGATGAATGCCGTTCTCAACTTTGTAGAAAGCCAAAATCAATGCCGAAAGTTTATGATATTATCTTATTTCGGAGAAGAAGCGAGCACCCGTTGCGGCTTCTGCGATTATTGTTTGAAAAGGAACAAAGTGGAGTTGAATGACATCGAATTTGAAACCGCTGAAGAGGCGATAATTCACCTATTAAAGACCCGCCCCATGAAGCTCGAAGAGTTAATTTCACACATAAAAACTTTTCATCCCGAAGAAACGCTAAAGGTTGTGGATTGGATGCTGGGTAATCATAAAATTAAACATATCGAAGGGGATATGCTCGCCAATGAGGATTAATAATTCCTTGTGAATTCCTAAATTTGCCATCTTATAATATAAAAAACGATGAAAGTATTGATTGTTGAAGACGAAAGAAGCTTTGCTAAAGAGTTAGAATCATTTTTAGTGAAAGAAGGTTACCAATGCGAGGTGGCGCATACCGGAAACGAAGCCTCCGAAAAGATTTTTGTGAATGCGTATGATTTTATTCTCCTCGACCTTGGGCTGCCTGATTACGATGGCTTCGATCTTCTTGAGGAAGCGAAGGAAGGCGGACAGATTGCCTCCTTTATTGTCCTCACGGCTCGGGGTGCGACGGGTGATAAAATCAAAGGATTGAACATGGGTGCCGATGACTACCTTCCGAAGCCGTTTTCCTTGCTGGAACTTGCCTCTCGGATGAATGCCATTACCCGAAGAAAGCACGGTTTGCAGAAAAATATCATTAAGATTCATGGCTTCGAGATGGATATTCAGAATCGCTCGGTCCATTGTGGCGAAGCATCGGTTCCGGTTACTAAAAAAGAGTTCGATTTGTTGCATTACCTTGCGCTGCATAAAAATAAAGTCCTCACTCGCCTCCAATTAACAGAGCATATCTGGGGAGAAATTCTGGAGGACGATTATGAATCGAATTACATAGATGTTCATGTCAAGAATCTTCGTAAAAAATTGAGCGAATATGGTAATTGCGACTTCATCGAGACCGTGAGAGGTATCGGGTATCGTATTTCGATGCCTAAGTAATTCCGTACCGGAAAAACCAAGGGAGGGGGTAGAAAAGTGATTATAATGGAAGCAACAAAAACTGTCGTGAACTCAACTAAAACTGTAGTGAACTCGACTAAAACTGTAGTGAACTCAACTAAAACTGTAGTGAACTCGACTAAAACTGTAGTGAACTCGACTAAAACTGTAGTGAACCTGACAAAAACTGTAGTGGATCCAGAACAATTTTTCGGGCAAGATAACCAAAATCAGCCTTCCCGATTTCATTAAATACAACCTCTAATTCTGCGATGAAACTCCTCCTCAAATTCACTTTATTCAACACCTTTTCCAAGATGTTGATTGTCGCGGCGTTGTTTCTTTTTCTCCCAACGATCATCAATAAAGTGGTGTACGAACATATTGACAATCGCATTATCGGGAAGATGGAAAAGTATCTGAAGATTATCAAAACAGGCGGTATCAAAGAGATTAAAGACGATGAGAACTGCTCCTACGGCAACTATAATTTATTAAAAGAAGAGTACATTCTGGTCTGTTCTACCGAGAAACAAATGGGCAATTACAACATTGATAACGGCATTCGGAATTTCGAGGGAGAGATGCTCCCTTACCGGATATTGAACCGTACTTTTGTGTACGATAATCAGATCTATCTGATGGAGATTGGCGAAGGGCTGACGGCTATTAACCTCCTTTTGAACACGTTGAAGGCATACACCTTCAAATTGATGGCGGTGTTCTTGCTGATTACCCTCTTGCTGGATGTAACTTTTACACGATTCCTGCTGATGCCGCTGAATAGGATTATCAAACGGAAGTTGGAGCAAACAAAACACCCGTCTTCCTTTGATTTTAGTGTGATAAAAACCAATACTACCGACTTTAAATACCTGGAAGAAAGTATCAACGAGATGATGCACAAAATTCAGAATGCGTTCAATATAGAGAAGGAGTTTATCATGAATGTATCGCATGAATTACTTACTCCCATCACCATTCTGCAAAGCAAGTTCGAGAATATCCTTGCCGATGAAAACACGCCTCCCGATGTGTCGGAGAAGTTGCTGGAATCGCAGAAAACATTAGCCCGATTGAATAAAATTATCAAGACCTTGCTCTTGATTTCTAAGATCGAAAACGAACAATATCTGAAGGAGGACAGCGTGAACATCAAAGAAATTATCTACGAAGTGATAGAAGAAATCGAAGAACGGCTGACCGAGAAAAATATCTCGATAGACCTCAAATTAAATGACGAATTCGTGTATCAGCATTGCAACAGGTCGTTGCTCTTCACCATGTTTTTTAATCTTATCAACAATGCCATTAAATACAACAAACCGAATGGCAAAATTAGTATCAAGAGCTATCCCGAGAACAGCAATTTCATAGTAGAGATTACCGATACCGGAGTCGGGATGGAGTCCTCGAACATAGAACATATCTTTGAACGCTTCAAACGATTCGAGACAAAGGGAGTGGAAGGTTATGGGCTGGGCTTACCTATCGTGAAGACGATTTTATTATTCCATAACATAGATATTTTAGTTACGTCCGAGAAGGGTGTTGGCAGCACCTTCAGGCTCTCGTTTGCTCCTTCTGTTATTTCTTAAATGCCCTTTCCTTGAAAGTATATTTTTTCCAAAAGACGAAATGTCGGCAGCAATCAGATAGTCACTAAGAGGAATAAATTTATGCTCCTGCCTTCAATTATTCCCATTAATCCTTCAAATTTGAGCCTTTCCACCGATTGCTCAAGGTCTTCCACCGTGTGGTGAAGGTCTTCCACCGTGTAGTGAAGGTCTCTCACCGTGTGGTGAAGGTCTCTCACTGTGTGGTGAAGGTCTTCCACCGTGTAGTGAAGGTCTCTCACCGTGTGGTGAAGGTCTCTCACCGTACGGTGAAGGTCTTCCACCGTACGGTAAAATGGATTTGCGCGCGCGAAAAATGGATTTGCGCGCGCGAAAAATGAAATTTCGCGGCTGCGAAATGAAATCGCGAGGGGATGAAATCATCTGAATTACATTGAAAAGCGACCTTACGACGGTGTTTTGAATGTTAAAATGAATTGAACGATCTGTATTCCGCCCTAATTACCCGCCACAAAACCAAAAGTAGTTGAAGAGGAAGCAAGGGGTGTTTATAGCAATCCTAACAAAGTTGAAATGGAATGGAACAACGGTTTTGGGAAACGGAACGAAGTTGAAAAGGATTTGTTAGATTAAGATTTGGTCTAATTCTCTATTTTCAATTCTACATGGTGTAGGACTCGTCCGGGATACACTTTCAGGGCTTCATCGAGACATATCATTGCCTTCTGGAGGTCATCAATATTTAATACATACGCTATCCGTACCTCGTTTTTTCCGAAGCCTGGGGTAGAATAAAAACCTGTTGCCGGAGCCAGCATAATCGTCTCATTATTGTAATCAAAAGATTCCAACAACCATTGGCAAAACAGGTCGGAATCATCAATCGGCAACCGCACAATGCAATAAAATGCCCCGCTCGGATTGGGGCAAAACACGCCCTCCATTTTGTTCAATGCCTCGACAATAAAATCGCGCCGGGCGACATATTCTTTCTTCACCTTCTGAAAATATTCTGGCGGTGTATCAATCGCAGCCTCCCCCGCCACTTGCCCAAAGGTAGGCGGACTCAAGCGTGCCTGTGCGAACTTCAGAGCTGATGCCATCACCTCTTTATTCTTGGAAATAATAGCCCCAATCCTCGCCCCGCAAGCACTGTATCGCTTCGAAATGGAGTCTAATAAAACCACATGCTGATCTAATCCCTCGAGGTGCAAAACAGAAATATATTCCTTGTCATCATAACAGAACTCGCGATAAACCTCATCCGAGAAGAGCCATAGGTCATGCTTCAAGACCAATTCTTTTAATTCCTCCAACTCTTCGCGAGAGTATAAATGCCCCGTAGGGTTACTCGGATTGCAGACCATAATGGCTTTCGTCTTCGATGTAATAACTTTCTCAAACTCCTCTATCGGCGGCAGCGCAAAGCCGCTCTCAATGCTGGAATGTACCGGCTTCACCACGATCCCACCGTAACACGCGAAGCCGTTATAATTCGCATAAAACGGTTCAGGAATAATGATTTCATCACCCGGATTCAGGCAGCTCATCACCCCGATTAAGATCGCTTCCGAGCCACCCGTGGTAACGATCAAATCGTTATAATCGAGATGGATTTTGTATCCCTCGTAATACTTTAATAACTTCTTCCGATACGACTCAATGCCCGCCGAGTGGCTATATTCAATCACTTTCAGCGGGAAGTTTTTTACGGCATCGAGCATTATTTTCGGACTTTCAATATCCGGCTGCCCGATGTTCAGATGATAAATTTTCTTTCCTTCCTTCTTCGCTTTGTCGGCATAAGGGACCAGCTTCCTGATCGGCGAAGGCGGCATTTGTTTGGCTTTATTTGAAATTGCAGGCATATAATTTAATATGTTATTTTAAAACTTGGGCGGCAAAAATATAAAATGATTTGGTTTGGTTTATTTCCCCGAATAATCCACGTATCCCGTGAAGCGAAGAACCTTAATCGGCGTGGTAGCGTTAGAATAAACAGTGATCTCCTTTGCCTGATCGCCGCCCTCCTCTTCCGATTTGTAGATAATCTTTATAGTGGATGAATCGCCTTTATTAATCACCGTTTTCGACCATTCGGGAGTTGTACAATCGCATCCGGTAGTAACATTTGAGATAATTAAAGGTTGATTTCCGGTGTTCATAAATTTATAGTTATAGGTAATGATTGCTCCCTTTTTAATCGTCCCGAAGTCGTGGAATTCATTTTCAAAAGTAATCACAGGAGCATTAGTAATAATAGCAATAGCTTTCGATGAATCATTCTGACAAAAGCAATTAGACATAAAAAACAGAAGCAACCCCGTAATGAGATTGCTTCTGTAATTTTTCATCTTTTCAGAACCCGACAAACTCGCGGAATTCATTAAGAAAGATTAATGACCTGACGCAGGAGATGCAGGCGTAGCAGCAGGAGTTGCCGGAGTCTTAGGAGCTTCAACAGTTCCTTTTAAATGGAGAACATATTGTCCGCCCTTTGCATTGGAAGAAACAGTGATGGTCTTGTCCTGAATACCCATCTTTCCGGTAGAATTGAAAGTAACTTCAATCTTTGATTTCTCGTTTTTCTTGATTGGTTCTTTAGAATACTGTGGCTGTGTACAACCGCATGAACCGTGAGCTTCAGTGATGATCAAAGGTTGAGCACCGCTGTTGGTGAAATTAAATACTCTGTGAACAGTATCACCCTGTGTGATCGTTCCAAAGTTCACTTCATTAACTTCAAATTTGAAGTTTGCAGAATCGTCTTTACCGGCTGCTTGCGCTGGTGCAGAGGTAGGCTTAATTGTTGCTGATGGCACTTGTGCCGTTGCCGCTAAACCAATAAGGGCAAACATTGCGATTACTAAAATTGTCTTTTTCATTTTCTTAATTTTTTAATTAGTTAATTTTATTATTTTTTATATTCAAATTTTATTATTTCTCCATCGGGGTACCCTCGCCCATCTTCTTAAAAGGCATATTGGCATTCGGATTTTCTCCTTCTACAACTCCTTTAATGGTCAGAATTTTAGAGGCTTCCTTGGTATTAGAAGTAACCGTTACCGTCTTGGTGAATGCACCTACTCTTTTGGTATCGTAAGTAGCTTTGATAACATTCGATTCACCTGATTTGATAGGTTCTTTAGGCCAATCCGGAACGGTACATCCGCAAGAACCTTTCGCATTCGAAATAATCAAAGGAACTTTGCCGGTATTGGTGAATTTGAATTCGCAAGTACCGTTATCGCCTTGCTTAATGGTTCCGAAATCATGAACATCGGATTCAAAGTTGACGGTGGTTGTTTCGGCATCGGTAGCTGGTACTGCCGGAGGAGTTTGAGCTTTACTCGTAAGACTCACTGTTAAGATAAACGCTGTGATGTATGTTAACTTTTTCATTGTATTTATTTATTTAATTATTGAGGTGGCAAAACTACTATTAATTTCTGATAAGATTTCTGAACTCCAAACTTTCCTGACATGTCCTTTTTTAATTTCATGGTACAAAATTACAACCGAGGCTATGAATTTTGAATGAAAAAGAAAAGTTTGTTGAGAAATAGTTTCAAAAAGACCTTGTAAAATGGTTGCGCAATTCCGCCTTATTCATGAAGAAACAGGTTTGCTCCCTCTAGAAATCAGTTTAGACATCTTTGATCGGATACATCGGATTCGTTGCCACCATCAATTATAATGACATTCCCAAGCATTGATTTCCCAGATTAAGGCAGATTAAAGCCTCCAAAAGAACATCTTAATCTGCCTTAATCCGTCAAATCGGTTGTTAAAAAGTAAATGGTTGTGAATCAGGCAAGAGGTCTATTAAATAAATTTATAATTCTCTTTTAGCACTTTGATTAATTCCTCCAGCATCTCGTCGTTGAAATCGAGGTGCGTGACAAAGCGAATAGTTTGCTTCGCAGTAGCCGCGGCTTTCACATTTTGGGATGAAAGTTTTCCAAGGAAGTCATCATTGGTGATGGAGGGAATTAATCGGAAGATTATAATATTAGTATCTACCGGCATGATGCTCTCGACAAAGGATAATTCCTTCAAAGCCGCTTCGATTTGCTTCGCTCTTTGATGATCTTCTTTTAATCTTGTAATGTTATTATCCAAGGCATACACGCCAGCAGCAGCCATGAATCCCGCTTGACGCATACCACCACCAAAGACTTTACGAATACGTTTTGCTTTATAAATATTCTCTTTGCTGGATAACAAAACCGAGCCGACAGGAGCGCCCAATCCCTTCGAAAGACAAACAGAAATTGTATCAAACATTTTACCCAAGTCTTTAGGATTATCACCCGTTTCGGTCAAGGCATTGAATATCCGCGCACCATCGAGATGGAACTTCAAACAGTGATTCCTGACCACCTGGTGAATGTCAGAAATCTGCTTCAAAGTATAATAACTTCCACCACCCCTATTGCTCGTATTCTCCAATGCCACTAATGAAGTAGGCGCAAAGTGAGTATTCTCGGGATTGATATTATCAATAATATCCTGTACGCATAAACGCCCTCTATCGCCATTAATCAATCGAGGCGTAACACCAGCATTGAATGCCATCCCACCTGCTTCATACTTATAGATATGCGCCTGAACATCGCAGATAACCTCTTGCTGGGGCTGCGTCAAAACCTTAATAGCTGTCTGGTTCGTCATTGTGCCGGAAGGGCAATAAAGACCCGCTTCCATCCCGAAAAGGTCAGCGGATTTCTGTTCTAATTTATTAATCGTAGGGTCCTCGGAGAAGACATCATCGCCTACTTCGGCAGCCCACATAGCCTCCAGCATTCCCTTGCTGGGCTTGGTTACGGTATCACTTCTTAAATCTATTATCATAAGTATTCCATTTTGTTTATGGAGGCGAAAATACATTAATTATCTAAAACCATTTCAGGGCATAAATCTATCTTTACCGCTCCAATAAAAAATATCAATGCTAAATCCGAATCAAAAAACAGGTATTAAGAAAGAAGATTTAATACCGAACATACTGCTACTCTCTGCGAATATTCTTTTCATTATTCTATTCCTATTATTAGGATATTACAATCGCTTTGCGACGGATGATTTCGCATATTACTTCCGCGTTCGCGATATGGGAATATGGGATGCCTTCGTCTTCGCCTACAAGACTTGGAATACCCGATGGGCTTCGATTCTCTTAATGAATATGATGATGAAAATCTTCTCCCCAGAGAGTTCCTTGTTGGAATATTATATCTTGCTTTTAGGTTTGTTCTTTGTCGCTGTCTATCGAATGATGAAAGCCTTGTTCGCTTTTCTTCTCTTTGAAATCAATCGGGTATTCATAGCAAATATAAGCCTACTTTTCATTTCCGGCTTCTTTCTATTTACGTTCGGGATTAATGATTCCTGGTTTTGGATGAATGCCTCGACAATCTATATCTTTCCGGTCATCCTGTTTTGTTTGGGTGTTTCGTTTATGCTGAATGACAAGGACAATTTCTTCACACACCTGATGCTGAACATCTGTTTTCTCCTTGCCGGTGGGGGAAATGAACCATTCGCTATTATCATTATCTACCTGCTGTTCTCGGTATGGATCAAGCAAGTGGTGCCAAGTAGTTTTACCGTTCTTCGTCATCACAGTAAGCCACATTTATATAAAATCAATGCTGCTATCTTAATCACCATCACCTCCTTTTTTATTAATGCCTTTTGTCCGGGGATAGCCGTACGGCAGGGGTTTCTGCCTCCATCAAATGCAGGGCATATTGTTGCTTCTATCGGATATAGCTTGTTTCTATTGGGTAAAACAGTAGTCTTGGAAAAGAGTTGGTTTATTGTTCCATATTTAATATCGTGGATGCTGGTCGGAGGCTACATAGCAAAAGGTAACCGCATCTTGAATTATTCAACGAAAGCAATCACCAATGGTATGGTTATTTGGTTATTGATAATCGCAATGTTCACGGTAAGTGTCAGTGCCATAATGCTGCACGGAATGCCACCTATGCGAACGATGACAGTGATTTCATTCTTCATGGCTATCGGTATTGCCGTTGTAGGATTCTTTATCGGGTATCATTATTTTAATTTGAAGTTCTTCAGAATCATTTGCAACATCGGAATACTCGCCTTATCACTTTCTTTATCCATCACTATCGTTATTCAATACCCGATAGTGAAGGCGAGGGCTGGTGCTTATGACCAACGAATTGCAGTACTAAAAGCATTAGAAACAAATCATACGACAGCATCCCAAAAAGTTTCTCAGTTACCTCCTTCGGGATGGCTGTATGGGGGAGATATTTCATCGGATACTGCTAACATTCAGAATAGATATTTGAGGGATGCCTTGGGTTTGCATTTTGCTGTTTCGGTGGAGGGTAAACAGGAATAAAATAAAAATAGCGGTACTCTGTGTACCGCTTTTTTGTTTCCTGACGTGTATGCGTACATCCTTACAGGTAATCGCCCTTTCGCGATTTCCTGTAAGCTTGAGAGTTTTTTTTAGTGAAATTCTTCATTTGTTTAGTTATAATTTGCATGTTTGAGAAAAGGGCAACCTGACAGGAAATCGCGAAGGGGCGATTGCCTTTAAGTATGCTGGTCGTTACTTGTCAGCTTGTTTACTCATTCCGAGTTTGCCTTGGATCGTTTGTATCACCAGAGCAGACAAAATAATCATCTCAATGCTATTTTTATCCAATTCTTCTATCATGTACTCTTTCTTTTTAATCATCATAAGTCGGCGTTTACTCTTTATCATGAGTAATGGTTACATTTCAGCCAATATTTTATTCCATCAACCCAATTCAACCTCACATTCACCCAATTCAACAACACATTTACCCAATTCAACATCACTGCGAGGCTTCGGAACATCACCGAAAGGCTTCGGAACATCACCGAAAGGCTTCGGAACACCACCGAAAGGTTTCGGAACACCACCGAAAGGCTTCGGAACATCACCGAAAGGCTTCGGAACACCACCGAAAGGCTTCGGAACATACATACTGGCTAACATCGTATTAAAACAAGCCAAAACAGCCATTGAATTGGTGAATACCGTGAAAGAGATTGCCAATACGGCATCGAAACTCGTCTTCATCATCACCGAAGAAGCCTACACAATGGTACAATTGATGAATACCACATCCCATTTCGCTACCATCATCTCCCACTCTGCATTTACAATCATGCTATTAATTAGTATTGATGACATACCATCCTGAAAGGTTTT
>CAIMUP010000095.1 GCA_903844645.1 uncultured Bacteroidota bacterium
GAAATCATTCCCGCAAATGTCATTTTGAGAAAGATTCCGGTTTTACGTCTAAAAACCGCCTTTTTACAGCTAAAAAAGTTCACGGTAGCAATTAGTCTGACCACAATAGCTATTGTCTTGAGGAAGGTAGCTATTGTCATGACCACGGTAGCTATTGGGATGAAAACAATTGCTTGTAATAAAAAAGCAGCCCCGAATCTTATAGGATTCAGGGCTGCTTTGTATTTAATAAAACCGGAAACGGTTTACATATTCTTGATTATTTCGTCGCCGAATTCGGAACATTTCAGGAGGGTTGCGCCTTCCATCATTCGGTGGAAATCGTAAGTAACATGCTTGAGAGCGATGCTCTTTTCGATGCCTTTATAGATTAAATCGGCAGCTTCTGTCCAGCCTAAATGCTCTAATAATAATGCTCCGGAAAGAATTACAGAACCCGGATTTACCTTGTCGAGACCTGCATATTTCGGGGCTGTTCCGTGGGTAGCCTCAAAGATGGCATGACCAGTAATGTAATTAATATTGGCTCCTGGAGCAATGCCGATACCACCAACTTGCGCCGCCAAAGCATCGGAAACATAATCGCCATTCAGGTTCAAGGTCGCGATGACATCGAAGTCCTCGGGACGGGTGAGGATTTGTTGCAAAGTAATGTCGGCAATGGCATCTTTGATTAAGATTTTACCCTTTGCCAATTCCGCTTTTTGTTCCTCATTGGCAGCCGCTTCGCCTTTATCTTTTTTGGTTTTCTCCCACTGATTCCAGGTGTAGGTCTTGTCGCCAAAGAATTTCTCGGCAACCTCATATCCCCAGTCGCGGAAGGCGCCTTCGGTATATTTCATGATGTTTCCTTTGTGAACAATCGTTACGCTTTTGCGACCATGTTTGATAGCATAAGCAATGGCAGAATGCACCAACCGAACGGTGCCGCTTTTGCTGACCGCCTTCACGCCAAGCCCTACCATGACATCGTCTTCGACATCTTGAGTGCCGACGGACTTCCAAAATACAGCAGCTTTTTCGCGAGTGCCGA
Source organism: uncultured Bacteroidota bacterium (assembly GCA_903844645.1). GTDB lineage: Bacteria > Bacteroidota > Bacteroidia > AKYH767-A > JABDAW01 > JABDAW01. Next base: position 1,034 of record CAIMUP010000095.1, read on the forward strand.
AACGAATCTTGTTGAAGTCTTTCGGGAATTCTTTGGCGAGGAAATCCAATACCTTTTGGGCTTCGGGAGAACCGGCAACGAACTCAATTCCGGCATAAATATCTTCGGTATTTTCGCGGAAGATGACCATATCCACGGCTGCGGGATTTTTCACTGGCGAAGGCACTCCCTCAAACCAACGAACGGGACGGAGGCATACATACAAATCCAACATTTGCCTCAAAGCCACATTCAGCGACCGGATTCCTCCTCCAATAGGAGTGGTTAACGGTCCTTTTATCGCGATAAAATGTTCGCGAATAACATCAATTGTTTCATCGGGGAGCCAGTTGCCGGTTTGTTTGAACGCCTTTTCTCCGGCAAGGACTTCCTTCCAAATAATTTTCTTTTCGCCGCCAAACGCCTTCGCTACGGTAGCATCTAAAACCCGGACAGAACTTGCCCAAATATCGGGACCGGTTCCATCGCCTTCAATAAACGGAATGATGGGGTCGTTCGGGACGACCAGCTTGCCATTCACATTTGTAATCTTTGTACCATTCATAAATTTACTTTTTTTATTAATTATTATTAAGGGGGCGAATTTAGGAATTTCAGGGAAAGTGTTGTTCGATTATAAAAGCAGGGGATGCTTACCCACCAAAACCGATTCTGTCAGGTTAAAATAGATGCAAAACTTTGAAAACGCCTTTTTTGTGGACTTCAAAACATATCTTTTGAAGTCTGCGAGATATGTTTTGAAGTTCAAAAGATATGTTTTGAAGTCCGCGAGATATGTTTTGAAGTTCAAAAGATATGTTTTGAAGTCTGCGAGATATGTTTTGAAGCCCAAAAGATATGTTTTGAAGTCCGCGAGATATGTTTTGAAGTTCAAAAGATATGTTTTGAAGTTCAAAAGATATACTTTGAAGTCCACCGGAAACGCCTTTGCCTGAATTTCTCCTTGAAGGTGGAGGAGATAAGTTAGGGATGGGGGATTTGTTATTCCAAATATTATTAGTTTTGCCGGAATGGATTTAAGTAATAATAACATGAAAAAAGTAATAACAAACCTGATTCTTGTTGTATCGTCCTTCTTTGTAACGAATGCTGATGCACAGACTGCTTATATAACGAATGGTGATGATAATACCGTATCCGTGATTAATGTTTCTACTAATACTGTTGTAAATACGGTTCCGGTTGGTAATAATCCTTTTGGTGTAGCTGTAAGTCCCGATGGTAGTATGGTATATATTACCAATGGAAGTGATAATACAGTAAGTGTAATAAATACCTTTACTAATGCGGTTTCTACAACAATTCCTGTTGGACACTGGCCATATGGATTAGCTGTAAGTTATGATGGTAGTAAATTATATGTTTCGAATGGAAATGACAATACGGTTAGTGCAATAAATACTGCTAACAATACTGTTTCCGCAACAATTCCAGTTGGTATTAGTCCTTTTGGTGTAGCTATAAGCCCTGATGGAACAAAAGTTTATGTTGCTAATAGTGGTGATACAACCGTCAGTGTAATAAGCACCGCCTCAAATACTGTTTTAGATACAATAATAGTTGGAAATAATCCTCAAGGAGTAGCCTTCAACTCGAATGGAAGCAAAGTTTATGTTCCAAATTGTTGGAGTCATAATCTAAACGTAATAGATGCTTCAACCAATATTGTAATAGATACAATTCATTTTGGTGGTTTACTAATTGGTGTGGTTGTAAGCCCAGATGGCAGTACAGTATATGTTGCGAGTGCTGGTGGTTTTGTATATGTTATAGACGCTGCAACTGATACTGTTTTGGCTACAATTCCGGTTGGTTCATATTCGGAAGGCTTATCTATAACCCCTGATGGAACAAAAGTATATGTTGCCAATTATAGTTCTAATACAGTAAATGTGATAAACACTGCTACCAATACTGTTATAGCCACAATACCAGTTGGATTCCATCCGATTGGATTTGGAAATTTTATTTCCTCCTGCAATGTTGGAATTCCTTCTTTGAATATTAATTCCTCAAGTATTTCCATTTATCCCAACCCCGCCTCTACTCTTCTCAACATTCACCACAGCACCTGCACCTCCCAAGAAACCTTGCTTATCACCGACCTTCTGGGTACTGAAGTTTATAAAGAAAACCTCACCGGCATTGATAATACCATCTCTATTACCACTTGGACGGCAGGGCTTTATTTCTATTGCCTCACCCCAGCCCTCCCCAATGGAGAGGGAGTAAGCGTGAGAGGGAAGTTCGTGGTGCAGAAGTAAATATAACCATAAAACAAAAGCGACAGAAGCGATACATAACGTATCGCTTCTGTCGCTTTATTATCTATGATAGTTTATACTTTGATAAACTTCCCACGTGCAATTCCTTTGTCGGTTTTTATCTCATAAAAATAAATACCCTTGTTCCATTCTGAAACCTTAATATGAGTTTCAGTATTGGTTACATTCTCATGGTAAATTTCTTGCCCAAGGACATCGGTAATTATTAAAAGAGAACCGGAATTTGTACAAATGGTAATTGCCGAAGAAGAAGGATTTGGGTAGATAATAAAAGGTTCTGCTGGGCTTTGATTTTCTTGGATGCCGGTAGTGCTATCGTAGGTTAATTTCAGATCATCCATCGCGAGATTGCCCAGATATTTTGTAAAAATAAACATCAATCTCGTCGCCAGATGATTGACCGGAAAGGTAAGCGTGGTGGGCGAAGTAGGGAGGTTGTCTTGATAGGTGAGGACATTCCAGATGACATTGTCGGGAGACCATAAAATCGTGAGCGTATCATACATACTGAAGGACGCTCCCTCGCCCTTGCACCAAAAAGAAAGGGTATCAGAAGTGGTGAATGCCTCTGTAATCATCGTGTCCTGATCAATGCCGAATTTGTAGGACGGGGCGGTGCTACCATAATTATTTGTTGAATTATAAAAGGAAGGCGCAGAGGCGGAATTCCACCTCATATACCATCCAACGGGGACAGATTGCAGTGTTCCGTCGTAATTGTCGAAGCCTTGATACAGGGTCGTTGTTTGCGCTTGGCTGCTCAACCCGACTAAGCAAAAGAGGCTTATGAGGAGCATAGAATGTTTGAAAGTAGTTACAAATTTTTTCATGGTAAAATTATTAGGATAATTATTTATTTTATTAAGCGGGCAAAGTTAGCTTAATAAAATGAAGCGAATCGGAGTTCGCTTTATTTGTTGTTGTAATTGGTCATCGTCATGGATAGACCAATCGTGCCGAAGCTCTTGATTATTTCGATTGCTTTGTCAATTCTTTCGGGAAGAATCTGCATTTCTTCATTGGTCCATTGCCCCAGAACATAATCCACTTGCCGTCCTTTAGCAAAGTCATTTCCGATGCCAAAGCGAAGACGGGCATAGTCTGTCCTGCCTAAAGTTTCATTGATATTATTCAAGCCATTATGCCCGCCATCACTGCCTTTTGCTCGTAATCTCAATACTCCCATTGGCAATGCGATATCATCGGTAATGATTAATACCTTTTCTATAGGAATCTTCTCCTGTGCCATCCAATAATTCATCGCCTTGCCACTCAAATTCATGTAAGTTGAGGGTTTTATCAAAACAAATGTTCGTTGCTTAAACTTATACTCTGCTCTCGAAGCCAGCTTATCGGTTTTAAACAAAATACCCGCCTTAGTAGCGGGTATTTCTGATGCTTTGACTAAAGCATCTAATATCATAAAACCTATATTGTGTCTGGTATTTGCATACTCATCACCAATATTTCCCAGTCCTACGATGAGATATTTCATCGTCAGGAATTATTTCTTGGCGGGAGCAGCTTTCGCAGCAGGTGCGGCTTTGGCGGCAGGAGCAGCTTTCGCAGGAGCAGCACCCTTAGCTGGAGTCGCAGCGGCAGTGGCAGCAGCAGCAACATCACGAGTTACCTTGATGGTAACGATAATGTTGTTTGGTGAATCCAGCATTTCTACGCCATCTCTTTTTATTTCGCTAACACGAACCCCTTGACCGATTCCTAAATTATCAATAGGAATTTCGATTCTATCAGGTAGATTAGCCGCCAGGGCTTTTACCTTCAGGCTTCTCATTTTTGATACGAGTTTACCGCCTTCTTTCACACCGCTGGAACTACCGGTTAATACCACAGGAATTTCAATGGTAACAGCTTTTCCATCCTTTAATTCAAGAAAATCTATGTGAAGAATCTTGTCGGTAACCGGGTGAAACTGTATTTCCCTCATCACCGCTTTATATTCTTTTCCATCCACGGTTAAGTCCACGATGTAAGACTTCGGGGTATAAACCAAGTTCTTAAAAGTTAACTCCGGAGCAGCAAAATGGATTTGTTCACTACCGCCATAAAGCACACAAGGAATGCTTCCACTTTTACGGATGTGTTCCGCTTCACTTCTTTTGGTGACATCTCTCAAAGTGCCACTGATTGCAATTGATTTCATCTTATTATTTATTATTATTAATGTTATTTATTTTACAAACAAAGGACTGATACTTTGGTAAGCCGCTACGCTGCGAATCACCTTGGCGAATAAATCTGCCGAGGATACTACTCTGATTTTCGCAGATTCTTGTTTCAGTGCAAGAGTATCGCATACTACTAATTCTGTGAGCTTGGAATTTTCAATCGTCTGGTAGGCTTTGCCGGAAAGCACCGCATGGGTACACATTGCCCTCACACTCGTCGCGCCTTTTTCAATCAACAATTCTGCCGACTTCGTTAAAGTACCCGCTGTGTCAACCAAATCATCCACCAAAACAATATCGCGACCAACGACATCCCCAATGACGGACATGCTTTCGATTTCATTGGCACGCTTACGTTGTTTATCGCAAACCACTATCTCGGCATTGAAATGTTTGGCATACATTCTGGCTCTCGGAGTGCCGCCCATATCAGGAGAGGCAATGGTTAAATTAGGCAGATTAAGTGATTCAATATAAGGAATAAATACCGAAGAAGCATCCAAATGATCCACCGGAATATCAAAGAATCCCTGTATCTGCGCAGCATGAAGATCCATCGTGATGATACGGGTAACGCCTGCCGCAGTCAATAAATTCGCCACCAACTTGGCTCCCAAAGAAACCCTCGGCTTGTCTTTTCTATCCTGACGGGCATATCCGAAATAAGGAATTACGGCAGTAATATAATGTGCCGAAGCTCGCTTGGCGGCATCAATCATCAACAATAATTCAAAGAGATTATCGGAAGGAGAATTGGTGGATTGAATAAAAAATACATCGCAGCCGCGCACTGTTTCATCCAGCGAAGGCTGCATTTCGCCATCGCTAAAATGCGCAAAAGCACATTCGCCAAGGGGGCAACCGTAGCTCATGGCAATCTTTTCTGCCAGGTATCTGGAAGTCGTTCCTGAAAATATTTTTATGTCGCGTGCCATGATTTCTATCTATAATTCCTTGTTTGGGGCGGCAAAGATAGAAAAAGAATCAGGAATTAAAAATTATGCCCTCCGATTCTTCCATTAAATCGGGACGAAAGGCTTTCATTTATTTCATTAAATATCTTAGACGGTATCAAATTTATTAAACCTGACAGAAGAAAAATCTTTCAGGATTCATGGACACTACTGAATCCAATAAAAACAGTACTGATCACGAGAAAAACAGTACTGATTACGGAAAAAACAGTACTGATCACGAGAAAAACAGTACTGATTTTTCCGCGATCAGTACTGATTACAGAAAAATCAGTACTGTTTTTCCGGCAATCAATACTGTTCCCAAGAGAATCAGTACTGATTTTTCCGCGATCAGTACTGATTACAAAAGAAACAGTACTGATTTTCGAGGCTTCAGGCAGGATGATTTGCGATATTCCCAACCTTTTCCCTAATTTTGCCACTCATTATATATATAGCATCATGAAAAATCTAAAACTAATCCTCGTCCTCCTCACCATCTGCTGGTTGGGATTTGTAATCCCGACCTCCGCCCAGGTGCTCTGCATCTATTGCTACGATCAGAATGATTCTATCAGCCATGGTGTGAATAATTTGATTCAGAATGGAGGGTTTGAGAATGGGTGTAATTCACCTGGTCGCTTTTGCCCTAATGCTTCACTTCATACATGTGATATTACTGATTGGACTTGTACAGGTGGAGGTATTCATACTTATGCTCAAATCTTTGATATTAGTGCTAATGTTTCAGTAATTGTGGAAGGAACAAAAGTTGTTTATTTTGGCAATGCTTTTTGCAATGCTTGTTCAACAACAGCATGTGACACCTCTTGTTTAAGCAATCTTAATTGTACAGTTATAGGCATTCCTATTGGGTATCCCGTTCATCATGACTCCGGTTATGGAGGTGATACTGGAGTTAGTATTAAACAAACTGTATCAGGATTGATTGTAGGTAATACTTATGTTTTGGAATTCTGGGCTGGTGGTGAAAATAATGCAAATGGCAAAGGTTTATTTGCTATAGATGTAGGGTTTGGAGATACTTTATTAAGAGATAAACCAACACCACCAATAACAGGTATTGGAACAAGGTTTATTATTGAATTTAGAGCCACCTCTACTTCTCACACTATCAAGTTCACCAATTGGGGACATATTTGTGGTGGTTTTACAGAATTAATTTTGGATGATGTTAGGTTATATACCCTTGCAGAATTAAATCCTGCTTTTCCTCATTGTACTACTACTGGAATCAATGAACTCACCGCATCTCCCACCCCCTCCCTCTTCCCCAATCCCACCACCAATGCAGTAAACATCACCACGAATAATCAAAGTCCATCGGAGGTTATTCTCTATGATATTACCGGTCGCAAGCTGCTGCATCAACCCTTCTCCGGCAGCACTTCATTAAACATCGAGACTCTCGCAAAGGGTATCTATCTCTATCAGATAAAAGATAAGGACGGCGTGCTGAAGAATGGCAAAATAGCTGTCGAATAAAAAAAGAAAACGGAACAAAAGTTTCCTTTTATTCCGTTTCTTAGGTAGCGGGGGCAGGACTCGAACCTACGACCTTTGGGTTATGAGCCCAACGAGCTACCAACTGCTCCACCCCGCACTGTATGTTTTATTCGTTATTTCAATCTTTTCCCGAGGTATCTGGCGTTCCATTCCTCGGCTTTGGGGGCGCAAAGATAATAAAACTTTTGTAATTCGTTTCTTTGCATTCGATAAATAATAAATATATTTCTTCATGACACACTTTTCAGGCTTTGTAAATATCATCGGGAATCCCAATGTAGGGAAGTCCACTTTAATGAATCTTCTGGTGGGCGAACAGCTTTCTATTATAACTCCAAAGGCACAGACCACGCGGCGTTCCATTCGTGGCATCGTGAATGGAGAGGACTATCAAATCGTCTTTACAGACACGCCCGGCATCCTGAAACCGAACTATTTATTACAGGAAAAAATGATGAAATTTGTTTACACGGCACTCGAAGATGCAGATGTAATTTTGTTCGTGACAGACGTTTATGACAAGTTTGATAACCCTGAAATCATTGAGAAATTAAACAATATCGAGACGCCGATCTTATTAATCATTAATAAAATTGATTTGGTGGATCAGGAAAGATTGGAGAAAGTTGCGATGGATTGGAGGGCTAGATTGACGAAATTAAGTGGCTTGATTCCAACCTCGGCTTTGGAGAAGTTTAATATGGATTCTATCTTGCTTGCCATAAGGAAATTCCTTCCTGAATCGCCGGCTTATTTTCCGAAAGATGAGCTTACGGATCTTTCGCAAAGGTTTTTTGTTTCGGAGATTATCCGTGAGAAGATATTTAAGAATTATCAGAAGGAGATTCCTTATTCTACGGAGATAATTGTGGAGGAATTTAAGGAGGAAGAGACGATATTCAGGATTCGGGCGATCATTTATGTGGAGCGGGAATCGCAGAAGGCGATTATTATTGGGCATAAGGGGAATGCTATTAAGAATGTGGGGATTCAATCGAGGAAGGATATCGAGAAGTTTTTGGGGAAGCAGGTTTTTCTGGAGACTTTTGTGAAGGTGAAGGATGATTGGCGGAGTGATAACAGGAGTATGCGGGAGTTTGGGTATGAGGATTAGGAGAAATCGGGGAAAAAGGAGGGTTTTTGCTTGGAATTTGTCTTTGGAGGAGAATGTGAGGATGCTGGGAATGCCCGTCGTTAGCTGTGATTAAGCTATCTGAACGAATAATCAAGCTATCTGAATGAATAATCAAGCTATCAGGTGGAATAATCAAGCTATCTCCTTCCATAATCAAGCTATCTGGCGGAATAGTTAAGCTATCAGTAGGAATAATCAAGCTATCTGGCGGAATAGTTAAGCTATCAGTAGGAATAATCAAGCTATCTGGTGGGATAGTTAAGCTATCAGTAGGAATAATCAAGCTATCAGTAGGAATAATCAAGCTATCTGGCGGAATAGTTAAGCTATCAGTAGGGATGGTTAAGCTATCAGTAGGGATGGTTAAGCTATAAGTAAGGATGGTTAAGCTATATTTTGGGAATAGCAAGAACTAAGTAGGCATTCGTAAGGGGTAGGTTGGGAATCTTAATCTATTGGAAGGTATTTTAGGTGTAGAATTCTTGGGGAAGGGGGATTTTATTAGCCCAAAAATGGGGAATCTTTGCTTATTCAAAAGAAAAATTAACCGTGAGTTTTGTAGTTTTGGCGGGATGAAAAGAAAAAAAGATGGGTAAATTATTAATCCTTACGAGATATATTTTCTTGGTTTATGGTTCAGATATTTATGAAAAACGTAAGCATATACATGTTACCTATTCTCAAAGCGGGTTCAAAAGGTCGTGCAAATTTTGGTTGGAGCCGACTATTGAATTGGATTCAACTAAGAAGGGGGATTTTACTGCCATCGAATTGAATGAAATAAAAAAACTGATTGAAGATAATAAAGAAATAATCATAGCGCAATTAGAGTTGTTCTATGCCAACAAACAAGTAAAATCTATAAGAAAATGATTACAACACTTCACTTACCGAGTATCAGGAATATTGAATTCCTGAACAATTCCATTTTGTTTATTCATTTGGATAATGACCGGACTGTGCTGGTTCCTTTGGATAAATTCCCTGACATTAAGAGCCTCTCGCCGGAGCAAAAAAAGGAATTTGAAATCATTGATGAGAATAATCTTTCGTTTCTTGCCTTGGATGAGGTTTATAGTATTCAGGATTTGATCGGGTGGGAATAGCTTCGTGTAGAATTCTTGGGGGAGGGGGGATTTTATTAGCCCAAAAATGGGGAATCTTTTCTTATTCAAGAGAAAAATTTTGGTGGATTGTTGGGGAATGTTATAGTTTTGCGGGGATGAGATTTACATTTATTTCAACATTCATTTGACTAAAAGCATTTATTTTTTAAGCGGACTTGGCGCAGATGAAAGGGTGTTTGAGCATCTTAACCTTTTGGGATTCAACCTTGTTTATATTCAATGGTTAATTCCATTAAAAGACGAAACTATCGAGCACTATACTACTAGACTTTTGGAACAGATTAAAACACAAAATCCTATCCTTATTGGGCTTTCCTTTGGTGGAATCATTGCTATTGAGATTGCCAAACAAATAGGAACTGAAAAAGTGATTTTAATTGCATCAGCTAAGACTAAAAATGAGATTCCATTTTATTATAAATGGATTGGTAGAATTAAGCTTCACAAACTTTTACCTATATGGCTTTTGAAACAATCAAATTTTATATCAAATTGGTATTTTGGGATAGATTCACTGCTTGAAAAGAGACTTTTAAAAACTATGCTTGATGAAACCGATGCTGGCTTTTTAAGATGGGCAATTGAGAAAATTGTTTCGTGGAAAAATGAAACCCAATTAAAAAACATTTACCATCTTCATGGCACAAATGATCGGATATTGCCCATTCAATTTGTGAAGTATGATTTTGAAATAAAAGACGGCGGACACTTTTTTATTATCAATAAATCTGAAGAAGTCAATTCAATTATTACAAAACTTATTGAGAAATAATTAAACCTGTCGGCAGAAAAAGCCGACAGGAACGTGGATAGATAAGCAATCGTATTAATTTTTCATCATCCTTTTATGATACCATCCGCTCTGGCGGTGGTGCAATAAAAGGATGATGATGGTTAAGAGGGAAAGCAGTATCTAATTAATTTGTATTTTTGCGGGATGGAAAGAATATACCTTGATACATCGGTTTTTGGTGGTTACTTTGAGCCTGAATTTGAGTTGTGGACTAAGATTTTATTTGATAAGATTATCAAAGGGGAAATCAAAATGATGTATTCGCAGATGACTGAAATTGAATTGGATGGTGCACCGAAACGGGTGAAGGATTTGGTGAAAACAATACCGGATAGTTGTATTGAGTTCTTAGTCATAACTACTGATGCGACGGAACTTGCGGAGCATTATATTCGTGAGAATGTTGTTGGGAAAACAAGTCTGTCTGATTGTATTCATATTGCTATTGCTACGCTTAACAATGCTGATATTTTGGCGAGTTGGAATTTTAAACATATTGTGAACGTTAGTCGTATCAGGGGATATAATAGTGTGAATTATAAACATGGGCACAAGCTATTGGAAATACGAACTCCAAGAGAAATAATAGAGATATGAAAAAAGAAAAAATCAAAGTAGGGAAATCTGAAATCGAACAGTTGCGTGAAATACGTGACAAAATTAGTTTGGAGATTCAGGATATGACTTTTCAGGAATTACAAAAGTATATCAAGGATAAATTGACATTGCATCCAAAAAGTAGTTGGGGAAAGTCGAAGTAATTTATTTCATCATCCTTTTATGATTGCGACCTTTTTGGGGAGCAACAATAAAAGGATGATGGGTATTGGATTTCTTCTTGGTTTGGCGTTTGTTATTCTTTGATAATTTTTATTGGTTGAGATGTTCCTTCTTTGGAGCTTATCTTTAGGAAATAAATGCCGTTGGGGAGGGATGATAGGTCTATTTGTTGCTCGGTTTTGTTTGCTGAAAATGTTTTTGTTTGATTTAAGATGTGGCTGCCGAGGATGTTGGTGAGTTCGATTTGGAAGTTGGTTTCCTGGTCTATATTGATGGTTATGGTTACTAAATCGTGGGTCGGATTTGGGAAGATATTGAAGAGGATTGTTCCGGTGGAATTGGCGATTGTTCCAGTAGTGGGACCGAGGTCTATTTCATAGACTCCTCTGCCGAAGGTGGCTGCTATGAGGGTGTTTGGGGCTGCTGGGGATATTTTCAAATCGTTTACGGGGGTGTTGGGTAAGCCGGTGTTAAAGAGGGTCCAGGCATTGGATAATGAGTCTATGTAATACACGCCGACTTCCATGCCTACATAGATTCTTCCGTTGCTGCTGCTTGGTTGATAGACCAAACAATTGGCGGGGATATTGGGGAGGTTGTAGGAAATGTTTTGCCAGGAAGTGCCTCCGGTGGTAGTTCGGAAGACTTTATTCCCCGATGAAAACCCGCTGAATGTTACCCATGCTTCGGAGGGGTTTGTGGGGTTCACGATGACGGATGTTGCGGAGGCGAGGGTGGTGGGCAGTCCTGTATTATTTGTTATCCAATTTGTTGCTGCGGCATCAGTGGTGGTGCGGATTCCGGTGTTTCCGTGGATGGCATAGAGGTATTGGTTATTGGATGGGGCGATGGCAAATTCTGTGATGTATTCTGTGGAAATAGTTCCTTGCATTACGCCGGGAGTGGCAGTCCAGTTGCCTGCGGAATTTACGGAGCGATACATCTGATCTCTGCCTGCATAGAGGGTTGTAGCCACCTGCGGATCTTGCTTCCAGGGGGTAACGAATGCTGTAACTCCGCTGATGCCAGTGGTGCATTGTGCCCATGCGCCGCCACCATTTGTTGATTTATAAAAGTTGCCTTGGGATATTGAAGTGAACATGTTTTGGTCATTGGTTCTGTCAATAAAACAGGACGTGCCATCGGCAGCGAGGCTTGCGCTGTATGTGCCATTGTGATAGATGTTTGAGCCGTTATCCTGATGCCCTGTAATCCATAAATCAGGGGAAAGATTCGAGAGACCAATTTTATAAATCTGTGCGATGTTCATCGGGTATGATAAATCATTCCATTGGGTGCCGGTATATTTGAAGATGCCACCATCATTGACATCATACAAAGTGCCTGTCGGGGTGTATTCAAATTCCTGATGATCGGTATGGACATAGGGAGGATTATTGGTGAATGAATATCCGCAACCAATCATCGTCCAGGTAGCCCCTCCATCCAAGGAATGCCACGCTGCGAGGGCACCGAGGACGAGTTCATTTTGATTCAAAGGCGAGGCATCGAAAGCTAAATCGTACCAGCCCTGACCCGATGCCGAATTATTGGTAACACAATCATTACCGATAATATTCGGAGTGCTTGCCATGAGGGTAAAAGTGGTGCCGGCATCAAGGGAACGATAGATGCCTTGCAGTGCTGCATTGCTATTGGATGAAGCAACATATACTACGTTCGGATTGGCGATGGTGGTCGCAACTTCCATCCTCAAAGAACCACTTGTAGGGATGCCGTTCGATAGCTGCGTGAAACTCGCACCACCATTCACAGAACGCCTGAAAGTAAGTCCTCCGGCATAGACGGTATCCGGGTTTGAGGGTTTGAATTCCAAATCATAAGTGCTGAACGTATTGACATGCGCCCATGCCCCAACGCCGCCATTGGTAGAGCGGTAAATTCCATTACTGGTGGAGGCGATAATGATTTGAGGATTGAGAGGATTGATGATAATATGCCGCATTGCATAGTTCTGACTTAATGTAAATACCAAGCCGGTGGTATCCCAAGAGATTCCTCCATTAACAGATTTCAAAACTCCGATAGAGGAAGGGTTTCGTTGTGGGAAATAACCATCGCCGGTAGCGAGATACATGATATTATGATTGGTAGGGTCAATAGCGAGATCGGTGCATCCGATGATGGCAAGGTTATCTGTAAGGGTGGTCCAGGTAGTGCCGCCATCAGTGGTTTTCCACAATCCTCCGGCAGGTGCTCCTACCCAAAAAGTCAGTGAATCGGAAGGGTCGAAAGTGATGAAATTAATTCGTCCGGCTTTGCGCGGAAGCCCGTTGGTGGCATTACCCGTTAGGGGACCAAAAGGACCTTTCGCAGTCCATGTTTGGGATTGAATTTGCTTTGAGGTATTCGTCCTCATAGCACTTTTATTATGATTCAAAAACTCCTGATAATTCTTCCAGGTAGAGCCTAATAAAGACAGGTCGCCACTGGGATAAACACGCGGCTGAACGAATGCTTCCCAACGCTTGAACTGAATGTAGCCCGCGAAGATGCCTTCATCATCGTCTTCCAGGTTAATATCTTCGAGGGCATCCTTTTCATGCTCTTTACAATAGGCATTGAATGCTTTTTGGATGGTGTAAAAATTGGTTTCGTGCTGCCAGGATTCTATCCAGGATTGACCGAAAGAAGTGCTTGCAGAAAGGAAAACGATTGCGATAAGAATTAAAAGTTGTTGCGGTTTCATAATTTCAGATATTTAGTTAGACAAAGATTAGTATGCCACAAAGTTAAGAAAAGTTTTTTACAATTCCAAATTTTGGTGAGATTAATAGGTCTGAACAAGAAACCTCTGTGTGCTGCAAAGTGGAGAATCACGGTTGAGAATGAGAGAATCACGGTTGAGAATCAGAGAATCGCGGTTGAGAATGGGAGAATCACGGTTGGGAATGGGAGAATCACGGTTGGGGATGGGAGAATCGCGGTTAGGGATGGTAGAATCGCGGTTGGGGATGGGAGAATCGCGGTTAGGGATGGGAGAATCGCGGTTGGGGATGGGAGAATCACGGTTTAGAATGGGAGAATCACGGTTTCGTAGGTGTAGAATTCTTGGGGAAGGGGGATTTTATTAGTCCAAAAAAGGGAAAATAGTGTTCCAACTCGAAACCGGATTGCCCCAACTCGAAACCGGAATGAGACAATCCGAAGTCAAAATGAAGGAAATCCGAAACCGGAATGAGACAATCCGAAACCGGAATGACGCAATCCGAAACCAGAATGAGTCAATCCGAAACCGAGTTGAGACAATCCGAAACCGGAATGAAGCATTCCTAAGGGTATTCGTAGGTGTAGAATTATTGGGGAAGGGGAATTTTATTAGGTAATGAAAGGGAAATTTATCCTATTCAAAAAGAAAAAGCATACAAGATACTTGGTTTGAATGAAAAATGTTGTATTATTGCAGCCATGAAAAAGATAAAGGATGTTATGGATAATGGGGAATTAAAAATTCTCAAGGCTGGGGAGGGGATTGCAAAGCCCGACCTGCATACGACCGCATTCAGGATACCAAATACCTTGACCAACTGGGGTAATTAAAAAAATATAAAATAATTTAAAACAAAAAAGATGGACAAAAAAACTATGACAACCCAAGAGGTTGCAGACAGATTAATCGAGCTTTGTCGCAAAGGACAAGTTTTAGAAGCACAGCAAGAACTTTTTGCTGATGATGTTAAAAGTCATGAACCAGCACATTCTCCGACGCCTCCGGCAATTGGGAAAGAAGCTGTATTGGCTAAAGGGAAGCATTTTGCTTCTATGATTGAAGAGCGCCATAGTGGTGCGTTTGAAGATCCTATTGTAGGTGGTAATCATTTTAGCTTTGTATGTAAATTAGATGCAACTTTAAAAGGGATGGGAAGAGTAGTATGGAATGAAATCTGTGTTTATGAAGTTAAAGATGGCAAAGTAGTTTCAGAACAATTCTTCTATTAATCTTTGATCAAGCATCGTTATAGTTGCGTTTCAGTTGCTGTAAGATTGCATACCATACAAGTTTTTATTTCTTTCATCCTTTTATGAAGCATTCCCCTTTTGGGGTGCAGCAATAAAAGGATGAAGATTATTAGTAATGAAATTCTACCACTTCGCACCAGGATATTCCCGTTGCAGGGTTTGCATTTCGGCAAGGATATATCCTAAGTATTCGGTATGCTTTCCGGTGCGGCTGCCTTTCATCATCCATACGTCTGGCGCGGGAATGGTGAGCTTTGCTTTGGTTAGTATTTCAGTAATCATAGCTTGCCATTCTTGTTTGATTTTATTTAGATCACAGGCAATGCCGGCTTTGATTAATTCTGCATCAACAGCATCCATATCGAATAAATCTCCGGTGTACATCCAGAGGTCGTTCACGGCATTTTGAGTTCTTTGATTGCTCTCTTCGGTGCCATCGCCAAGACGAAGAATCCATTGGCTGGTGTGACGAAGATGATAGGTAACTTCTTTCAGTGACTTGGCAGCAATGGCAGCAATAGTAGTGTCTTTGCTCTTCGATAATTCCTTATATAAAAGAAACAAATATGCAGAGAAGAAAAACTGTTTCATCATCGTTACGGCGAAGTCGCCATTGGGTTGCTCGACTAATAAAACATTGCGGAATTCCATTGTATCGCGGAGATAAGCGAGGTCATCTTCTGTCCTGCCTTTGCCTTCGATTTCTCCGGCATAAGTAAGGAAAGTTCGTGATTGTCCAATCAAATCAAGGGACATATTCGTCATCGCAATATCCTCCTCAAGTATAGGTCCATGCCCACACCATTCCGCAAGTCGCTGACCCGCAATGAGGCTGCTATCACCCAATCGCAGACAATATTCAAACAATGATTTATTCAGCTCTACCATCTTTATCTCTTCCATAATTAATTACTCTAATTCAACACCCTTTGGCAATTTATAAAACTGCGGATGACGATAGATTTTATCATTCGACGGCTCAAAGAAATTGCCTACATCCTCGGGCTGATTCGCAACAATAGCTGCGGAAGGAACCACCCAAAGATTAATAGCTTCACCACGTCTTGAATAAACATCTCTGGCATTCTGAAGAGCCATTTCCTTGTCAGGTGCATGCACACTGCCAGCGTGTTCGTGAGGGGCACCAGTTCTCTTTTGAGTGAATACTTCCCAGAGATCCCATTGGGTACTGTTTTTATTTTCTTCCATATCCTAATTCCTAATTTTTAATTCCTAATTATGCTTAGAGGCATAAGCCTCCGCAGCATCTCTCACCCACTTGCCATTGGAATCAGCATCGCGGCGGGCTTTCAATCTTTGCTTGTTGCATGGACCATTGCCTTTGATGACATTATAGAATTCTTCCCAGTTTATCGGACCAAAATCATAGTGCCCAGTTACTTCATTATACTTCAAATCAGGATCAGGTAATGTCAAGCCAATTGCGGTAGCTTGCTCCACAGAACGATCAATAAAACGCTGACGCAATTCATCATTGCTTTGCTTCTTGACTTTCCAACGAATCAACTCGCCACTGTTCGGTGAATCCTTATCCGAAGGTCCAAACATCATCAAAGCGGGCCACCAAAAACGATTGATGGATTCCTGCGCCATTGCCCGTTGTTCGGGAGTGCCCTTCATCAAAGTAGCAAGGATTTCATAGCCTTGTTTGTTATGAAAATTCTCTTCCTTGCAGATACGAATCATAGCGCGGGAATAAGGACCATAAGAACACTTCGCAAGCATGGTTTGATTGACAATCGCAGCACCATCAACCAACCAACCAATGGAACCCATATCAGCCCAAGTGAGCGTCGGGTAATTAAAAATGCTCGAATACTTCGCCTTGCCGGAATGCAAATCAGCCACCAAATCCTTCCTCATCACGCCCAAAGTTTCTGTGCCCGAATAAATATAAAGCCCATGCCCGGCTTCATCCTGAACCTTCGCCAGAAGAATTAATTTCCGCATCAAACTCGGCGCACGGGTAATCCAATTTCCTTCCGGCAGCATCCCCACGACCTCCGAATGCGCATGTTGCGACATCATCCTGATCAACTGTTTCCGGTAACGATCAGGCATCCAGTCCTTAGGCTCGATCACGATGCCGCTATCAATTTTATCTTGAAAGGCTTTTTCTAATACTTCATTTTCCATATCATTATTCTTTTACGCGCCGCAAAGATACGAAACATTTCGTCCTTCCCGATGACGATAATAATCATCGTCGTCTTGTTGCAGCCCGCAAAAGCGGAGCTATCACAAGACGATGAAGAAAAAATCATTGATACGATTGCTTGACTATCCACGTTCCTCGCAGGTTTTTCTCCTGCGAGGTTTAATTAATTCCAATAACCATAATCCTCCTTTTATTGCACCGCCCCAAAAAGGTCGGTAGCATAAAAGGATGAAAGAAAATAGTCCCGTTAGGGACGAAATCATAATAGAAAACACATCCACCAACCACCCTCAAAACCCCGTAGGGGTGGCATATTGGTAGCAAATAAATATTAGCAGTTTAAAGAATTGTTATTAAATATTCCGAAGAAAATCTGATTCTGAGATTACCTCAATAGTTGCACCTCCTTTTAATAATTTTTGTGCCTTCTCTTGTTTATTACTCATTCCATCTTCTCCAACAATTCTATAATCTTGTTGCCCTACTATTAAAAAATCAGTTTCCTTTGATACAGCACTTGAATTGACTCCTCCAATATCAGCAATTATTTGTTGAGCTTGTGATCTTTGCATGGAAGAAAGGGTGCCAGTAAAGACAACTGTATTTCCATAAAAAATACTATCAGGTTTATGTTTAGTTGGGTCACCAATTATTTTTGAAATTGCTTTCGAACTACTAAGTTGTTTTGTTTCGGAAGGTCTATAGCCACCGTCATAAAGTTCACCAATTGATGTTCTTAGTTTCTCTGGAAAATCCTCAATTGAATTTACTCCAGCAATTTCAAATGCAATCAAACAAAGTTCTGCACATGCTAATGAATCGGCACCTGCTCTATGATGATTAAATTCAATTTCATTTTTGGAACAAAGAGATTTTAAATCATAAGAAAGCAAACCAGTCCAAACTTTTTTGGAAAAAATATAACTACAAGAATATTTTAAAGTTGGAAAAGGAATTTTATATAATTGGAGGGTATGTCGCAGAACACTAATATCAAAGCCAGCATTGTGAGCAATCACAAATTTATTTGCCAATAATGATTGTAATTCTTCATTCCAAATTTGATTAAATTCTGGTTTATCAGCTACATCTTCAGGGGTTATTCCATGAATGTATATATTAAAGTCATCAAAATATGGATATGAGCTTGGCTTTATTAACCATGATTTAGTATCTACTATAATATTGTTTTCAACAAAAGTCAATCCTATTTCACAAGGATTTTCTCTATCAGATGTTGCAGTCTCAAAATCTATTGTTACGAAATTCATATTATTTGTTTTAACAAATTTTCTGTAGAAGAATCTGGGCATGAAATTAATCTATCAGCCACATAATCTATGAAAAAACTTTCCTTGATAACTTTAAGGTTTTTATAATGCTTCCCCTTTTTATTTAATCTCATTTCCAAATCTGAAATTTCCAAATTGCTTATGCCTAATTTAATATTTTCAAAGTCTAAATCAGCGATAACAAAAAAGTCGGTAGTTTGATCAAATTCAAAATTATTTGCCGTCCCTCCAAGATTACCAAATAATTGAAAAAGGATTAATTCTGGCTTACGACAATTCTTAGTAATAAATATTTGTTTATTGGCAAAAGAATTGACCTTCCTTTCCTCCCAAAAATTGTTACTTTGAGTAAGTATATACTCAATCGATATTTCTATCTTTTCCTCTATTATTTTTTGCATGTTATTTTTATTAAGAAGCCGCAAATCTAAAACAATTTCCAATTAACCTTGCATATCTTTCTTTTGGAAGAAGATAGATTTTTCTTTTAAGGCTAATAAAATTTTCTACCCGAGAATTTGACCCAAAAACCCTCCAAATCCCCTTTTCTTCAAAATAAATAGCATTGATAATCACACCATCTCCCCAAATAGTGCCCGAAAAAAGTCATGATTTCCTACACCTTCAAAACGCCTTCCCACCCCTTCAAAACGCTTTCCCACCCC
>CAIMUP010000096.1 GCA_903844645.1 uncultured Bacteroidota bacterium
CATTCATCGAATCTTTGCTTGTGTCAGAGACAACAGACCGTATCAAAAAATATATTCAAATAAATTTGTTTAATCCATAGAAATCTGAAAGGAGTAAAACCTTTCAGGAGTTTGGGTCAGCGGCAAAGGTCCACGAATTCCATGAAAATTTATCATGTAATTCGTGGCTTTTTTTTGGATAGATAATCTTTCAGACCAAACAGACATAAAAGTTGGGCTAACTCGCATACGTTCCGCCCGTATTCGCATACGTTCCGCCCGTACTCGCAAACGTTCCGCCCGTATTCACATACGTTCCGCCCGTACTCGCATACGTTCCGCCCGTACTCGCATACTTTCCGCCCGTATGCGCATAGGTTCCGCCCGTATGCGCATACGTTCCGCCCGTACTCGAATACATTCCGCCCGTACTCGAATACGGGCGGTTTTAATTCGCGGATGGGCAGATTTTCCCGTTATAAAACCCGATTTTCAGGTGTAAAAGGGAACTTTTCTCAAAATGAGAATTGTGGGAATGAGTTCCTTTTTCCTAATTTTGCCCTTGAAAAATGAAGATGGTAAGTTATTATTTGAGATGAAAAAGGGAATATTGATAATTGCAATGGGGATATTTTCACTATCTCTATTTGGCGAGAAGATAGATTCTATAATAACTGTTCTTAATCAAAAAAACTATAAGCAACTCGAAGCATATTTGAAAAGGGCAGAAGTTTCTTCTAAGAAGGATGAGTTTAATTTTAATGAAGAAATCAGTAGGCAAATTATTGATTCTTTTTTTGAGAAAATTATTAATGTTGAAGAGTGGTTTCCAAATATAAAAGAAGGATCTTATCATGGGAAAATATATGAGATTCTAATTCTGACAAATGGGGACTCTATTATATATGCAAAATTAGTACTCTACCCAAAGGGTCCAAACACGAATATTTTAATTCAATATTCTGATAATAAATTGTTCCATCAATTGCAAAAATCGTATTCAGTTACTTATGGAAGAAAAGTAATCATTAAAGACTTTTTTATAAGTTATGTTGTTTATGGAAATAGATGTGGACGTGGTGCAGTAGAAAGAGATTATAGAATTAGATTAAATAAATTAATAGAATCAAAGAACATTAAAAAACTTGATAAATGGTTATCCTCCCCAACTGCTGAAATCCAAGTTTATGCTGTTGATGGATTCTTTCAACTTAAAGAAAAAGGATATACTCTTACCCCAAAAGAACTTCAACTAATAAATATCATAAAGAATAAGAAGGGGGAAATCAGAGCTTGCTCTGGATGTATCTTTTCATCTTGGGAAATAACAGAGACGACTGAAAAGTTTAAGTTTTAAGACAACCTTAAACCCGAAATCCATTACGGCATCAGGAACTTGAATCGCTCGATATTCTTTAATGCGATACCCGTTCCTCGGACCACCGCACGGAGAGGGTCTTCGGCAATCTTTACGGGGAGTTTTGTTTTGATGGAAATACGTTTATCCAAGCCTCTAAGCAAGGCTCCGCCTCCGGTAAGATAAATTCCGGTGCGGTAAATATCTGCCGAAAGTTCGGGCGGCGTTAATTCCAAAGCCTTCAGAATAGCTTCCTCTATCTTGGAAATGGATTTGTCTAAAGCATGAGCGATTTCGGTGTAGTTAACAATAATTTCCTTCGGAATTCCAGTCATCAAATCCCTGCCGTGTATGGCAAAATCAGATGGAGGATTTTCTAATTCCGGGAGCGCAGAACCCACTTCTATCTTGATTCTTTCTGCCGAACGCTCACCTATCATGATGTTATGTTGGCGACGCATATATTCCAAGACATCTGATGTAAATGCATCCCCTGCTACACGGAGGCTTTGATCACAAACAATCCCCGCCAAAGCAATAACAGCAATCTCACTCGTGCCTCCGCCAATGTCAATAACCATGTTACCCATCGGCTCCTCGACATCAATTCCGATACCGATAGCAGCAGCCATTGGCTCATGGATAAGATACACTTCCTTAGCTCCGGCATGTTCAGCAGAATCGCGAACGGCGCGCTTCTCCACCTCTGTAATACCAGAAGGAATACAGATCACCATCTTGAGCGACGGATTAAAAAATCTACGCCCCGGGTTAATCATTTTTATCATGCCGCGAATCATGTGTTCGGCAGCAGCAAAGTCAGCTATCACACCATCCTTCAAAGGACGAATAGTTTTAATATTATCATGGGTCTTGCCGTGCATCTGCATCGCCACTTTGCCCACCGCGATAATCTTTCCTGTGGTACGGTCCATCGCTACAATGGAGGGTTCATCCACCACTACTTTATCGTTATGAATGATGAGGGTGTTAGCAGTGCCGAGGTCAATTGCTATCTCTTGTGTTAGAAAATCAAATAATGCCATTTTATAAGTTTAATGTTTGAAGTTTATTAGAATATTAATGTTTAAAATGTCTTGTGCCGGTAGTAACCATCGCGATATTGTTTTTGTTGCAGCAGTCAATCGAGTCTTGATCTTTCACGGAGCCACCCGGCTGAACAACGGCTGTAATACCTGCATCGGCAGCTATCTGCACACAATCCGGAAACGGGAAGAAAGCGTCAGAAGCCATGACGGATCCATTCAAATCAAAGTTGAATTTCTTTGCCTTTTCGATTGCTTGTTGAAGGGCATCCACTCTCGATGTTTGTCCGACACCACTTGCTAATAATTGCCTGTTCTTTGCCAAGACAATGCAATTCGATTTGGAATGTTTCACTACTTTATTTGCGAATACCAAGTCTATTAATTCCATATCAGAAGGAGCTTTTGTAGTAATGGTTTTCATATCTATCAATCCTTCCGCTTTTTCATCTCTTTCTTGTTCCAGAAGTCCGTTGATGGCAGTTCTGAATTGCTTTATAGGGAAGTCATATTGCTTTTGTTTCAGGATAATACGGTTCTTCTTTTGCTTTAATAATTCTAATGCTTGTTCATCGAAATCGGGAGCGATGAGGACTTCAAAGAACAAAGTATTTAGTTCATTGGCACAAGCCGAATCTATCTTGCGATTGCAAATCAATATTCCTCCAAAAGCTGATACCGGGTCTCCTGCCAATGCTGCCATGTAAGCAGATTTTAAATCATTCCTCGAAGCGATTCCGCAAGCGTTATTATGTTTCAAGATCGCGAATGTCGGTTCGCTGAAATCATTCATTAAGTTAATCGCAGCATCAATATCCAAGAGGTTATTATAGGAGAGTTCTTTACCATTCAACTTATCAAAAGCAGCATCGAGGTTTCCATGGAAAGTTCCTTTTTGATGAGGATTCTCGCCATACCGCAATGGCATATTGTTATTGTTTCCGCTTAGGTAATTCTGAATGGCATTGTCATAATTCGAAGTTACTTCAAATGCTTTGGCTGCCATTTTCTTCCGGTCTTCGATACTTGTTTCACCCTTTTGTTCCTTCAAAATCTTGATGAGAAACTGGTAATCGTCCTTTGATGAAATTACCAATACATCCTTGAAGTTCTTTGCCGCAGCACGGATCAATGACACGCCGCCTATGTCAATCTTTTCTATCACCTCCGCTTCATTTGCACCCGCTGCAACGGTTTCCTCGAAGGGATATAAATCCACAATCACCAAATCAATACTTGGTATCTGAAATTCTTGCATTTGCTCTACATCGCTGGCATTGTCACGTCTGCCGAGGATGCCCCCGAAGATCTTCGGATGCAAGGTCTTCACCCGTCCGCCAAGGATAGAAGGATACGAAGTCAAACCCTCAACAGTCGTTACGCTTTCGCCAAGCATCTCAATAAAGTTTTGTGTACCGCCAGTGGTTATTAATTCCACATCGAGCATGACCAACTCACGAATGATTAGTTCTATATGTTCCTTATGATAGACGGAAACAAGTGCCTTCCTGATTTTTACCGGATAATTCATCATATTATTTAAGGCTGCAAAATTATCAAATAAAAGTATGAAATTCTTGTAGTCTGCAAACTATTTTTCTTATCCTCCAAAAAAGTCCTAATTTTGCCGCCAATGTTATTCCTCAAACTCTGTAAAGAAAGTATTTTATTCGCCATCGGTGCGCTGGTGGTGAACAAGTTGAGAACGATTCTCTCATTGCTTGGAATTTCCATCGGTATTTTTGCGATTATTTCCGTTTTTACGGTAGTGGATTCCTTGCAGAATAACCTTCAGGAAAGCATCTCATCGCTTGGCGACAATGTTATTTTCATACAGAAGTGGCCCTGGGAATTCGGGGAGGATTACCCTTGGTGGAAGTACATGAACCGCCCATTACCTGGCTATACCGAGCTGGAGGAAGTACGTCGCAGAACTTCCCTTGCCAAAGCGGTTTCATTCATGGCTGATCTTCCTGGTTCGGTGATTAAATACAAGGATAACAGCGTGGAGAATGCGGACTTTATCGGGGTGGCTTCGGAGTATGAAAACATCAAGTCGTTTGAGATTGAGGAGGGCAGATATTTCACCGACAACGAGATAGAATATGGTCGCGGTATCTGCCTGATCGGGGCGGATATTGTTGCCGATTTATTCCCCAGCCGTACCGCGGTGGGCGAGGTAATATCTGCCGAAGGAAGAAAATTAACCATCATCGGTACCTTCAAAAAGGAGGGGAAGAGCATGATGGGAAATTCGATGGACAATATCCTCGTGGTCCCGATAAATTATGCACGAAACATCATAGACATCCGCAAAGACAGGCTCGACCCATTCATCATGGTGAAGGCTAAGGACGGCATCTCCAATCAACAATTGACGGACGAGCTGCGCGGCGTAATGCGTTCCATAAGGAAATTAAAACCGAGAGAAGACGACAATTTCGCGTTGAATGAAACGAAAATGATCTCCATCCAATTGGTCAGTTTATTCGGATTCATCAGCATTGCCGGCTGGATCATCGGGGGCTTCTCGATCTTAGTCGGAGGCTTCGGCATTGCCAACATCATGTTTGTATCTGTTAAAGAACGGACCAACATCATCGGCATCCAGAAGTCATTAGGCGCGAAGAATTATTTCATCCTTTTACAATTCTTGGTCGAAGCCGTTCTCTTGAGTTTGTTAGGAGGTATTATCGGCTTGGTCGTGGTATTTATCGGGACGTTGATTGCGGGCAGTATGTTCGATTTCAACCTGACCTTAACGCAAGGAAATATCCTGTTAGGCTTATTTGTTTCCGGCATTATCGGCATTATATCGGGCTTTGTACCGGCATGGTCGGCTTCGAGGATGGATCCTGTGGAGGCGATACGGTCGAATTAAATAGCATTCCAAAACCTGAAAGAAGAAAAACCTTTCAGGAATAGTGGTCATCCTTTAGAAAGTTTATGGCGAAGAAAAATAAGAAGTTTCAAAACCGATAATTTGTTCTAAAGCCTCTATTTTTGTATAATGCCCTCCGCCGTTCATCGGGAGGCTAAAAACTTTTGTATAATGCCATCCGTCGCGGGGCGGAAGGCTAAAAACTTTTGTAGGATGCCATCCGTCGCGGGGCGGAAGGGGTAAAACTTTTGTATTATGCCATCCGTCGCGGAGCGGAAGGGGTAAAACATTTGTATTATGCCATCCGTCGCGGGGCGGACGGGGCAAAACTTTTGTATAATGCCATCCGTCGCGGGGCGGAAGCCCTTTTCCCCTTATAATCCGACGCGCGGCGGGTGAAAACCCCGATATTTAACCTTATTAATAGGAGTGCGTTTTTGTCATTCCAGATAATATTAGTAGTTTTGCTGCGATAAAAACAAGTCTAATTAATACTAATAGAATGAAAAAAGTTGGTGCATTTATCTTAATCGGGGTGAATGAAATGGCATCCATACCGCTGCTGAATATCTGGCATGCTGTTTAATTCGTTCGAGTTTCTTCTTTTCTTCCCTATCGTTACGGTGCTGTATTTTATAGTGCCGCATCGCTTCCGATGGCTGCATTTGTTGGTGGCGAGCTGCGTGTTCTACATGTTTTTCATCCCGGTTTATATCCTTATCCTGTTCTTCACGATCATTATAGATTATGTTGCCGGAATATTAATAGAACGCAGCAACGGCATCCTGCGAAAGCGGTATCTGCTGATGAGCCTCGTAGCAAATATCGGGGTGCTGGCAGTGTTCAAATATTTTAATTTCTTTATCGGGAATGTGAATACGATCTTTCTCCATTTCCATATTCTTCCTCGCGAGATACCGCTGCTGAATATCATCCTTCCTATCGGGCTTTCCTTCCATACCTTCCAGGCGATGAGCTATACTATCGAGGTTTACCGCGGCAATCAGAAGGCGGAGCATCACTTTGGGATCTACAGCCTGTATGTGATGTTTTATCCGCAATTAGTTGCCGGTCCTATCGAGAGACCACAGAACCTGCTGCCCCAGTTTCGCGAAGTACACCATATTGATTACGACCGCATGGTGGGAGGCATCGGAATCCTGCTATGGGGATTGTTTAAAAAGGTGGTTATTGCTGACCGCGTAGCTATCATGGTGAATATTGTCTATACTCATCCGGCAGATTACCGCGGAATAACGACGATCCTGACCATGGTGCTTTTCTCTATCCAGATATACTGCGATTTTTCGGGGTATTCAGACATGGCTATCGGTAGTGCAAGGGTGATGGGCTTTAAACTAATGCGCAACTTCAGTATGCCCTACGCGAGCCGCAGTATTGCCGAGTTCTGGACACGGTGGCACATCTCTCTTAGCACTTGGTTTAAGGATTATCTCTACATCCCGTTAGGTGGTAACAAGGTATCGAAGGGGCGGTGGAGGATTAATATCATGATCGTGTTTATGATTAGCGGGCTGTGGCATGGAGCGAACTGGACCTTCTTGATTTGGGGCTTGATACACGGTGCATTCATCATTATTTCTGCGGGATTAAAACATCAAAGCCACATATCATCGAAGCATCCCCAGAGAAAGAAACATCGGCTACACACATTCGTTAATATCCTTACTACGTTCACCATAGTTACCGTGGCGTGGGTCTTCTTTAGGGCAAAAACTATTAGTGATGCCGCGATGATGCTCAAAAATTCCCTGAAGTTATTCCCTCTGACCACTACAGTAATCCTTCAGGGCGGTTTTGGGATACTTAGTTTAATCATTTCCTCCGCTGCGATCCTCTTTTTATTCATCGTGGAGCATAAAACAAAGGACCGTTATGAACTCTTCGAGAAAAAAAGCCAGTATACCTGGGCATTCCATGCGGTATTACTCCTCCTTATCGTTACGATGGGCATCTTCGACCATCAGTCCTTCATTTATTTCCAATTCTGAAGATGAAAAAGCTATCCTTATACCTCCTCGTGGTCTGTAGTTTCGTGATAATTACAAGCACCATCCTCTTCAAGCTATGCAACGAAGGCTTGCGGCGTGTTCCCTTTGAGGAGTTTGGAAAACTGAACGAAATAATGGCAGGTACCACCCCGTACGACCTGCTGATTATGGGCAATTCCCGATCTCTCCTGCATGTAAGCCCATACATCCTCGATTCTGCTCTCCATACCAATGCCTACAACATGGGTACTATTGACGGATCGCTAAATGCTGACCTCGCCCTGCTACATGCCTACCTCGACCACCACGATGCGCCGCGATATTTGCTTATGAATTTCGATTGGTGGCTACCGACCGATACCCTGATTCGAAATGAACCCTTTGATTACCCAAAATTCTACCCTTACCTCGACAATAAATGGGTGAAAAAGTACCTGATCCCACACAGCCCTCAAATGAAAAAGGTGAATACGCTGCCTTTCCTCGGATTGATTAACTACGATGATTATAAACGGACAGCCGCCCTACGGGGATGGACAAAAAGCCAGCGGACGGTGGACGTTTATAAGAAGGGATACTTCAATCGGAATGCGAAATTTACCGGTAAAGACCCCAAAGATACACCGCCGATGAAGGACTGTACATTTTCCGATGAAGGCATCCGCGAACTCGATGAATTATTCACACTTTGCAATGAAAAAAACATCACTATTTTCGTCTTCATTGCACCCGGATACCGGATTAATGAACAACTGAAAGTGAGGCAGCAAGACCGCGACCAATTGCAGCAACTAATGAAACTCCGCCACGTTGTTTTCTTCCAGGATTATTCACTTCGCGATGAATTCCTCGCCCCTTCCTGGTACTGCGATGCCCATCATCTGAACAAGGAGGGAGCGGAATATTTCTCCCGTATAATAGCCCACGAAATCGAGGGATTTATTCACCAATAAGCCCCAAAAAGAGGGCTGAAACAGCCACATTTTTATCACTGCCAGCCACATTTTTATCGCTGCCAGCCACATTTTTATCGTCGCCAGCCACATTTTTATCGTTCCCAGCCACCTTTTTATCGTTCCCAGCCACCTTTTTATCGCTGATTGGCGGCTTTTTGGAATACTATTATGGCGGGTATTGGTCGCGGTATGGAATTAAATAATGGTGATATGGAATTAAATAATGGTAATATTTAATTAAATTATAACGATATTGAATAAAATAAAACAAAAACCGAAATCTACGGTCGAAGCACGACATTCAAATCAGGGGGTACGGCATTAAAAAACAGAGCTGCGGAATTCCTGAATACGAATGCCGAAATCGGTGTTTGATGGATGCAAAAAATGAATGAAAACGTGGCGCAGTTCTTTCTATAAATCGGAATTTTGATGCCTCTATTGGCGACCGATTTTTGTTGTGTTGAATTATTGTTAATTTCGCCCCATCTTTCCATGTCGGATAGTGCAAAACGAACTAAAAATATGTCAGGAGTCAACAAAGTTATTTTAATCGGCAACCTCGGTAAAGACCCCGAGGTTCGGTATCTCGAAGGCGGCATTGCGGTTGCCAAGATTACCCTTGCGACTAACGAATCGCACAAGAATAAAGAGGGCGTGAAGATTGAACATGCCGAATGGCATATCGTTAATTTTTGGTGCAACGACGCGGAAACGGCGGAGAAGTATTTAAAGAAGGGGATGATGATTTATGTTGAGGGAAAAATTCGCTCCCGTACCTGGATGGATAAGGAAGGTATCAAGCGGCACAGCACCGAAATCGAGGGTGAAAAGTTTATGATCTTAGGCTCTCGCCGAGAAGAGGGCGGCGTTGCTGCCGATGTGGCTAAAGCCACTGATTCTGCGGCTTCGGCTCCTACTACCCATGATACTACTGATGATCTTCCGTTTTAATTTGATGCACCTATGGCGATGATTGATGAAGATATGGAAACGGCGGGTGTGCATTTTGTAATTGTTAATTAAAATCTCTTGGATAACCCCTCGGACTCGGCTTACAGCGCGGCATTTCAGTATCTTTCCCTGTCAGATACCGCCCTCTCGGTAGATAATTTGGTGAAGATCGTTACGATTATGGTTTTCTTGTTTTGTTCTGCGTTATTTTCTGCTGCACAGGTGGCTTTCTTCTCCCTTTCTCCGGCAGACATGAACCGGATTAAGGAAACCCCCGGTCGTTGGCAAGGAACCATTATCGAATTATTGGATAACCCGAAGAAACTGTTGGCAACGCTTCTTATCAGTGACAATATGCTGAATGTGGCAGTGATAATTTTGACCTCTTTGCTTCATATTTTCGATTACCATTCGCAGCAGGTGCTGGGCTTTGTGGTGCAGGTCGTTCTCACTACGTTTATCATCGTACTCTTTGCCGAAGTGATTCCTAAAGTGTATTCTACCAAGCACAATCTTCAGGTATTGAGGGTCATGGGCTTGCCGATTTATGTTTTCAATAAGGTGTTATCTCCTATTAGTTTCCTGTTGGTTTCCTCCACTACGGTAATCGAGAAAAGATTAAAGCGAAAGTCTTACAATGTTAACATAGATGAGCTTACCCATGCCATAGAAATCACCTCCGATATCAACACCAATGAAGAAGAAAAGAAGATATTGAAAGGCATCGTCAAGTTCGGGAATATAGATGTGAAACAAATCATGAAATCTCGCATGGATACCGTTAGCTTTATCAATGAAACCCCTTTCAAACTGTTGTTGAAGGGTATTTTGAGTTCAGGCTATTCACGCATTCCCATCTTTAAGGATGACTTTGATACGGTCGAAGGAATCATTTTCATAAAAGACCTTCTGGCTCACCTGGATAAGGACGACACCTTCCAATGGCAAGCCCTGATTCGCCCTCCCTACTTCGTTCCCGAGAGTAAGAAGATCAATGATTTGCTTTTGGAGTTTCAACAGAGGAAGATTCACCTTGCCATTGTTGTGGATGAGTATGGAGGTTCGTCGGGTATCGTCACTTTGGAGGATATTTTAGAAGAGATTGTCGGGGAGATTAACGACGAATTCGATGATGATGAATTACAATATTCTAAGTTGGATGAATACAACTTTGTCTTTGAAGGGAAAACGCTGATCAACGATATATGCCGCGTATTAAACATCGAGCGTAAGGTATTCGATAAGGTAGAAGGCGACAGCGACACCCTTGCCGGCTTGATCTTGGAATTGAAAGGCAATATCCCGGAACGTGGCGAGGTTATGGAGCATCAAGGTATTCGATTCCGCGTGGAGGCGGTAGATAAAAGAAGGATCAAACGCGTAAAGATTACCTTGCCAGAGAAGATTATAGAACCGAATATTGAGGAATAGATGAAACATAAAATTATCCTTCTTATCGTCCTCGCTTGGTGCATGGCGGCTTGCCACGATACCAACTACGCTCCGAAGCCGCGTGGCTATTTCCGCATAGATTTCCCGCATAAAGCCTACAAAACATATCAGGGTTCCTGCCCCTTCACCTTTGAATATCCCGTCTACGCCTCGGTTGAGGTGGATGATAGGAGAGATTCTAAACCGTGTTGGCTGAATATCGAATTCCCTGACTTCAGAGCTACGATTCATCTTAGCTATAATGAAATTCACCATGACCTTTCCAAGTTCACCGAGGACTCCCGGACATTGACCAACAAGCATATCATCAAAGCGTCGGGCATTGATGAATCTATCATTACAACCCCGAATAAAGTCTATGGCGTAAAGTTTAATATTGAGGGCAATACCGCCTCGTCGGTGCAGTTTTATGCTACCGACAGCATCCATCATTTCCTCCGCGGTGCGTTATACTTCAATGTCGCGCCGCAGATAGATTCGCTGTACCCTTCCATCCGGTTTATCGAGGCAGATATTGACCGTTTGGTGGAGACTTTAAAATGGAGGTAGCGGTATTAAATTATTTGCCGTTGCATCCCAAAAAAAAAGACCACCGTTGCCGGCAGTCTCTTCCATCTTAATAATTAAATCTACTCTTATTTACAATGTTGGGTGGTCATGTCTGATTGGATGACCTGGCGAACCGTTCCTTTGTGTGCCACCATAATTTCGTAGTCATGACCGGACACTAACAAGGTCAGATGGATGGTATGCAATTGGGCAAAAAACTCATGTTCCCACAGCCCGTTCGCGGTTTTATCTCTCCAAAAAACCTGCGTGCCGAGGGCATGCTCGTTGGTTACTACGGTAATGATAATTTCATTAGGGATTTTTGAATCCGTATCGTTGATTACTGCCTTCGGGAGGACGCCAACGGTAGCTCCTTCGGAGGTGAGAATTCCTCCTGAACTTCTCAATTTAATGACATCGTGACCGGCTTGAAAGTTCACTTGTTCAGCCACCAATTTATACGAAAGATCCATTAAATCACCGGCATCATTCGCGATTTGAATATCGTTATGATCGCCCGTTCTTTTCGCCTTTGCTTCCTTGGTTACGTAGCTCGTTCTTCGGCTATGAAAATCCGTAAAGGTGGTTCCTGCAAAGCCAAAGTTCGTATTTCCGGTGCACCCTTCGTCCAAATTCGAAGCGGCGTTTAGCCTCTCGGAAAGGCTCAATTTTGTGATGTCAATAATAATATTTTGTACCATATTTTTTGGTTATTGTTAGTTATATATCTTGCAAGTATAACCTTTTGGCGGGTATTGATGCTGTAAAAACCAAATATTATTCAATATTATTATTAATACCATGATAATCAGCCAAAAAACTTTCCTTCTTTTTTCTTACTCTTTCCTGAATTCCCTGTTTTAACTCCTTAATTCCTGAAAATCCCTGTTTTGGAAGAACCCGAAAAAGGTTGTTATTGACTTAAAAACAAGTGCCGATAAATATCCTAAAAACGTCATTCAGAAATCCCGTGGAGGCATCCAAAATTCTCCGGAGAAAAAATATTATTCTCCAGAGAGCAGAGATTATTCTCTGGAGATTACGGATTATTCTCCGGAGATTACAAATTATTCTCCCCCGATTAAGAATTATTCTCCGGAGAAAAAGAATTATTCTCCGGAGAAAAAAGATTATTCTCCGGAGAAAAAGGATTATTCACCGGAGAGAAACTCTTTTTATCCCCCCGTTTTCGGGGTATTTCATCGGCGATTCTCTTATTCACGATGCCTTTTATCGTCCTGAATGCCGCATAAACAGGGGGTGTGGGCAGGTTTCATTAGTTGATATCGGGGAAGGCGACGGTGGAGATTCCTAATTAAATTCCCCACCACCACTCCTATATATATAGCCCCCTTTTTTGCATCCCGCAAAACCATTTTGAAGAAGCCCCGTACAAAGCGGCTCATCCATCATGAAAAATACAATACTATCAGTCATTGCCCTGCTCGCCGTCTTCGTAATATCGAAAGGCGATTACTGGACGCAGAAATCGAGCTGCCCCGTGATGCGGAAGACCTCGTTTAATTTCTCAATCGGCACCAAAGGCTACACCGGCAGCGGCAGAGACTCCCTCGGGCAACTCACAAAAAGCTTCTGGGAATACAATTCCGCCACCAACGCCTGGACCCAAAAGGCTGATGTCAGCGGCTATCCACGAGAGGGAGCCATAGGCTTCGCAATCGGCAGTAAAGGCTACGCAGGGCTGGGATGCAACATAGATCATAGCGGCAATTTGCAAGATTTTTATGAGTACGATACCGCAACGAATGCCTGGACACCGAAGGCATTCTACCAAGGAATGGGCAGTGCCTACGCCGTCAGTTTCGTGGTAGGGAATTACGGATATGTCTGCACCGGAACGAACGGAATGGCAGACTATCAGGAGCTTTGGCAGTACGACCCCGCAGCAGATTGCTGGAATCAGAAGACCGGCATCAGCGGCGTAGCGAGACAACAGGCAACGGCTTTCGCTATCGGCACCAAAGGCTATATAATAGGAGGATATACCCTGACCGATTCCACCTTACTGAACGATTTTTGGGAATACAATACCCTCTCCGAGGGCTGGCAACAGTTAGCCAATGCCCCGGGACACGCCCGTTGCGACGCCGCCGCCTTTTCCCTTTTAGGAAAAGGATATTTCGGAATAGGAGA
Source organism: uncultured Bacteroidota bacterium (assembly GCA_903844645.1). Lineage (GTDB taxonomy): Bacteria > Bacteroidota > Bacteroidia > AKYH767-A > JABDAW01 > JABDAW01. The sequence continues at coordinate 13,341 of CAIMUP010000096.1, forward strand.
TACCGCAGGAGGCAGCCTGAAAGACTTTTGGGAATACGAACCAACGAATAATCACTGGACCGAACGGGTAAATTTTCCCGGAACAGCCCGCGATGAAACAAGTTATTTCACCATCGCCGACAAAGGCTACATCGGCTTAGGCGGCGATGGTGGCATCTACTACGATTTTTGGGAATACACCCCCGATGCCGCAGCAAGCATTCCCGAAAATTCAGAAGCCATAAACGTATCCGTCTTCCCGAATCCATTCAAAGAAAAAACGACCCTCACGATAACAGGAAATAGTAGCAATTCATCGCTCATTATTTACAATATTTATGGAGCGCAAGTGCTGAATATTGTCCTTGGCGACAAAAAAGAGGTCGTTTTTGGGCGAGAAAAGCTAACAGCCGGAATTTATTTTTATGAGCTGGTACAGGCCCATAAAAGCATCCCCGCAAAAGGGCGGATAGTGATTGAATAAGCCGTCGTCAGGGCATCTTAGAGATTGGTTGGGAGGGATAAAAGTGGTGCTTTTCTCCATTATTTAATACTTTGGATAAGTTAAATTTTCATCGAATATTTGCTGGAGTGAAAGATTTTTCGTTACTTTGTCCCGTTAAAAATAACAAACAATATTATCAAATAATTTAATTAAATAAAAAACAATGAAGAAAGAAGTACTTATTTTGATGCTGTTCGCCACAATTGGCTTGAGCAAAAGCATCGCCCAAACGTATTTTGTAAATGCGGATTTTGAAAACAGTGCCCTCCCTGTAGGATGGACCTCAACAACAGCAACCACTGGAGGGCAGTGGGTGTTCGGAAGCGGATTCACAAACGCTTATTTGCATCTCGAACCGCATACCAAATATGCGTTAATCAATGATGCAGGATGTGCATGCGTGGAAGATTCAGCAAGACTGACAACTCCGGTTTGTAACATGAGCACAGCGGCAACGGTTTTCTTGACATTCGATTACTTGTATGGCGAGTATCATTTGACAGGAGCTCCTTATGCTCACGAAGTATTTTATGTTCAGTATTCTATCAATGGAGGCACTACATGGTCTTTATTAGATTCAGTAACTGCTGCTAATGGCTGGACAACTTATGGAAGAGATATTTCTTCTTTAGTTCACAATCAGGCTGCTGTGAAGATTCGTTTCTACTATAGCGATCATAACAGTGCTATCGTAGGTGCTGCATTAGATAATATCAAGATGTATGCTCCACTTGCTAATGATGCAAACCTAATGTCTGTTGCTCCGCTTCCTGGTTCACCAGCTTCTTATGCTTTAGTAAGTACCGGTATCACTATTTCAGGAAATCTTTACAACAATGGTTCTGCTGCTATCACCAGTTGCCTTATCAAATACAGAAACGGAATGGGTCCTATTACCTCTTATACCTATTCAGGAAATATTGCAAGTTTGGCAACAGCTCCTTTCACTATTTCTACTCCTTTTATGTTACCAGCTACCGCAGGACCAAACAATGTGCAAGTTTGGGTGGATTTAACCAATGATACCAACCATGCTAACGATACTTTGATGACGGTATTAACCGGAGCTGCTTTCATTCCAGTTCATAAAGTTACTTTTGAAGAAGAAACAGGATGCTGGTGCGGATGGTGCGTAAGAGGTGCCGTATATATGGATTCTATGGCGGTTGCTTATCCTAACACCACCGAATTAATCGCGGTACACGATGCTGACCCAATGGGAAACTTGAATGCTCAAACTATCGCTTACGATGCAGGAGCTACTGCAATGCCAGGCTTCTCTGGATTCCCTTCTATCGAAGTAGAACGTAAGGTAATTGATGATCCATCTGCTATCTTCAGCGAATATACTGCGCATCTTGGCGATTTCGGTGTGGCTACGATGGCTGTGGCTACTACCTTCAACTGGGGTACTCGTGCTGCTGTTGTTCATGCTACTGCTACCTTCGCGATTCCTGTTGCTGCTGGCGATTTCAACTTAGCAATGGTTATGGTGGAAGACGAAGTTCATTCCACTTCAGCCACTTACGATCAACATGATTATTACAGCTACCAATCACAAAATATTGCATTAGTAGGAGCTGGACATAACTGGCAAGCAGAAACCAATCCTGTTCCTGCAGCCAAGATGTATTACAACCACGTTGCAAGAACTATTGCAGGAGCATACACTGGCACTGCGGGAAGCGTTCCGGCAACAGCGGTGAATGGCGTAGTGAATTATACTTTCAACTATACCGTTCCTGCGGGCATGGCTCCAGAACACATGAAGTCTATCGTTGTTTTGATTAATAACAATAACGGACAAATCGTGAATGCTAATTCCAGCGCATTGTCGCCAACAGGTATCAACGAAGTGAATGCTTCATTAAACACTGTGAATATTTATCCTAACCCATTCTCTAATCAAACGACTATCAATTTTGATTTGGTAAAATCATCGAATGTATCGGTTACGATTACTGATATTATGGGACAGGTTGTGGATTCGTTTGACAATGGTATGATGAGCGAAGGTTCTCATAACATTATCTTTAATGCACAGGATTTGACATCAGGAATGTACTTCGTTACCTTGAAGACGGGTGCGAATTCTTTCACTCAAAAAATCTCTATCCAGAAATAATTCCAGAGATTAATTAAAACCCAAAGGGGCATGAATATCTTTCATGCCCCTTTTTTTATGCCTTATAAATTCAAAGAAGAGGTTCTTAGAAAGCTTGGGAAAAGAGGGGGGGGGGATTCTTTTCATACCAGTAATTAATTTTGTTAATAAGGGGGTGAAAGTAGGGAATTTGGAATCACGTTTACCTCATAAACCGGATTTTTACCACTGTTTCTGGCGTAGAGTATGGTATATGCTGGCGTAGAAACTGCAGTTTCTGGCGTAGAGTATGGTATATGCTGGTGTAGAAACTGCAGTTTCTGGTGTAGCATAAGGTATATGCTGGTGTAGAAACTGCAGTTTCTGGCGTAGAGTATAGTATATGCTGGCGTAGAAACAGTATGCGCTGACCTAAAAACTGCAGTTGCTGGCGTAGAAACTTGGGTGTAAATCCGAAAATCGCTATTTAAGATGTGCTCCTGATTTATAATTTATCCACAAAATACATATCCACCTCTCCTTTGTTCTTCGTTTGAATCTTGCCGCGATGAGAGCAGGTGAATTTATCTTTTATTAATTCATAAGTAGAGCCAGAGATATTGACCTCACCTTCCTTCCCACTACTTTCCATCCGACTCGCCAAATTCACTGTATCGCCCCAAATATCATAAGCAAACTTCTTTACGCCTACTATTCCTGCTACTACCGGTCCTGTATTAATTCCAATCCGAATCTCAAATGGAAGTTCGCCTTTGGCAAGTTTTTCTTTGTTATGATTCGCCATGAAATCACGAATCTCGATGGCTGCTTTTACAGTATCTTCGGCATGGGTTTTATTAGCAACAGGCAAGCCACCGGCACACATGTAGGCATCGCCAATGGTCTTTATCTTTTCTATTCCATGCTTGTGAATGATGTTATCAAATGCCGAGAAACAGAAGTCAATTTCCTTGACTAATTCAGATGGAGTCATCTTCTCACTTATCTTGGTGAAGTCCTTGAAATCAGTGAATAGAACGGTTGCTGATTCATAATCTCTTGCTTCGGAAGTACCTTTTTGTTTAAGTTCATTGGCGACTTCTGCGGGGAGGATATTTAATAAGAGTTCATCACTTCTGCCTCGCTCATATTCACTAATCTTTTTCTCCTTGCTTATTTTATTTCGTTGTTGATAGAATACAAATGCAACGCTTATCATTCCCAACAAAGCACCTCCCATTCCAAAAATAATCCCAAGTGTTTGAGATTTATTTAAACGATCTATCTCTTGCTGGCTCTTCAATAAATCAATTTCCTTTTCCTTCTTATCCATTTCATAATTCATTTGCAGAGCCGCAGTTTTTTTGGTGTTTTCAGTATTCACCATGCTATCACGGAAGGTGATGAAGAGTTTATAATGCTCCAATGAACCTTTGTAATTACCTATCGCAGAATCAATGACAGCAAGCTCTTCATAAGCGTCTTTTATCAAATCCTTAGCTCCCATTTCTAATGCCAAAGAGAGTCCTTTGGTTACATATTTTAATGCCTCTGAATGCTTGCCTTGTTTCTCAAAAACAATTCCGATATTGATCGTCGTACCACCGATTCCATTCTTATCATCTATCTCTTCAAATACCTGCAACGCTTTCAATTGGTTCACTAAGGCTTCAGGATAGTTACCTTGCAACAAGTAAATTGTTCCAAAATTTCCATACGTCATTGCAATCCCAATTCTATCTCCTATTTCTTCTTTTATTTTTTTCGCAGCCAGATAATTTTTTATTGCATCATCATAATTGCCCAGCTTTTCATTTACCTCACCGATATTAAGATAAGATAAACTCAAACCATATTTGTCTCCGATTTCTTCCCGAATTTTCAGCGAAGCAAAATGGTTTTTTAATGCTTCAGGAAAATTTCCTTGATTGAAATAAACATTCCCGATATTGTTATACAAATTCCCTTTATTTCTCTTTCCTCCTATTTCTTCATAGATCTTTAATGCCTCTAAAAAACTCTTTAAGGATTCGGGGTAATTGCCTTGCCGCATATATATATTCCCAATGTTTGTATAAGCAATAGCTACCCCTCTCTTATCCTTTATTTCTTCGGCAACTTTTATCGCTTGATGATAAAATTCCAATGCCTGCGGATAATTACCTTTATTCTTATTAATAACGCCCATGCTTATGTAAGAATTTACAATTCCCTTTTTAAACCCGATTTGCTCCGAAACCGATAAACATTGTTGAGCATAATCCATAGCCTTTTCAGGATTATTACCCCAATAGTTATAGCTAAGTTCATCCAAAGTGTTCGCCTTCGCGCTATCCATCAAGGCAGTGAAATTACCTCCAAGCTCTCGCTTATGCGCCTCAAACTTTTTCAAGTCATTTTCGAGCGAGTCAATTATTTTTTGATCCTGTCCCAGGCAGTGAATAGTGAATAGTGAACAGTGAATAATGAGGAGGACGATGGTCAGGATTCTTTTCATGGCATAATTGTTTTTGTTAGTGAGGGGGCAAAAGTAGAAATTCGGGATTAACTTTACGTTATAAACCCGAATTTTTACCACTGTTCCTGGAGCAGTGTATGGTGTACATCGGAGCAGTGTATGGTGTACATCGGAGCAGTGTATGGTGTACATCGGAGCAGTGTATAGTGTACACCGGAGCAGTGTATGGTGTACATCGGAGCAGTGTATAGTGTACACCGGAGCAGTGTATAGTGTACATCGGAGCAGTGTATGGTGTACACTGGAGCAGTGTATAGTGTACAACGGAGTAGAACTTGGGTATAAATCCGAAAACTGCTGTTAATTGGGAATTATTTCTTCTCCAAAACTTCGATGCGCTTCTCAAGCGATTCAATGATCTTCTGTTGTTCTTTGACAGAATTAATCAGGATATAAGTCATCGCAGAGCCATCATACATCAATAAATCGGTTTCGTTGGTATCGGCTACGGTCATTTTCTTCTTAATGGTTTCAATCATATAAGGAGCCACTGCCTTAATATCCTGGGCTATTACGCCTACATATTCTTTACCATCATTCGGGTAGCCGGCAAGACCGTTGTACTTGAATTTCTTGGGATTAATCTTCTTTAAGATGTCTAATCCATCATTGAATTCCTTAATATCTTTCTTTAATCTCTTGTCAGAGAAAGTAGCCCACGACCCACCGCCTACTTTGGAAGCATTGCCATAAACACTTAATAGCTGATCGGGAGAAGTTGTGCCAATGCCTACCGCACCGCTCGAAACATTCATCACCATTCCCCAGCCTGCACCACTACTGCCATAGAAGCCTACTTGGTTGTCATTCACCATGCCTACGAATGCTTTGTCGGCAGCAGGAGTTGTTTGATAAAACCAAATACCTGCAGTACCTGCATAGCCCTGACGCACACGCATCCGATCGGCAACATCTAATTGATAAGCCGGAGAAGTAGTTCCAAGACCAATTCTTTGGCTGCTGAAATCGCCATAGATTAATGGAGGGTCGGCATAGGTGTTATTAATATAAAGTTTGTTGGAACCTGTTTCATTCGCTCCTGCCTGATAACCGATGAAAACATTGCCGCTTCCGGTAGAAACACCTGAACCTGCGAAAGTACCAATAGCAGTATTCGTAGAACCCGTAGTGCAAGAACTTAATGAGCTGGAACCGAATGCTGCATTGTTCACTCCGGTTGTGTTGACATGTAAGGCTCCGTTACCAAAAGCACTATTTAATTGTCCTGTAGTATTTAAACAAAGGGCTTGTGCACCGGCGGCTGTATTCTGGCTGCCGGTGGTATTAGCGTGCATTGCCTCGTCTCCTAATGCCGTATTATACACGCCCGTGGTATTGAACAATAGGGCATTCGTACCCATCACGGTGTTGTCACTCCCAGTGGTATTCGAATACATAGCATACATTCCGATAGCCGTATTTGCACTACCAGTTGTATTAGAAAATAAGGCGTTATGCCCAAATGCAGAATTGGAACTGCCACTGGTATTTGAATACATCGCATTACTTCCTACGGCTACATTAAGCCCGCCCACAGTATTACTAAACATTGCCTCTTTGCCTACCACAGTATTTTGGAATCCGCTGGTATTAGTAAACAGTGATTGATAACCAATGGAGGTATTCTCATATCCCGTGGTATTAGAATATAATGCTTTGTAACCAACGGCAGTATGGTAAGGACTTGTTGTATTGGAATAGAGTGCCCCATACCCGATGGCGGTAAGAAAATAACCTGTTGTATTATTGTAAAGCGCATTTACTCCCTCCGTAGTATTATGATGCCCAACAGTATTGGAGATAAGCGTATTATAGCCAATCGCAGTATTATTATATCCAGGCGCAGGATTTCTAAGAGCCTGATAACCTAAGCTGGTATTTGATGCATAGAAACTATCTACATCAATATATCCTGCTGGTAAGGAATTAACTTTAAATAGCAAGGGCTGGGCATCGGTAGTTCCAATAAAATTGGTACTTGCACTTGTACCGGCATTACCGGTTTTACCCCAACTGTTTCCACCATTTAATGCCACCCACTGTGCTCCATCCCAGTAATAGAAACCTGGCACCACATTATTCGGTGCATAACCATAAGTATTGGTATTATAAACCAATAAACTGGCAACGATTCCGCTGCCAATAGGGTAATTATCGTAGGTTGCCACAAGGCTGACACGTGGAATCAGAAGCCCTTTATTGTTTGCATCAATGTCTAGCATCGCAGCAGCATTGGGAGCCGATCCATACGGATTGATACCTACATTTTGAGCATAAAGAGTAGCAACAGTTACGTGGAATAACATACCTATTCCAATAGCGAGGAACAAAATTGGATGTTTCAAATTTTTAGAACTAATGGGTTTGACTGGGATTAATACGGTTAATCTTCCAGAGATGTTACAAAGCGATTCACAAAACCACCAATCTGTTATACGACAAAGATTTTATCAAGGCAGTAATATCGTTCATTAAAAGGAGGGCAAGAGCAAGAATATGGAGCAACCCTTCCAATTTATAAGGGATAATGTGAACCATATTCACCAGACCTCACCCGATTTCCTGAACCTAAAAGTTCTTTCCTCCAACCTTTTTTCCCAGAGTTCCAACCTTTTCGCTCATTCTTCCGGAACTTTCGGTAGTGTATCAGTTTGAAAAGAAACAATTAGTCTCAATACTCATTGGAAGCTTTGTAATTTCCTTCGGTAAAAGGAAGTATCATTTCGGTAAAACACATTCGTGTTTTTGGAAAACACAGTTGTATTTTTGGAAAACACAGTTGTATTTTTGGAAAACACAGTTGTATTTTTGGAAAACATAGTTGTGTTTTTGGAAAACACAGTTGTGTTTTTGGAAAACACAGTTGTATTTTTGGAAAACACAGTTGTATTTTTGGAAAACATAGTTGTATTTTTGGAAAACACAATCGTCTTTGAGCCAAACACATTCGTCTTTGAGTCAAAGGAGGTATCATTTGGGTTAACGAATCCGGCACTCGCCAATAAGCTATCTTTGCCCCCTTATTTATTGTTAAATTTATGAAACATTATACAGTATTACCCCTTACGCTGCTCGATATGGGCGATGGCGGTTGTCATTTGATCGTGAAGATAAAAATTAATCAAAAAGTGGCTATCATGGTGCTGGATACAGGAGCATCGAAATCGGTTTTTGATAAGGAACGGTTTGAACGATTTGTGAAAAATGCCGATCTGAAAAAGAATAGAGACCTCTCGACCGGCTTGGGAACAAATACTGTCGTGTCGCATTCGTTCACGATTAATAAATTAAAATTAGGCAACCTGATTGTGAAAGAATATCCTGCAGTATTGATGAATCTTTCGCATGTCAATGAGTCTTACGAAAGTATGGGCTTTCATCCGATGGATGGCGTATTGGGGAGTGATATTCTGTATGAATTCAAAGCTATTATTGATTATTCTAAATTAGAATTGAAGCTTCATTTCTGAACCGCGACCATTCTTTTATAGAAGAAATCCCACACGATGTAGGTGGTAATTCCCAACCAACAGCCTATCAACATGCCGCAGAAAACATCTAACGGATAGTGAACGCCGAGGTAAATACGGCTGTACGAAACGAGGATGGCATAAGGGAATAACACGAATTTTATCCACCGATATTTCTTTTCTAATAAAAGAAAAATAAACACCGCAAGGGCGAAACTGTTCGATGTATGCGAGGAGGGAAACCCATACAGACCACCATGATAGTCTTTCACCAAATGGATCTTGTCAACCAATGCTGCCTCATGCGAAGGGCGAGGACGCTTGACCATGTTTTTGATGATGCCGGATGTTAGTTGGTCGCTGATAGTAACCAAGGCAATCGCGAGAAGAAAAATCAGTACGGTACGCTTTTTATGGTGTTTATAAATCAGGAATAAGAGGAAAACATAGAGCCCAATCCAGATAAATTTATCACTCGCCCAATACATCAGGAAATCGAGCACTTCGTCGTGTAATCCATTAATGAAAAGAAACCAGTAGGTGTCTATAGCTTCGATGGTCTGCATCAAGAAAAGGTGTTAGGACTTGTTAAGCTCTTTCCAAAGCATGTCTTTCAGTTTTGCAATGCCGGATTCGGCAATGGAGGAAATGAAGATAGAGGGGATGCCCCGTGGAACTTCTTTTTTCATTTCTTTTAAGAGTTCAGCATCCAACAAATCGGATTTGGTGATGGCTAGTACTCGAGATTTATCGAGAAGTTCAGGGTTGTATAATTTTAATTCTTTGAGGAGGATCTTATAATCCTTCTTGATGCTTTTACTATCAGCAGGAATCATGAAAAGAAGAACAGAATTTCTTTCGATGTGGCGCAGGAAGCGTGTGCCGAGACCTTTTCCTTCGTGTGCTCCCTCGATGATACCGGGAATATCTGCCATAACGAATGATTTGTTCTCATGATAAGAAACAATGCCAAGATTCGGGACTAAGGTAGTAAAAGGATAATCTGCAATCTCGGGCTTGGCGGCAGAAACGACAGACAGCAAGGTTGATTTTCCGGCATTCGGAAAGCCTACCAAACCGACATCGGCAAGGAGTTTCAATTCTAATATCTTCCACTCTTCCTTTTTGGGATCGCCGGGTTGGGCGAAGCGTGGGCTTTGGTTGGTGGAGGATTTGAAATGGTTATTTCCTTGACCCCCGCGACCGCCTTCCAAGAGAATTTCTTCCTGCCCATCGAATTCTATTTCAAAGAGAACTTCTCCGGTTTCAAAGTCTTTGGCGATAGTCCCGATTGGCACTTCGAGAATATCATCTTTACCATTGGCACCGGTCTTCAGGGTGCTTCCACCGCGTTCACCAGGAGTGCCGAGGACATGTTTGCGGTATTTAAGATGGAGCAACGTCCACATTTGCTTATTGCCTTTGACAATGATATGCCCGGCACGACCGCCATCGCCGCCATCAGGTCCGCCTTTGGCAGTTAATTTATCGCGGTGAAAGTGGACAGCCCCTGGACCGCCAGCTCCAGTGCGGCAACATATCTTTACATAATCTACAAAGTTGGAGTTTCCCATAAATAGTTTAAGGTTATAGATTTAGGAGTAGGTATTAATTTTCTCGCACAGGGAGGCGAATATTTCCTCAATAGTCCCTACGCCTTTGATGGAATGGAACTTGCCTTGGTGGGTATAATAATCTTTCAGGGGTGCAGTTTTATTGTTGTATTCATTGATTCGGTTTTTGATGATGGATTCATTGGCATCATCGGCTCTGCCAGATTCTTTGCCGCGCAGCAGGAGGCGTTTAGTGAGTTCATCGTCATCCACTTCGAGTGCGAGCATCATGGCGATGGAGGTATTTTTTTCGGCTAATAAAGTATCCAAGGCACTGGCTTGGGCAGCGGTGCGGGGGAAGCCATCGAAGATGAATCCTTTGGCATCTTTGTTGGCATCGAGCTTGGCGGAAATCATTCCGATGACGATGGCGTCGGGGACTAAATCGCCGGCATCCATTAATTTTTTGGCTTCCATTCCGAGGGCGGTTTGGGCTTTTACTTCGCTGCGAAGGATGTCGCCGGTGGAGAGGTGGACAAGCGAATAGTTCTTGATGATTAAATCTGATTGGGTGCCTTTGCCTGCGCCCGGAGGTCCGAAGAGTACGATATTGAGCATGGTTTTTTAATTAATTATTGGTTCGTTTTTTATTACATATAAGTCATTCAAATTCCTGCCTAAGCCGCGATAATCCATGCCATAGCCTACCAAAAATTCGTTCGGTACTTCGAAGCCGAGGTAGGTTACGGTAATATCATGTTGCAGGGCTTTGGGCTTTAATAGGAGGCTTGCCCAGAGGACGGATTTGGGTTGGAATTTTTGGATTTCATCATTCAAAAAGAGGGCGGTAGCACCGGAATCCACAATATCTTCTACGAAAATGATGTCTCTGCCTTTGACCGATTCGTCTAAGCCTACTAGGGTTTTGATGCCCTCTTTTTTGATGCCATCGTAAGACGAAACTTTGATAAAGGATATTTCGCATTCAATGCTGATATTTTTGAATAAATCGGCACAAAAGAGGAATGCGCCATTCAGGACGCCGATAAATAGAGGAGTCCGTCCTGCCAAGTCATTATTAATGATTTTGGCGAGTTCGAGGATCCTATTTTGGATGACTTTGGCGGGAATATACCGTTCAAATTCTTTATCGTGGAGCTTAATTGTTTTCATTTAATGCGGAAAATTCCTTTTTTATAACGGCAAAACATGGTTTTAGGCTGGCAAAAGTAACAAATTAACGGTAGGTCGCGAAGAACGGAGTTTCCGAGTCGTCATCTGGGACATCCTTGGCGTCATCTAGGAAGCCCTTGGCGTCATCTAGGAAGCCCTTGGCGTCGTCAAGGAAGTTCTTGGCGTTATCTGGGACATTCTTGGCGTCGTCTCGGACATCCCAGTTGTCATCTCGGATTCGCTAATGGGGCGAACAACGGTTGTTTTACGATTGAAAACAGGATTCTCGGCGAGTGAATTCAGGAAAACGGGGTAAAAATAATCATCGAACCAAACCCTCATTAGTTGTATTACGGAATTTATTGTAGTTTTGGGGGCTTGAAATAAAATATCCAATCGTGCGCAAATTACTTTATCTGTTTCTGATTACCACTACGGTTTCGTGTAATCTTTTAAACCCGAGCATCATGTTCAAGACGGGTGCTGATTATAAATATGCGACCATCAAAGATACCGTTGTTCCGGAATATCGGTTGGCACCGAATGACCGGTTTACGTTTTTGATTTCGACGAATGAAGGGTATAAACTGATAGATTTTGCGACGATGATTAATAGTACCTCGAATAATGCGGGAACTGCCGCCTCGAACCTGCAAGAATTTTCAATAGACAGGGACGGATATGCCAAACTGCCCATTCTGGAGAATGTTTTGATGAAAGGAAAAACGATACCGGAGGCGGAAAAATTATTGGAAGAGAAGTATGCAAACTTCTATAAAGACCCCTTCATCAAGGTTCGGGTGGTTAATAAAAGAGTCATCGTTTTTACAGGCGAAGGCGGCATCGGGATCACAATTACCCTGCTAAATGATAATACCACCGTGGTCGAAGCCTTGGCATTTGCAGGAGGAATAAAATCGACAGGGAAAGCCTTTCGGATCAAACTGATTCGTGGCGGATTGACCAATCCACAAATATTTTTGATAGATCTTTCTACGGTGGAATCTATGAAATCAGGCGATATAGTATTGCAGGCAAATGATATTATCTACGTAGAACCAGTGCGGAATACCAGCCAGGGCGTGTTAGCCCAAATCACTCCGGTAGTAAGCATCATCACTGCGCTGCTGTTGGTTTATACGATTGTAAAACCGAAGTAACTTGAATAAAAACAGATAAATTAATAAAGACCATGGCAAAGAAAAAGATAAAGATGCTGAATGAAGACTTCGATATGAAGTTATTTTTCATGATTGCCCAAAAGAGTTTTCTATGGATTTTTCTTTTTATTCTACTTGCTACCACCGCCTCTTTTATTAAGTTGCGATATACGGCACCGATATTTGAATCCAGCTCGGTCATCAAAATAGGGATTGAAGATAACGCTAACAAAATATTAAACTTCAACAGCGGCATGAGCATCACCAATAATTCAACAAACTTCATTGCCGGAGAAATTGAACTGATGAAGTCCGAGATTTTCCTCGAAAAGATATTGGATGACGAGCCGCTCAATGTCAGCTATTTTGCCAAGGGAACCGTTTTGGTAACTGAACTATACAAACAATCGCCCTTCACCATCGCGGTAGAATCCTTAGACTCCACCCAATTGGATATTCCTTACTATATCAAATTTGATAACGGAAATGAATTCACCCTCACCTGGGGCTTGGAGCCCGAAAAGAGAGATTTGAAATGTAGAATCGGAGAGACCGTTAGGATACCATCAGGAAAAATCAAGGTGTTCATCACTGACCTAAGAAGCATCGAAGACCAACAAAAGGTAATTAAGAAGAATGCTTATTATTTTACGATAAATAATCCAGCCACAGTCATCCGGTCTATTATGAGCCAGTTGAGCATCCAATTATACAGTCAGGATGCTCAAACAATACAGATAAAATATAAGGATAAAAACGCTAAAAAAGCAGCAGACATTGTCAATGCTATTGCAAATGAATTTATCAAATATGACTATAACAAAAACTCTAAGGGTGCGGATAATATTATTAAGTTTATAGATAATCAATTAGACCTTGGAGATATTAAATTAAAAGTTTCGGAAGATGTACTTGAAGAATTTAAGAAATCGAACAAGCTTATTAGTCCAGAGCTTTTAGCATCCAGCACAATGACGCATATCACCGACTTGGAAAATCAAAAAATCATTCTTGATTTAGAAATTGATGTTCTTAATAAATTGGATGAAAATATCAGAGTAAATAAAGATTTAAGTAGCTTGATTCCTCTACTTGCCGGTCAAACCACTGATGGAATCGTAGCCCATTTGATTACTTCGATAGAACAATTGGACAATGACAAAAATCAAATGCTTTTGCAAACAACCGAAAAATCTAAATCAGTTATTTCTATTAATGAAAGAATTGAAAAGGAAAAAAGGATTTTATTGGAGAGCATACAAATAGTGAGAGAGAATACTCAAAACAAAGAGAAATCTATATTAGAAAAGCTGAAAGTTTTTGGTGCAACATTCGATAGTTTTCCCTCTAAAGAAGCTCAATACGCAAGGTTAAAACGATTGTTTGAAATCAATGAAAAGTTCTATTCTCTATTACTTGAAAAGAAAGCTGAATTCCAAATATCAAAAGCGGGAATAGTTACTAACAATATTATTTTGGAAAGGGCAATCAGTCCTAATATTCCAATTTCTCCAAATAGAGTTTTGGTCGTCAGCGCCTTTTTGTTTTCAAGTCTGTTCATGAGTTTTTCTCTCATTGTCGTTCGGTATCTTTTCCATAATGAGGTTGGAGCATTGGATGAGGTGGAACAATACACCGATGCACCTTTGTTAGGTATTGTCCCAAAATACAAAAAGGAAATTCCAGTATCTCAATTGTTAGTGGATAAAAACCCGAAGTCGGTAATTTCAGAAGCATTTCGATCTATTAGAACTAATTTGGCGTTCATTGACAATGAACCAGGGGCTAAAATTGTTGCCGTTACATCCACTATTTCTGGAGAAGGAAAAACTTTTGTTGCCATCAATCTTGCGGGTGTTATAGCCTTTTCGGGTAAACGAGTTGTATTGATTGACCTCGATATGAGAAAGCCAAAGATTCACGTTGGGTTCAATGTCGAAAATCTAAGGGGGATTAGTACTATTTTGATTGAAAAAGATACTCCAGAGGAATGTATTTACAAAAGCAGTTTGGAATATTTAGATTTTATCACCGCCGGTCCAATACCCCCTAACCCTTCGGAATTAATCATTAGCCAAAAAATGAGTGCCTTTTTAGAGTATCTTAAAACAAAATATGATGTTATTATTATTGACACGCCCCCAGTTGGAATCGTTACCGATGGACTTGCAATGATCTCATTAGCCGACTTCCCGATTTATATTCTTCGTGCTAATTTCTCTAAAAGGATTTTCATCCAAAATGTCAATAAGTTGATAGAGGATAACAATATCAAAAGGCTTTCTATAATCCTGAATGGTGTTGAGTCATCACGCTCGAAATATGGTTATGGTGGTTACGGTTACAGATATGGTTACGGTTATGGTGGATATGGATATGGATACGGAGGTTATGGCTATGGTTATGGTTACGGTTATGGTTATGGTTATGGATATTATGAAGAAGACAAAGAAAGAAAAACCTTGAAAGGGGATTTAAAAAACTTATTTTCTTTCAAAAAGAAAGAGAAGAAAGAACAAGATTAATACCTTATGAATTGCCTCAATATCCCATATAAAACAGCGTGAAATACTAATATTTAATTCTATGAAAAATATCTTTCAAAACCTACACAAAGTTCTTATAGCAGCAATCGTCATCTATTCGTATTTCTTTACTTTTTCTCAAGCCCAAGAGTTACGTTTTGGTCCAAAAGCAGGGCTGACCGTTTCGGATATTACTAATGTTATTACACCGGGATCCCCGTTCCAAACGCCCACCAATCCTGTGTTTGGCTTTCATGGTGGGGTGGTTGTCGATATTGCTATCAACGATCATTTATCCATTGCACCCGAAGTTTTATTTTCTACTGCTGGCGCCAAACAATCTACCGATGAAACTACAAAATACAGCCAACTGGGTTACGATTACACCCTTTCATTAACGGGCACTGATTATATAAACCTTAACTACCTCCAGCTGCCGATTATGCTGAAGCATAAGAGTGATAAAGGAATTTATATGTCCTTCGGTCCGACTCTTGGATATTTATTGTCTGCCAAATATACCGATGCCTCCATCCTTAAAACCACTACCGTTTTCAACAATGTTACCACCTCTGGTTCGGTAGCTACGGATACTGCATATAGGATTGATACCGCCTTCAAAAAATTAGATATTGGCATCGCGTTTGGATGCGGATACCAATTCGAATTCGGGCTTGGATTTGGTATCAGATATGTAATCGGCATCAGTGATATTTTCAAAGGGGGCGTTACTTATCCCGATGTCAGTTCGCCGTATTACAGAACCATTACCCAAGGTTCTTATGGTAAAAACGAAATCTTCCAATTCTCTATCAGCTACCTTTTTGGTGGCTCGAAATAATATTTGTTCTTCGTATTTAATAATCAGATTATAGATTTTATGAAATCATTAAAGACCCTTATTTTAATAGTAGTTTTGTTCAGCAGTTCTTCTGCTTTTTGCAAGGACAAAGCGTTTCAGATTGGGCTTAAAGGAGGCTTGAATATTTATTCTTTGTTGAATCCTTCGGCAGGTTTTTCGTCCAACTTTGCTACCGGTTTTCATGCCGGCATCATTACCAGCATTAACTTCGATTCATCTAATTTTTCCATCCGACCGGAGGTCTTATTCAACCGTGTGGGGGCGGATTTAGAGCAATTCACCTATTCCAATTACACGAATCTGAATTTAGCCCATACTTCCTCGACCCATCTTAAATATGCGATGACGTTCGATTATATTCAGGTCCCTGTTTTGTTGAGTTATCAATTTTCGGGAGGGGTCAGTATTGCCATCGGTCCTTATGCCGGGTATTTATTAAAGGCTAGGAGCGACAGCAGTGTTTTTATCTCCTTCAAAGACTCTTCCAACATACCTTCTAACATTGCCAAATCATCGTCTGGCAGTGGAAGCCTGGATGTGATTAATTCGATGAATAAATTAGATTTCGGTGCCATGATCGGGCTTAATTATGAATCGGCAAAGGGCTTCGGAATGCAATTCAGATACAGTTACGGAATCACCAATGTTTTCCAGAGTACGACTTTTATTAATCCTTCTTCAAAAATCTCCACGTTTCAGCCGGCTTACGGGAATAATTCCAATATCTCGATCTCCATTTATCATTTCTTTTAATCAATTTTTATCTATGAAACCTATCATCGCTCCCAGCATTCTTTCGGCGGATTTTGCGAACCTCGCCAAGGACATTGAAATGATTAATAACAGTGAAGCCGATTGGTTTCATGTGGATGTGATGGATGGCGTTTTTGTGCCCAACATTTCCTTCGGATTCCCCGTCATCAGTGCCATTCATAAGCATGCCAAGAAACCTTTGGATGTGCATTTAATGATTGCTGATGCAGATAAATATCTTCAGAAATTTGCCGAAGTCGGGGCACATAATCTGACAGTCCATATAGAAGCCTGTACCCATTTGCATCGTACTATTCAAGGTATAAAATCATTAGGTATGAAAGCCGGTGTTGCCATCAATCCGCATGCTTCGGTGTCTCTTTTGGAAAATGTAATTGCAGATTTGGATGTAGTATTGATAATGTCGGTGAATCCCGGTTTTGGCGGACAGAAATTCATTGAAAATACTTATACCAAAATCGGTGCTCTGAAAGAACTTATTCTCCAAAAGAATTCCAAAGCATTAATAGAAATTGATGGCGGCGTGGATTTAAAAAATGCCTCCAAATTAATCCAAGCCGGAGCCGATGCTTTGGTTGCCGGAAATACGGTTTTCAATTCCGAGAATCCTACCCAGACGATTTCCCTTTTGAAAGCGGCTGGAACGGTTTAAGGATAGTCTATCAAAAATAGTATTCCTTGATGCCAAAACTTATGGTTAGCATCAAAAGATATATGGTTTGGATCAAAAGATATATGGTTGGCATCAAAAGATATATGGTTAGGATCGAAAGATATATGGTTCGGGTCGAAAGATATATGGTTGGCATCAAAAGATATATGGTTGGCATCAAAAGATATATGGTTTGGATCGAAAGATATATGGTTGGCATCAAAAGATATATAGTTTCACTCCTTTATATATAGGCAGCTTTTTGGAGGATGGCAATGGTATTGGAGGATTTATTGGGAATGAGGTATATTATGGGAGTTTTTGTATGAGAGAAAATCCCTCTTGAAACTTATTTTTCCAAAACATTTGGTTCATATCCCAAAATATTTGTTTCTTTGCGGCTCAAATAATAAATAATTAAACAATGTCAGACATTGCAACAAGAGTAAAAGCTATCATCGTGGATAAGCTGGGAGTAGATGAAAAAGAAGTTACACCCGAAGCCAGTTTCACCAATGATTTAGGTGCGGATTCCCTCGACACAGTCGAACTAATCATGGAATTCGAAAAGGAATTTAACATCGCTATTCCTGATGACCAGGCGGAAAAGATCGCCACCGTCGGTCAAGCGGTTGATTACATCGAAAAGAACGCTAAGTAATTTTCGCCAAAGCTCATGAAGCTAAGGAGAGTTGTAGTTACAGGTCTTGGTGCCCTTACCCCTTTAGGAAATACCGTTTCGGATTACTGGAATGGATTGACTAATGGGGTGAGCGGTGCTGATTTTATCACGAAATTTGATAACACAAAGTTCAAGACCAAGTTTGCCTGTGAGGTAAAAGGTTTTGATCCTGCGAATCATTTTGATCGTAAGGAAGGACGGCGTTTGGATCCTTTTTCCCAGTATGCTTTGGTTACTGCCCAACAGGCGGTTACCGATGCTGGTATTGAAAATAATCCTTCTCTTAACCCTGATAGAGTAGGCGTAATTTGGGGTTCTGGTATTGGCGGGCTCCTTACATTTCAGGAAGAAGTAATTAATTTTGCCAAAGGCGATGGAACGCCACGGTTTAATCCATTCTTTATTCCTAAGATGATTGCTGATATTGCTTCCGGACATATCTCGATTAAGTATGGTTTTCGCGGTCCTAATTTCACAACCGTTTCGGCATGTGCTTCCAGTACCAATGCTATGATTGATGCATTTAATTATATTCGTTTGAATAAAGCAGATATTATTATTACAGGCGGTTCGGAGGCTGCGGTGAATGAAGCAGGAGTGGGTGGATTTAATGCTTTGCAAGCGCTTTCCGAACGCAATGATAATCCTCAAACAGCTTCCCGTCCGTTTGATTTGGATAGAGATGGTTTTGTTTTGGGCGAAGGTTCGGGTTGCGTTGTTTTGGAAGAATATGAACATGCCATCGCTCGTGGTGCAAAGATTTATTGTGAGATAGTAGGTGGCGGAATGTCTGCGGACGCACATCATATTACTGCGCCACATCCTGAAGGATTGGGTGCAATAAATGTAATGAAGAATGCCTTGCAAGATGCCGAGATGGACGCCAACGAAATAGATTATATCAATGTTCATGGTACCTCTACTCCGCTTGGCGACATCAGCGAAAGTAAAGCAATCATCAGTGTTTTTGGTGAACATGCCTTTGCATTAAATATAAGCTCCACGAAATCTATGACAGGGCATCTGTTGGGAGCTGCGGGTGCTATTGAGGCGATTGCTTCCATTCTTGCGGTGCAGAACGATATTGTTCCGCCGACAATTAATCACTTTACTGATGACCCAAGTTTCGATCCACGATTAAACTTCACTTTTAACAAAGCACAACACAAGCCTATCCGTGCGGCATTAAGCAATACCTTTGGTTTTGGAGGGCATAACGCCTCGGTAATTTTCAAGAAATTCTCCCCTTAAACTATCTTGAATTTCCTTTCTCGTTTCCATTTAAATTTCTTCTCCGAGGACAGGCATTTATACCAGAGCCTTTGCGAAATATTGGGCTTCCGTCCAGGGAATTTCAGTGTTTATAAAATGGCATTACGCCATAAATCGGCAGCTACCGAGATGAAAAACGGAGTAAAGAACAGCAACGAAAGGTTAGAATACCTTGGCGATGCAATCCTTGGGGCAGTAGTGGCGGAATACCTCTTCAAGAAATTCCCTTACAAGGAGGAAGGCTTCTTGACCGAGATGCGGAGCAAGATGGTTAGCCGTGTTTCATTAAATAATCTTTCGCAGAAAATAGGATTAGATGTATTGCTCGAAACGCCCGACATTTCCTCTGCCGGCAAGTCGGTTTTCGGGAATGCTTTCGAGGCGTTGGTAGGGGCGATTTATCTGGACAAAGGATTCCCGACGGCTAAGAAATTCATCATCCAGCGAATCATAAAATACCACATTGATATGGATTTATTGGAGAGCACGGAGACCAATTTCAAGAGCAAAATAATCAACTGGGGGCAGCGCGAACGCAAGGTCGTCGCCTTTGAATTGATGGAAGAAGTGCAGGAAAAGGGCAGAAAACTGATGAAAGTTCGCGTAACGATTGATGGCGTGGAATACGCCTCCGCATCGGACTTTAATAAACGCAAAGCCGAGCAAACAGCAGCCGAAGAAGCCTGCAAACTCATGCGGTTGTAAAGAATTATAGGTTGGGGAACCATCCTGACAGGCAATCGCCCTTCCGCGATTTCCTGTCAGGATTCATTCAACACTATATCATAGGTGTCGAGGGCATCGTTTTGAACGATTATCCGGGGATAATAACTCCTTAATTCCTCGAAAAAGGCAACTGGCGGACTCATTGCGTCAGTTGGCGGAACCTTTGCGCCAGTCAGCGGAATTCTTTAGATTACTGGCGGAATCTTTGCGCCAGTCAGCGGAACTCTTTAGATAACTGGCGGAATCTTTGCGCCAGTTGGCGGAAGGAGGGAAATGACCGCTTATTCCAAGAAAATAATCTTAAATCAAATACTAATAATTATTAAAAGTAATTAAATTATGGTAGAAAAAAGCAAAGTAGAGCAATCCTTCCGCGAGTTCGTGGAGGGCAACGGAAGCCCTCTTTGCGCTATAAGTTTTTTACTGATCGCGAATCTCTAATACGCTCTTTCGTTCTTGCCCTCGTAGAAGTTGATGAATGCTTTGTTGACCACTTTGTTGCCGCCAGGGGTCGGGTAATCTCCGGTAAAGTACCAGTCGCCCAGGTGGTTCGGAATCGCGACATGGAGGTCTTCTATCGTCTGAAAAATAATCTTCACCTCGGCATGGGTGTCTATCGGTTTCAGCATAGTAGCCATCTTGGCAGAAATTTCTTCGGGAGAGAAGGGTTTGTAAATCCGCTTCACATGGTTAATAACTTTGTCGGCAGGGAGGTAAATCTGTTCGATACATTTGAAGTAAACTTCTTCGATTAATTCCTCCATATTTCTTTCACGCAGCAGCGCGATGGCGGCTCGGAAGGCGGCAAAATCATTAATCTTAGCCATATCAATTCCGTAACAATCGGGGTAGCGGATTTGGGGAGCGGAGGAAACGATGACGATCTTTTTCGGACCTAATCGGTCGAGCATCTTGATGATACTTTTCTTCAACGTAGTGCCCCGAACGATGGAATCGTCAATGATGACGAGGTTGTCAATTCCCTTGCGAATCGTACCGTAGGTGATGTCGTACACATGCGCCACCAGCTCGTCTCGCTGAATATCATCGGTGATAAAAGTACGGAGTTTGGCATCCTTAATGGCAATCTTTTCGACGCGAGGACGGATGGAAAGGATGTCCGTTAATTTCTCGCTGGTCATGTCGGTTCCGAGTTTGAGTATCTTTGTTTTTTTAACGTCATTAAGATAGTCTTCCACGCCCTTCACCATGCCGTAGAAGGCAATTTCGGCAGTATTCGGGATGAAGGAAAAGACTGTGTTCTTGCAATCGTAATCCACGGCTTTCAGGATAGCGGGAACGAGGAAGTTCCCAAGCTTGTTCCGCTCTTTATAAATATCCAAATCGCTGCCCCGAGAGAAATAGATACGCTCAAAAGAACATGATTTGCGTTCCACAGGTTCTTTGCATAACACCTCTTTCACCTCCCCGTTTTTCTTCATCACCAAGGCATGCCCCGGCTGAATTTCTTTGATGGATTCGACCGGCACGTTGAATGCCGTTTGGATCGCAGGACGCTCGGAAGTAACCACCACCACTTCATCATCTTTGTAATAAAACACCGGGCGGATGCCCGCAGGGTCGCGAAGCACGAAAGCATCGCCATGCCCAATCAATCCGGCTATCACATAGCCTCCGTCCCACTCGCGAGAAGCGCGGGAAAGGATACGCTGAATGTCTAAACTGTCGGCTATCTTGTGGCTGATTTCTTTCTTGGAAAAACCTTCTTCCTTGAATTGGCGGAACTTGTTTTCATTCTCTTCATCGAGGAAGTGCCCAATCTTTTCGAGGACCGTAACGGTATCTGCTTTCTCCTTGGGATGCTGCCCTAAATCCACCAGGACTTGGAACAATTCATCTACATTGGTGAGGTTGAAATTCCCCGCCAAAACCAGATTCCGCGTCATCCAATTATTCTGTCGAAGGAACGGGTGGCAGCTATCAATACTATTGCCGCCGAAAGTTCCGTAGCGAAGATGCCCGAGGAATAATTCGCCGATAAACGGCACATGGTTTTTCATCCATTCCAAATCATCGAGCTTGGCAGGATGGCTTTTTTTCACTTCTGCAAACTTGGAATTTATTTTATTAATAACATCGTCCAACGCCTGATGCGCATTTGAGCGGCACCGATTGATATAAGGCTTTCCCGGCTCCATATCGAATTTGATACAAGCCGCTCCAGCCCCGTCCTGCCCGCGATTGTGCTGCTTTTCCATCAGCAAAGAAAGTTTATTGGTGCCGTAAAAAGGAGTCTTGTATTTCTCCAAATAATAATCGAGGGGTTTCAGGAGGCGGATGACCGCAATGCCACATTCGTGGGTGATTTTATCGCTCATGGTTATTAATTTTTCATTAAATAATGGAGAACATCATGCCGCAAAATTACGAAATTAAGGGGGAAACGGTCCTGAATATGATTTCCAGAGCCTTCGTTACAAGTTCCAGAACCTCCAGAAGACGTTCCAGAACCTTCGGAACATGATTTTTTAGAATAATAAAATGAAAAACGGCTTTCGTAGACTCCTTTATCCCTAATTTTTCTTCGCCGCCTCGCCCTGCTTTTTGCTTAATTCGGTCAGGACATCATCATAAATCTTATTCAACAATTCGGGATGGGAGATATAAAAATCGTAGCTTTTATTGAATTGTTCTTTGGTCGTTTTATGATTTTTGCAGATGAAATCGGTGTACTCCGCAGCCTGATACATGGAGGTATCTTTGTTGGTAAATTTCAGAGTTACGGCAGATTCGGCAAGGTGAATATCGGTGAGTATCGCGACCATGTTTTCTTTGGATAAAATATCTTTCGGGATAATGACTTTCGGGGCAGAACAGGAATAAATCAGGAGAGCCATCAGCAATATCAAAACGGAAGCGAGATTCTTTTTCATCCGGCAAAATTAGTATTCAAAAAGCAAACAAAGATGAACTATATTTGCCCCTTCAAAATGTATATGAATTCCCGCATAAAATTTGTTGCTTTTATCGTTCTCCTCTTGCTGGAGTTCTTGTGCTTTCCATGCCATGCCCAGAACTCCAAGATGTTGAAAGATGCGAATAAAAAGATGGTCAAACATAATTATATCGGGGCATTAAAAGAATACGATAAGCTAATTATTAAATACCCCGACTATGCCGAAACGTATGCACACAGGGCATTGGCGAAGTTCCGCCTCGAGGACCAGCAAGGGGCTTTGGATGATGTAAGCAAGGCTATCCAACTGGACTCTAATTTCTATACCGCATACAGTATCAGGGCACAATTTTATCTCGCATTCAAGTATTTTAAGGAGGCGGTGGACGACTATTCTCGTTGCATTTTACTACAGCCGCAAAACGAAATGGCTTGGCATGAACGGGGCTTGGCGAAAGTAGAAGCGAACGATTGCGACGGTGCGATAAAAGACCTTGATTCGACCTTGAAAATAAAACCTGAATTCGTTGATGCCATCTATCAAAAAGGAATTGCGAGGATGCGGATGAAAAATTATACGGGAGCTATTCACGACTTTAATACGTACCTGAAAATCAATCCCCAAATGCCGATGGCGTATCTCAAACGGGGCATCTGTTATGATAAAACCGGACAGAATTACAAAGCCTGCAAAGACTGGCTTCGGGCTTCGATGCGAGGATTGCAGGAGGCGAATGCCTTGATGAAGATGAAGTGCAAATAGCAACCCGATTTATTCCCGCCGTATTCCGTTCTTTGCTACTTATTAAATACTGAAAGAGTGGAAAATATAACTATCAAATCGTGGGCTGAAGACGACCGCCCCAGAGAGAAATTGTTGAAGAAAGGAAAGGCTTCATTAAGCGATGCCGAGTTAATCGCCATCATCATCGGCTCCGGCAATACCGAAGAAACAGCCGTAGATGTTGCTAAGAAAATCCTGAACAGCGTAGGCAATAACCTTAATGCGTTGGCAAAACTTTCGGTGCTGGATATTGCCAACAACAAAGATTTTAAAGGCATCGGAAAGGTGAAAGCGATAGAGATTATTGCTGCCCTGGAATTGGGTAGAAGAACGCGAGAATCGGAGGCGGTCAAGAAAGAAAAGATTACCACCAGCAAAGACGTAGCCGATATTTTCCAACCCATCTTAGGCGACCATCCGCACGAAGAATTTTGGATACTTTTATTAAACAGAGCCAATAAAATAATAGATAAAAAACAAATCAGCAGCGGCGGCGTATCGGGCACTGTGGTAGATTCTAAAATGCTCTTCCGCGAAGCGATACAACACCTTGCCTCCTCAATCATCCTATGCCACAATCACCCTTCAGGCAATGCCAAACCGAGCGAAGCCGACATCAAACTCACCAAACAATTGCGAGAAGCCGGCAAGTTTTTAGACATCCCCGTTTTAGACCACATCATCGTAACCGACAACCATTTTTTCAGCTTCGCCGACGAAGGAATGATGTAAAGGTAAAGATTTAAAGTTTAAAGTTTAAGATTGTGTGCATAACTTTAAACTTTAAACTTTCTTGGAATTCCATTTCATCAAAACCCTTTAGGTTTGCAGCCGCAAATTTTTAGAGGTAATATTAGATGCCATTACTATTTCAGCATATAGCTAAGAAAATTCACAGCCGTGATAACGAATTATCACGGCATTATGAGTTAGTATCACTACTTCAGGTAACCTTATTGCTGGCAGGTTGCTCTCCAGCAGAGCCTGCTTCCTCTTCAGATTACAGGGCAAATAAACAAATTTATTTTGAAA
>CAIMUP010000097.1 GCA_903844645.1 uncultured Bacteroidota bacterium
ATTCCAGAACTCTCGGAAGAAATTCCAGAACTCTCGGAAGAAATTCCAGAACTCTCGGAAGAAATTCCAGAACTCTCGGAAGAAATTCCAGAACTCTCGGAAGAAATTCCAGAACTCTCGGAAGATATTGCCGAAGGTCTATTATAATTGTAAAATGTTCTAATTTATTATCCAAAAAAACAGGGTAACACTTTCGCGCTACCCTGCAATACTAATAATGAAAAAAATAATTCTAATCTAACGCCTTAATATACTTCGTTAAATCATCAATCGTAACTTGATAATATAACATGGTGGCGGTGGTATTGGCAGTTTTGGGATTCACAGAAAGGAAAGAACCGGTGCCGTCGGTATTGACTTTATAATTGGCATAAAGCTGTTTGCCAGCACTCACATTCCATGCCACGATCTTTCCGGTAATATTTAATGGCACATTCGGGATAACATATTGCGTACCATTCAATACCGATTTCATAGCCTTAATAACGCACACTTTATAAGGCGCATCGGCAACGAAAAATATCTGCACATCCTCGTAAGACGGGCTGGTAGCATTCTGCAAAGTAATCGTTCCGGTAGCCTGCCCTTTGTATAATCCCGTTCCAGTAGAACCTACCTTCGCATTAGAATCGGCAAGGTTATACCAATGGTGCATGGATAATAAATTCGGCATCACGACAGTGTAATAAAAGGGTCCTGCATTTTGTGGATAAATAAATTGTAAGGCAGTTGCAGTCCACCAATTATAATCAGGGTAGGTTAATGGCGTTAACGTATTTAATGAATCAAAATCTTCGTTATACACCACCATTCTTGGCGTTCCGAAATAAGCATGTTGGTCATACGCTCCATTAGCAGTTGCAGGCACTCGCAATAAGAATGTCGCCCGATTCAACCAGGAAGTGGAGGACGGAACATACACCGTAGGATCAACATCGCAGGTATCGCCATAATCATCCACCACGGCAATATAAATAGCTCCGAACGATTGCATCCATCGTCTTCCGGAATCAACGGTTTGCATATTGCTGAATATCCAATCGCTGTTTTTGTACATCTCTTTCACGATGAATTTGGCATGTTGTACCCAGCCGCCATTGAACATGAAGGAACTATCCTTCCACATCAATTGGGTTCCTTTACTAAAGGTTATTACAGAATCATTAGGACCTGTACCGCTGCTATCAGCCACGTTGTAAGTCTGGGTTTGGAATGCAATGGCATTGGTATCGAACACTACCCGCGATGAATTGTAGGTATAAGTTTTTGGTGGTGTCGGATCTGGTTTATGACAAGTGCATTGGGTTAAAACGCAGGAGATCACTGCTGCGACGATTAAGAGTTTTGTGGAGTTTTTCATTTTTGTAATTATTAATTTAAGATTATTGTAAAGACTATTTTTTATTTTCAGAATGTAAAGTTACTACTTATTTTTGACATGACCAAATTTTTTGGAAAAATTTTTCTGTCCCTCCTCGTGTTTGATTGTTTTGGTATTGTATTCCATATCCCGTTTTATTTTTAACTTTGCAATATTAGGAAAAATTTCTGAAATCAAAAAATAATAGTACAAAATGAATACACTTCCACCCCTTGCCGAACGCATCCGCCCAACAAATTTGAATGATTATATCGGTCAGGAACACCTCGTTAGTGAGGGTGCCGTCTTGAGGAATTCTATCCTGTCCCAACGGATTCCTTCCATGATACTTTGGGGTCCGCCGGGCGTTGGGAAGACGACGTTGGCGTATATTATTTCCCAACAGTTGAACCGTCCCTTCTTCACGCTTTCGGCTATTAATTCGGGTGTGAAAGATGTGCGTGAAGTGATTGAGAAATCGTCTAAGTACCTCTTGGAAAATAAAGATGCCCCAGGCAGCCCCGTGTTATTCATTGACGAAATTCATCGTTTCAACAAGAGCCAGCAGGATAGCTTGTTGGGAGCTATCGAGCGGGGTACGATTATTTTGATTGGTGCGACCACCGAGAATCCCTCCTTCGAAGTTATTTCGCCATTGTTGTCGCGATGCCAGGTGTATATATTAAAGGAGTTAACTAAGGAGAATCTTATTAATCTTCTCCATCATGCCATCGCCAATGACATCTTATTAAAGGATAAAAATATCACCTTAAAAGAGACCGAAGCATTGTTAAGAATATCTGGTGGCGATGCCAGGAAGATGCTCAACTTATTCGAGTTGGTCATTAATTCCCTTCCCGACAATCCTACCCTGACCAACGACAACGTGATGGAAATAGCGCAACAAAAAATCGCCTTATACGACAAAGGTGGCGAGCAACATTATGATATTATTTCTGCCTTCATCAAGTCCATTCGGGGTAGCGATCCCAATGCCGCGATATACTGGTTAGCGAGGATGATTAAGGGTGGCGAGGATGTAAAATTCATCGCAAGAAGGTTATTAATTTTATCCTCCGAAGACATTGGTAATGCGAATCCTACGGCATTGATTATGGCGAATAATTGCTTCCAAGCCGTGAACGTAATTGGTTATCCCGAGAGCCAGATTATCCTCTCCCAATGCGTGGCTTATTTGGCTTCTTCGCCAAAAAGTAATGCCGCGGTGGAGGCAATCGGCATCGCCAATGAATTGGTTGCGAAAACAGGAGATTTGCCCGTGCCCTTACACATCCGAAATGCGCCTACCAAGCTGATGAAGGATATTGGATACGGCAAAAATTATCAATACTCCCACAATTACGAGAACAACTTTTCGAATCAAGAATTTATGCCCGATGAAATTGCCGGCACCAGGATTTATTCCCCGGGAAATAATAGTAGAGAAAAAGAATTGCGAGCCTTTTTGAAGTCGCTTTGGGGAGATAAATATGGATATTGAGGGACAGGGCAAGATGAAAAGCTTGCCGGTTAATTTAGGATTATTATTTGGAATTTTGTCAGGAATTTTTCCTTTCCCTTCCGCGTTGGCGGGGAGATTATTTGCGCCAAAAGGGATACCTTTTCCTTCAGAAGGGATACCTTTTGCGGTAAAAGGATTCCCTTTTTGTCCGGTAGGGATACCTTTTACGCCAGTAGGGATACCTTTTTGTCTGGTAGGGATACCTTTTGCTCCGGTAGGGATACCTTTTGCGGTAAAAGGTATCCCTACCGGAGTAATTTATACCCAAACTGGCGCAAATAATCTCGCATCTCATTCAATAATACGCTGATTTATAATACAATTAACAAAAATTAAATAATAAACCTCATAAAAAATCCCCGCATTTCTCCCCAAATTCCTAATTTTGTACCATGAAATTTATGATTCAAGTCGCAGCCCTCGGCATTTTTATCAATTGCATTTCTTGCAAGGCGAATAAAAGTATGCAAGGCAATACTCAAGTTGCCGCTACTCCTATTATATTGGATAAAAGCCTGACGAAGGTTTTCGATACCTCGCATTCGATAGATACCGCGTTTGTGCAGAGCGATATTTTGACGCTGAAAATTTCTTGTTTCAATGTATGTCTTACGGATACTTTTGAATTGGTCGGCAATGGCAAATTCGCCAAGTCGAATCCTCCGATTACGGCGGTTTTTATCAGGAGAAAAAGTAGTAATACGGATTGTAAAAACACGATCAAAAAAGAATTGAAGTTTGAGGTCGGGGCATTGAAATATCCGTTGCAAAATAAAGTTGTTATTAACCTCGATGAACACTATAAAATTACCTATAATTATTAAAAAATGAAGACTATTTACACCCTTATTTTTGTTGGCATCATGTTCATAATGAATACTAACTCCGTTACCGCCCAAGTCCATGAAGGCGGCATCCCAATTGGCTTTGACGCTTCGCTTAATGCCAATAATATTCCAGTTATTGAGATGCCCATCGTCAATATTGATTCCCTGCAAAAGGAAGATTTGAAGAATGATAAACATAAAGAAATACCATGGCGATTCGGGTATAATCATGCCGTAAATATGAACCCGAATAATGCGGGAGTTTGGACCACTTTATCGAATGGTGATCGCCTTTGGCAAGTCGGGATTCATTGCCCGAATGCTGTTACTATAAATCTCGCTTTCGATGAATTTCATCTCCCAAAAGGAGCTAAAATGTTTATCTATAATCAAGACCGAACTCATGTTATAGGTGCCTTCACCGATAAGACCAATCAAGCCGATCATCAATTAGGCTGCGACTTAATAAAAGGGAATTCCATCGTGGTAGAATATTACGAACCGGCAAATGTTGCCTTCCATGGTACGTTGAATATCTTCCGAGTTACCCATGGTTACCGAAGCGTTTTTCATTATCTGATGAAGTCTTTCGGTGGTTCCGGCTCCTGCGAAAACAATGTTATTTGCGATCCTAATTGGGCTAAGGAAAAACGAGCGGTTGCCTGTATCGTGGTAGGCGGAGCCATCTGTTCCGGCTCTTTAATCAATGATGTGGAGAGCGATGGTATTCCCTATTTTTTAACAGCGAATCATTGTAGCCACCCTGGCGAGAACTTCGGCATCTGGATGTTTCGCTTCAACTGGGAAAGTCCGACCTGCACTCCTAACAATGATGGCAATTACAATTTCACCATCTCCGGTGCTACGCAAAAGGCACATAGTTACCATTCCGATTTTGATTTATTACGGTTAAGCAGCACCCCCGATACCAGTTATCATATTTATTATAACGGCTGGTCGAACATTCCTGTCTTTGCAGATAGCACGACAGGTATTCATCATCCCAGCGGCGATGTAAAGAAGATTTCTTATGCCTTATCTCCTACCCAAGATGCGGGTTTGCAGGACATGGGAAACGGATTTGCTGACTGTTGGAGAGTAGGGCAATGGACGGATGGAGTTACGGAAGGTGGATCATCCGGCTCACCATTGTATGACCAGAATCATCGTTTCATCGGGCAGCTTTATGGTGGTGCATCGGATTGTCAAGCCGCTACTACCGATTGGTATGATGTATATGGAAAATTCTCTACTTCCTGGGCTTATTATTCCATGACCGATAGCAGCCTAAAACCTTGGCTTGACCCGAATAATACTGGGGCATTAGTGAATGATGGATTTGATCCGAATGTAACTCCTTTTGCTTTGGATGCAGGGATTATTAATATCAATTCTCCTACACAAACGAACTACTGTACAAACACAATTTCCCCTGTTGTTATCTTGCGGAATTATGGTTCTTCAACCCTGACCAATGTGGATATAAAGTATCAACTCGATAACCTCCCCGTTAATACATTTCACTGGACGGGTAGCCTCGCTTTGCATGGAATGGAAACAATTACGTTGCCGAATATGACTGCTACTTTACGGTCTAATAAGATACGGGTTTATACTTCCTCCCCTAATGGTGGCACCGACCTGAATGGCAGTAACGATACGGCATCTGTTATCTTCGCAACCCAGTTAAATGTCTTCCCTATCATCCAAAACTTTGAGAGTCCCGTCTTCCCTTCCGGCACTTGGAGGATAGGTAACCCTGATGGTTATGATACTTGGTATCGTCGCATCGGAGTAAGTGGTTTTGGCTTGAGTACCGCCTGTATGGAATTGGATAATTTCACCAATACTGGCAACATAGGGCAATTGGATAGTCTCTATTCTCCATACATTGATTTGACTTTTGCCGTTGCTCCAATTAAGCTTTCATTCAGTTATGCTTATCGTTTACGAAACAATTCAGCCACCGATTCTTTATTCATTTCTGTTTCGAAAGATTGCGGACAATCTTGGGAGAGGTTAGAATCGAAGGGTGGTGCAAACATGGCTACTGTAACGGGTTTGCTAAGTACTGCATTTACTCCTTCCGCAACACAATGGAAATCGGATACCTTGCATTTAGATTCCTTGGCGGGTGTTTCCAATTTGCAATTTGCCTTCACTAATTACTCAAACTTTGGCAATAATCTTTATCTCGATGACATTAAGATTGATGCTGTTTCAACTCTTGGAATCCCTGCCATTACTACCGACAAAGATGATTTTATTCTTTATCCCAATCCTACAAACGGCTTGCTAAATCTCTCCATTGCATTAACCCAAAACTCTTTTGTGGAGGTAAAGGTTTTGAATCTCCTTGGCGATGTGGTTGCCATTAAGAACATTGATAATACCATCAGGGGAAACTATTCAATAGATCTCTCAACTCTTGCCCAAAGCATCTATTTTGTGCAGATAAAAACCAACCGAGAAACAATAGTCAGACGAATTGCTTTACAGAAATAAATAGTATTAAATATGAAAACAATTATCACCATAACACTCTTTCTTTTCGTCCTTAGTTCTTGTAAAACGAACTCGACAGGTACCCAACATACACCGCAAACTATTCAAGCCCCGCCACCTTTAATTCCTATACAAGGTTCTTGGCAATTGGTTCAGATAACAGGAGGATTCTCGGGTCGAGGTATTCCGGTTTCTTCTACAAACGAAGTGATAACGCTCCATGAAAACGGAACATTCGCTTGCAATGTTTCGGATATGATTAAAGTATCGGAAGGAACTTTTATTATCTCTGAAAAGTTCAGTCGCATCTTCAATCGAAACTGCTTTTATCTTCAATTAAATAATAATAACATCGGTAGCATCACCAACATTGTTGATGTAAAAGATGATTCCATGACCATGAGTACGGAAGTGAATGACGGTTTCACCTACATTTTTAAAAGAAAATAAAAACTAAATAATATGATATTAATTTCTCCGCCCCTGCCTACTGAAACCTTTGGCTACTTCGACAAGTATGTCGCCAAATCGAACTACGAAGATTTGATTTTTGGCTTAAAGGATTCATCCGAAGAGTTCCTGAATTTCATTGATAAAATAAGCGATACCAAACTCAACTTCCGGTATGCCGAGGGCAAGTGGAACATCCGCGAAATCATGCAGCATATTATAGATTGTGAACGGGTTTTTGTTTATCGTGCCTTAGTTTTTGCAAGGAGAGACAAGACTCCGATGCCGAGCTTTGAGGAGGATGATTATGCCCGCGAATCGAATTCTGGCAACCGCGATATTACCGACTTAATGATTGAATACAAAGCCGTCCGCAAGGCAACTATAGAGCTGTATAAAAGCTTTGATGAGACCATGCTTGAGGAACGTGGCGCACCCAATAAGAACAATATTTCTGTCCGAGCAATGGGCTTTATTATCATCGGGCATCAGGTGCATCATCAGGAGGTGATTCGGGAACGGTATCTGGCTTGAAGGCAAGGTAGATATGTTTTTTATGAGTTAGAAATAGGTATTTTTGACATTTAAGTGAATATTACGGACGGTCGTGTATCTTTTATTGACTGTCGTGCGTGATGGGTTGACGGTAGAATATAAATTTTCCTACTTTTGCCCTCTTATTAACAAAAGCAATTACTGCCATGAAAAGAATCCTTATTCTAATAACTATTATCCTCTTCACCATCAGCGGCTATGGGCAAGATAAAAAGCAACCCAAGACGGATAGGTATGTAGATTCTGCCATCTATTATTTCAATAAATCAAAGACAGCCAAGGGAATTGACTCCTTGGTTTTTGTGAAGGGAATAAAGATGATGGATAGTATTCCTGTTGATGATAATTCCATCGGGCGGATAGAAAATGCGGCGGAAGAATTCAAGAAGATGAAGAAATCTGATTATTATACTGCCATTGAATCGGCT
Source organism: uncultured Bacteroidota bacterium (assembly GCA_903844645.1). Taxonomy (GTDB): domain Bacteria; phylum Bacteroidota; class Bacteroidia; order AKYH767-A; family JABDAW01; genus JABDAW01. Next base: position 7,648 of record CAIMUP010000097.1, read on the forward strand.
CATTTAATATTGTTTGATAATGCACATGAGTATTACAAAGAAATTAATTTTGGAAAGGAAATAATTAACCGATATGATGCCAATCAAAATCCTGAAGATAGAATTCTTTTCTTAATTATATTACAATATCTCCGTATCCCTTTTCGTTTATCCGATAAATTAACAGAGGGCTTTGATTTTTATACATCAAAACTCAAATTATATTTACAACGAAACGATTCGGCAGCTATTTCAATCTGCTATTATGTGCATGGTGGTTTCTATCATACCATCGGGTTGAATGACCTTTCTATTTATTATTATAAAAAATCCTTGCCATATTTAAACCTCAATGATACCGGTAACAATGGGACTTTAGGTGGTCTTGCGGGATGGAGAAACAACACTTCAGTTTTAGGAGATATGTATAACACAACTGGAGATTACGGTAATGCGATTTTATATTCCCGCGCTGCTCTTAAATACGGGGCACATAACAAAAGTGACAGTACAAATTTATCTTACATCAATAAAAATATTGCCTATTCAAAGATAATGTTGAACGAAACTGATAGCGTCATTGATTTATTAGACGAAGCAATCAAAATTGCAAAAAGTCAAAACCTAATCGAAGACCTTGCTAATTGCTATTCTGTAAAGGGAATTTATTATCTGAAGATGAATCGGCTTGATTCGTCGGAATACTATTTACAGGAGTGTGAAAATCTGATTATTAAATCCGGAATTCCTGCAAACTCAACCGGAGGATTCATCATCCCGAATTATTATCTTGCTCTTGTTAAGGTTAAGCAAAATCGTTTTAAAGATGCAGAGGCATTAATTAAAACAGAACTTCCAAGGTTGGTTAATATGAGAGCAGATGTGCTGAAAGAATACAAACTTCTTGTTGAAGTTTATCTGGATATGGGGGATGTTAAAAATGCAACTGAAACTTTCAGAAAACACAATGCTTTGCAAGAGGAATTACAAACGGATGAAAGAAAGAATCGTTCGATGAGTTTTGAAACAGAACAGAAGATAACGGAGGCGGAAGGCACTATTAACAATCTTAATAATGAGAAACATGTTGCATCAATAACAAGAAATTATTTGATAGGAGGGTTGATTGTGGTGCTCATGTTTTCAATTGTGTTCTTCCGACAAAGAAATAATATCAAAGCAGGAAAGAAGAAAAGCGATGATCTCTTATTGAATATTCTACCTGAAGAAGTAGCCGAAGAACTTAAGCATAATGGCAAGTCCGATGCAAGAAACTTTGCAGAAGCCACGGTCATGTTCACCGATTTCAAAGACTTCACCAAGATTAGCGAGGGTATGAATCCTTCTGAATTGGTCAAAGAAATAGACTTCTGCTTCTCGGCATTTGATAACATCATTCACAAACATGGAATAGAAAAAATAAAGACTATTGGTGATGCTTATATGTGTGCAGGAGGCTTGCCTGTTGCTAATAAAACTCATGCCGAAGATACCGTAAAAGCAGCCCTTGAGATTCGTGACTACATGGCTAATCATAACAAAGAAAAACTGGCTAAAAGAGAACTTCCTTTTGAGATTAGAATAGGAATTAATACAGGACCGGTAGTTGCCGGAATCGTTGGGGTAAAGAAGTTTGCTTATGATATTTGGGGCGATACCGTGAACCTTGCATCCCGCATGGAAAGTTCTGGTAAGGAAGGAGAAGTAAACATCTCTGGCAGCACTTATGAATTAATAAAAGATAAATTCACCTGCACTCATCGCGGCAAGATTCAGACGAAGAACAAAGGGGAGGTGGATATGTATTTTGTGAGTTGATTTTATCCTCCCTTTCACACCGACTGTGGTGCAATAACAGGATGATGATAATTATGAATCTGAAACAAATGGAAACAAAAAAGGCGGTGAAGATTTCACCGCCTTGCTCCCCCTCCTGGACTCGAACCAGGGACCCTTTGATTAACAGTCAAATGCTCTAACCAACTGAGCTAAGGAGGAATGTTTTTGACTTTTCGAGGGCGCAAAAATACTTTAATTTACGGACTAAACAATATCTTTGCACAAAATTTTTATAAAAATAGACGTATATGAGCTTATTACTTGTTGGAACCGTAGCCTTTGATGCTATCGAAACGCCGTTTGGGAAGACGGACAAAATTGTTGGCGGTGCCGCTACCTACGCGGGTTTAGCCGCTTCTTACTTTACGAATAAAATTAATCTTGTGTCCGTCGTCGGGGATGATTTTCCGAAAGAAACGATTAATTTATTTCATGAAAAAAATATTACCACGGAGGGTCTCCAAATTAAAAATGGGGAGAAAACTTTCTTTTGGTCGGGGAAATATCATAATGATATGAACTCGCGAGACACGCTTGTTACCGACCTGAATGTTTTGGCTACATTCGATCCCATTGTACCCGATTCAGCACAAGATTGTGAGTTCCTGATGTTAGGCAACCTAATGCCCCAAGTGCAGAAATCAGTTATCGAACGGTTGTGGAAACGCCCGAAGTTGATCGTTCTTGATACGATGAATTTCTGGATGGATATAGCCTGGGATTCCTTGCATGAAACGCTTGCTATGGTTGATGTTTTGACGATTAATGATGCCGAAGCGAGGCAATTGTCAGGAGAATATTCTTTGGTCAAGGCAGCACAAAAGATATTGAAGCTGGGTCCGAAATATTTGATCATCAAGAAGGGAGAACATGGTGCTTTGTTGTTTGATAAGAACAACATTTTCTTTGCTCCTGCACTTCCATTGGAAGATGTTTTTGATCCTACCGGTGCCGGTGATACCTTTGCTGGTGGCTTCATTGGGCATCTTGCAGCTACCAATGATATTTCATTCGATAATCTGAAAAGAGCCATCATCTTTGGTTCTGCGATGGCTTCTTTTTGCGTGGAGAAATTCGGAACCGAACGATTGATTAATTTGAGTCCGGATGAAGTGAACGAACGGGTTCAGCAGTTCATTGACCTAGTTCAGTTTGATATTGTTTTAGTTTAAATATCCAATAAGATGCTACAGCGATTTAAAGATTTTATTGCCAAGGAAAACTTGTTTCTACAGACAGATAAAATCCTGATTGCTGTTTCCGGCGGCATGGACTCTATAGTATTATGTCATTTGTTTCATGAGGCGAAACTTACCTTCGGAATCGCTCACTGCAACTTCGATCTTCGTGGAAAAGAATCTGATGAAGACGAGAAATTCGTTAAAGGACTGACTAAGAAATACAATGTTGCCTTTTATTCCAAGACATTTGACACCACTTCATATTCTAAGGAGAATGGTATTTCTATCCAGATGGCTGCACGTGATTTAAGATACACATGGTTCGAGAAGGTTAGGAAGGAAGGTGGATATAACTTCATCGCTACCGCACACCATCAAAACGATGTCGTCGAAACGATTCTCATAAACCTAATTAAAGGCACAGGCATCGCGGGCTTGCATGGAATATTAGCCAAGAAAGATAACATCATTCGTCCCTTGTTATTCGCCACCAGAGAGGAAATTGAAAAATACGCAACAGAGCATAAACTTAAATACAGAGAGGATAGCTCCAACCAATCAGACAAGTATCTAAGAAATAAAATCCGCAACCAAGTCATCCCGATTTTGAAAGAAATCAATCCTAAGCTCGAGAAGACCTTTATGGAAAACATAGATCGCACTAAGTTTGCCGAAGCCTTATACAAAAGCAAGATTGAAAGCCTGAAAGCTTCCATTAAATTCGATTACAACGGCGCCGATGCCTTCTACATTTTTAAACTTAATAAGAAAGGCATCAAGGAATTCAAAACCTCCATCCTCTATGAACTATTATCGCCTTATAATTTCAATCAAGATGTTATCAATGACATCTCCAAAGCCACTGATAACCCCGTTACCGGCAAACAATTCTTTTCTCCTACCCATCGAATCTTTATCAACAGAGATCATCTCATGATTGACCCTATCGAAACCCTATATGATGATAAAGAATTCCATTTTGAGAAGATGGATAAAGATTGTCGCGCCTATTTTCTCGAAGCAGATTATTTTGGTATGATGATTAAAGAAAGAATATTGGAAAATATCACCGACAACCTCCAGACAAAAAACGACTATCACCTCAACGAAGCCTCCATTCTATATCCCCTCACCATCCGTCGGTGGAAAGCCGGCGACTTCTTCTACCCGCTCGGCATGAACAACAAGAAAAAGATCAGCGATTTCCTTATAGATAACAAAGTTCCCTTAAATAAAAAAGAAAATACCTTTGTTGTTCTTTCCGGCAACGATATTATCTGCGTACTCGGACATAGAATTGACAACAGATACCGCATAACTCCCTTCACAAAAAAAGTATTGACCATTCATTACACCGAAAAATAAACCCAAGCCCAAAAATATCCCATGACCGAAAAGAAACTCTTCGAAGAAAAACAGTATCTCGGCTATAATAAATATGCCGTAGCGAGGCAACTCGTGCTCTCCATCTTTTGCTTCACTGCGTATCAAATAAAACTCGGCGACATCTTCTTCCTGATCGGGATGTGCATCTTGGTTATCTCTGTAATATTGTTATTTATCCTGCATATCCACACCACAGTTTATGAGCATTGCATCATCATTGACGGACTATGGACTTCTCGCAAGGTGAAGATCAATTTAAACAGCATTGTATCGGTCGAGAAAACTATTTACAGCAAATTTTCCCTAAACAACCCCGTGTATAACGTGCATGATAGCGGCACAATCAAATTCTTTTCCGGTGGACATAATGAAGCCGTGAAATTAACCGACCGCGACGGGCTGGTTTACCTGATCGGGAGCCAAAAGGCGGAAATATTATTCAATATTGTGGAGGAAGCCCTCGCGAAAAGCAAGAAGTAAACCCTACTTCTTATTAATCTCTTTAATACTATTATTAATCCGTTTCTCTAAAACACTATCGCCAATTTCTTCTGCGATACGCAAGCCTTTATGTTCGCTTTCGAGGGCTTTATCCGTGTTCTTTATCATGACATATACCCTTCCGATGTTATGATAACACTTAGCGGTGCGAGACAAATCGGTGGTATGAAGATAATTCTTCAAAGCATTGTCATAGTTCTCCAAAGCCATCCGATTCTGACGCAAATTCTCATAATCCTGCGCCACAAAATCGTAAGCCTTCGCAATATCCAACGTATTACCTATGGCTTTTCGGGTCTCGAGAGCCGATAAATCATAGTCCAACGCGGGTTGGAAAACATTCATCGTTTCATTTAATCGCCCCAAGTTGGTAAGCGAAATCGCCATTCCGTTTTTATCACGAATAGCCTTCTGAATCCGAAGCGCACTCTCGAAATTCTGCAAGGCTTCGCTGAATTTACTCTGCTTCAAATACAGTTCGCCAAGACGGTCTTCCATGTTTGCTTTTACGCTGTCGTTTTGCGAAAACGACATCCGCCCAGATTCTTCTTTGTCTGCATCATACTTTTTAATGGCATTCAAAAGGCTGTCTAACTTCGGATTATTTTGGGCGAATCCATCGGTAATAATTGCCGTAAAGGCGAGGACTAAAATCAAATTCTTCATAACTACTTTTATATTATTCATGGGCGCAAAGTTAGAAATAATATAAGGAATAAGAATCCTAAAAAACGATTTCGGGGGATGAAAAGACCTATGAAAATAAGAAAAAATCTTACCCGTCATTCCGCAAAACATGAAATTCTAATCCAAAACCGGAGCTTAAATTCCGAGATTTCGGAGGGAGATTTCCTCAACTTTCTTATTAATCGCTGAATAACAGCCGATTATTTCCATACCTCCCTCAAAACCTTCCACAAAAACATCAACTATTTCCACAAACATATCAACTATTTCCACAAACACATCAACTATTTCCACACAAACATCAGTTATTTCCACACAAATATCAGTTATTTCCACATAATTATCAAAAAATTCCATACCCGTTTAAGCCTTACTTTTCAATAATTGATGTTCGTATGGAAGAATTAAATCACGGTATGGAAATTTTTATTCTCGGTATGGAATTTCAAAATCCGGATGTGGAAATTTCAAACCCAGCTATGGAAATTGTTGATTATTTTATGGAAAACAGCATCCCCTCGATGCTGTTTTCAAATCGTATTGAGGAGAAAATTATTCCGTGTTTCATTCCTAATAATTTCTACTTTTGCACCCTTATTAATTATGTTATGAAAACAATAAAACAGATGCTCTTATCAGTCCTCCTTTTTGCCGCCACGATGGCATTTGGGCAAGGACAAATTAATTTGATGAATGGCAAAATCATCAAGATGGATTCCGTTGTGGGCAAGGTGGATAATGAGGTTATTTACCTGCCGGTGGGCGAGAAAAAGGCGAAAACCATCGCTTTCCATAAGATTTATTCCATCAATCATTCCAACGGCAGCGAGGAGGTTTTTTATATCTACGATTCGCTTAACAATGGCGATATGACGGTTCCCCACATGAAGTCGTACATTCTCGGCAGGCAGAATGCGCGTGAGAATTATCATGCCCCGTCTTCGTCACTCGGCGGGGTGATTATTGGCGGGGCGAGTGCTGTTTTCGGCATCGTTTACGGACCTGTGCCTTTGGCGATGTATTGCCTCGTGGCGTCCCTGCATTATCCCAATGTTGCGCATCAGGAATTTAGTGATAAAGCCATGCTTGACGATCCTTATTACCTCTATGGGTATCAGATTTATGCGAAGCGCAAAAAGATGCGCAACGCCTTTGTTATCGGGGGTATCAGCTTCGGTATCTCGTTTGCTGTTTTGGTAAATAATCGCAAGACTTTGGATGGGCGGATTAATAAGTTCTTTGGGATAAAATAGAGTCTTGAAATGAATAAAACTTCTCTGCTTTTTCTGCTATTAATTCCTGCTATTTTTGTTCACGGTCAAGGGAAAATCAATTTAATGAACGGAAAGATTATCGCGTTTGATACTATCAGTAAGGGGAATATGGAAAAGTTTAATTATGTTTCGCATGATACGAAGAAGGTTAGTGCCATCAAGGTTTCGCGCATCTTCTCGATTAATTATAATGATGGAAAAGAAGAATTGTTTTTCGTTGCCGATAGCACGGTAAGCGATTTTTCTGTTCCTCAAATGCGAGAATTTGTGAAAGGAGAGCAAGATTGCAGACTGAATTATAAACCCAAAGCTGCGACTGTGGGAGGCATCATCGTGGGCGGTGCTGCGGGGATTCTCGGTATCTTTTATGGACCTGTACTTCCGGCAATTTATGCTACCATTGTCTCTGCCTCTCCTCCTCCTGATATAACCAAGAAGCCTTATGCCGATAAAATTTTAATGAACAGCGATTACTACGCTTATGGCTTCGAAATGGCAGCTCGGAAGAAGAAGTTGAAGAACTCGCTTCTGGGCGGCGGTATTGGTTTTGGGATATCGGTAACTGCTTTTATTATCTTCCGTCCTAAGCATTAGGATTTAATAAATCAGAGCAATGAAACGGCTCTTTCAAGAAGCATTCGATTACCTGATTTTTGGGAATTGGTTCATCTCCATTGCCGCAGTAGCCTTGACTTTGGAGACTTACCTGATGATTGATAAGCCACTGAAGATTGATGGCTTGCTGTTCTTTATTTTCTTCTCCACTTTGTTTGAATATAATTTACATCGGCACCTTTCCTTCACGAAAATATCTTCTGAAAGTAATGCAAACAAGTTTAATTGGGCACTATCACATCATCGTCTTTTCAAAGGGACGTTCTATGGCTCGATGGTGGGGTTAATAGTCTCTATTTTCTTCGTGAATCTATGGATATTGTTCATCATCGTACCGCTTGGATTAATCACCATTGGGTATTCGATTCCATTAATCAAAACAAAGGCGGATAGTATCAGGCTACGAGAAATTCCCGGGGTGAAAATTCTGTTTGTTGCCTTGGTATGGGGATTCACGACCTTGCTACTTCCGGCTATTGATGCGGGATTAACCCTCTTCTCTTTTAATATCTTCTTTATGCTAATAAGAAGAATACTATTCGTTTATGCAATCACGATTCCCTTTGATATACGGGATAAAGACGCTGATAAATTAGAAGGATTAAAGACACTGCCGATAGTATTCGGTGAACAAAAATCAAGATGGTTTGGGATATTCTTATTGATTGTATTTTGCGGGTTAATTTTCTTTCAGTATAATTTCTCATCAATAAAGAATTTTTCAATTCCTTTGTATCTATCCGCCATCACGACCTCAGTTCTCGTCTTTAAATCATCCCAATCGAACGGAAGATACTTTCATTACTTCTGGGTAGATGGCTCGATGATATTCCAATTCTTGCTGATACTCATCTTCGCCTGATATTTCTTTCAAATGATTTATTTTGCAGCCTGAACAATATTATAATGAACTACCTAAACACCATAGACTTCGCCAAACAACTGGATGCTACAGATCCTTTGAAGAAATATCGCGACCGGTTTCTGATTCCCAAACACGATGGAAAGGATGTCCTGTATTTCTGTGGCAATTCCCTCGGCTTGCAACCTAAGACCGTCAAAGAATACATCAATATCGAGTTGGACGATTGGGCTAAATACGGTGTCGAAGGGCATTTCCAGGCTCGTAATCCGTGGTTCTCTTATCATGAAATGTTCTTACAACCTGTCGCTAAATTAGTTGGGGCATTGCCTACGGAAGTGGCGTTGATGAACAGCCTTACCACCAATCTTCACCTGCTGTTCGTGTCCTTCTATCGCCCTACTGCCAAGCGTTTCAAGATTATCTGTGAGGACGATGCCTTCCCTTCCGATCATTATGCCTTGGCGTCGCAAATAAAATTCCATGGCTACAATCCCGATGAGGCATTAATAAAATTAAAGCCCCGCGATGGTGAATATTGCCTCCGTACCGAAGATATTATTAAAGAGATTTACAAACATGGCGATGAACTCGCGGTGGTGTTATTAGGTGGCGTGAATTATTATACCGGGCAGGCTTTCGAGATTGAACCGATTACCTTCGCGACCCATCTGGTGGGGGCAATTGCGGGCTTCGATTTAGCCCATGCTGCTGGGAATATCAAATTAAGCTTACATAATTGGAAGGTTGATTTTGCCTGCTGGTGTACTTACAAATATCTTAATTCTGGTCCGGGCGGGGTGGCAGGAATTTTTGTGCATGAGAAGTTTGCAAACGATGCTTCCCTCCCTCGTTTTGCAGGATGGTGGGGCAACGATCCGGCTACGAGATTTCAGATGTCGAAAGAATTTATTCCTGCTACCGGAGCTTCAGGATGGCAGTTAAGCAATGCCCCGATATTGGCGATGGCAGCCCACAAAGCGTCATTAGATATTTTTAATGAAGTAACGATGGATCCTATCTCTTATAAAAGTAAAAGGTTGACCGGTTACCTCGAATTCATCGTTGAAGAAATCAATAAAAAACATCCCGCAGAGGAGAAATTAATCACTATTATTACTCCGAAAGAAGATGCCCAGAGAGGTTGCCAGTTGTCATTAATTATTTATCGGAATGCCAAAGAAATCCATCAACAATTAACCGCCAATGGCGTTATTGCCGACTGGCGCGAACCGAATGTTATTCGCCTGGCTCCCGTGCCGCTATACAATACTTACGAAGATGTTTTTGCCTTCGGTGAGATTTTGAGCGGATTGATAACTCCTATTAATAGTTAGCCTATTCCCCGAAAAACCAGCCTCTTTTTGTGATATTGTATATACTATAAGAGTATTTTCCTCTTATTACCGTCATTTTTTTATCAATCGTAAGAGTTGTTTTGAGTAATAAAACCTCCCTTTTTCGATGTGCGGCTGCACAATTGGCAAACACAACAGGTTTGGTGTATTGTGCAGCTGCACAACTGGTAAACACAGTTATTTGGGCAATTGTGCAGCCGCACATTAGGCAAACACAACAGGATTGGTGAATTGTGCAGCTGCACAACTGGCAAACACAGTTACGGGGGCAGATGTGCAGCCGCACATTAGGCAAACACAACTGGTTTTGCGAGATGTGCAGGTGCACAACTGGCAAACACAGTTGCAGGAGCAATTGTGCGGCTGCACAAAGCTTTTAGTAGGAGTTTTGGTAAATAATTGAGGCAATATAGTAAACCATCTTCCAACAACCATTGTTTATATCTTACGGATTTCTGTTTATAACTTTATGTAAAATTTTCTTGGAATAATGGAATCTGATACCACTTGTATTTTAAACTCAAACCACCAAATTTTTGACCCCTCCTTTTATTGAATAATAACTAACAATCTATGAACATTTTTTTAGGAATAGAAGGGAGAAATTTATAAACAATCGCTTCGATGAACAAGATGTTGATAACCTCCTAAGTCCTTGATATTACAATATATTAAGAAAATATTTTTGTTAATAACCTGTTGAACGATGATTAATAAAAGATATATCCAAATCTCTGCCCCTATATTTACCAACATAATGAACAGACCCATTACCATCACTAATATTTATAAAAAGAAATAATAATAATAGGAGTCGCTAAAACTTTAAAAAGATGATAGAGTCAAACAATAAACTTTTTCTAACTTTAGTTTTGTAATTTTGTCGCTCCAAATAATATGATAATTACTCAAACAAAAATTAATAAGATAATACTGACCGCAGCAGTGCTGGTCATTCTCGGCATCGGCAATAGCTTTGCACAAGATAAAATTCAGAAAGACGGCACCTCGAAATTATATTATACAACAGGAGAATTGAATAGCGAAGGCACTATTAAAAACGGCAAACCAGATGGTTATTGGAAGACATATTACAAAGATGGAAAATTAAAGTCAGAAGGAAATAGAGTGAACTTTTTGTTGGATGGAGCATGGAAATTTTATGATGAAAAAGGAGCTATCAGCCAAGAATTTTATTACAAAGAAAGCAAGAAAGAAGGCGAACAAAGGAGTTATTATCCTACCGGAAAATTAAAGACCAAAGAGAATTTTAAAGCCGATATAAAAGATGGCATCTCCCGATATTACAACGATAGCGGCATCATTGCAAAAGAGATTCCGTTCCACGAAGGACTTGAAAATGGTATTGGGAGAGAGTATAATGCAGCAGGTTTAATCACCACTATTTCGGTTTATAAAAACGGATTTGTATCTACCGAAGAATATCTTAATGCCACCGATAAAAGTGGTTTGAAACAAGGTGTATGGAAAGAATATTTCACTCCCGTAGATTCTGTTTTACAAGCAAGCAAAGACGGCGATTATTTAAAATTAAAAACAGAAGGCTCGTACAAGAATGATAAAAAACACGGCACCTGGAAAGAATTTGATGTGAACGGAATTATACTCTCACAAAAGATGTTTCGTGATGGAGCAGAAGTTCCGAAAGAAGAATATATGCCTGTAAAATTTGATATTGATAAAAAGTATTATGCCGATGGTACTTTAGCTCAAATGGGGATGTATAACAAAGGCGTGAAGGAAGGTGTTTTCCGCGAATACAATGAAGATGGAACTGTGATGGATGCAAAAATCTATCGTAACGGAATCCTTTTGCGACATGGTATTCTGGATGAAGCCGGGTATGAACAAGGGCATTGGGAAGATTATTATGAAAGCGGACAAATCAAAGCCGAAGGGGAATATGTTAGTGGCAAGCGCGATGGTTTTTGGAAGTTTTATTATGAAAATGGAACACTGGAGCAAGAAGGGATGTTCAAGATGAGCAAAGTGGATAGTGCATGGAAATGGTATTACCCGACCGGAGTTTTATTGCGAGAAGAAATTTATAAAAATGGTCGCGAGAATGGCATGATTAAAGAATATACCGATTCCTCCACCGTGATTTGTTTTGGGAATTATATAGATGGAAAACGCGATGGCGAATGGCAGTATAAAAATGGAGAATACATAGCTTCAGGAATTTATGTGGATGGTAAAGAAGACAGCGTTTGGAAACAGTTTTACAGCAATGGAAAATTGGCTTTTCAAGGAAGTTATATTGATGGCATGGAAAATGGAATTCACAAATACTTTTTTGATGACGGCAAGGTACGCGAAGAGCAGGTTTGGCGGCTTGGGGTGAAGGATGGCGATTGGAAAATCTATCAGCCGGATGGGCAGATAATTGTTGAGATAAACTATGTGGATGGTAAAGAGGAAAAATATAATAGTATAAAAGTAAAGACCCTCGATGAAGAAATTTTTAAGGCGAAACAGTGATTAAAATTTGGTATTTAAAGTTTTATTTCCTACTTTTGCCGCTTCAAATGAAAAATTATTACTAACAAAACAAAAAAGTAAATGAAAAAAATCTTACTAATTATCTCCGTATCGTGTATGTTATCGCTAACAGCATCGTATGCGCAAAGTTCTGCTTCAGTGCTGTCTCCAGGCACTCCGACAGCAAAAATTTCTATGTCCGATGTGTCGTCAGATCAATCCGTTGACCCTGCTGTTCAGACTCAAACTGCTCCTCAATCTCAAACTGCTGCTTCGGCTAAACCAGAGAAAAAGGACAAAAAGAAAGCCGAAAAACATGATGAAGAAAAGGAACATTTTGCATGCACCAAAGATGGTTGTACACATCATCATGAAAAAGACAAACCTTGCTGCAAGAAGGATGAAAAAAAGGACAAGAAACCAACCTTCATGCAAGACCCTAAGAAGGATTAACGAGATTTATTGACTTCAAAAAAGACCCGCAACAGTAATATAAGTGTTGCGGGTTTTTTATTTAATGGCTATTAACCAGTGGCGAGCTTCTGCGTTCTCGAGTAGTTTTAATGTCGTCTGGAGGAACTTTCCTAAACGGTTTAGTGGTTATACTGGAGACCGGAGTGGTTTTACTAAGCCCTTTAGGAGTCTTCCTAAACCGTTCAGGAAAGTTCCTGAATGGCTCAGGAACTTTCCAAAACGCTTCAGAAACCTTTCTACATCCTTCAGAAAGATTACTGGAAACCGCAGTGGTTCTACTGCAGACTTCAGTAGAACCACTATGGTCTTCAGTAAGTTTAATAAATGACTTTTTCATCTTATCTGACAATAAAAGGAGGTCTGTTTTGCGAAAAGTTTACTTTTTCCGAGTATGTCTTAAATGTTAAATTTTCTATTTCCCTTTTGGCAGAATAAACTTTTTTTGTAATTTTGCGTTCTAATAATTATTAAGAACTAAAAATATCAAACAATGAACAAGAAAATTGTAACCTTAATGATGGTAGCGATGATGATTGCTACCGTATCTATTATCTCATGCAAAAAGAAAGTTGCCACGCCGAAAGCTACGCTGGATGCGCAAGTGCAACAACACAACACGGATGCGAACACCGTAAAATCGGAAGCTGACCAGGCGGATAATAATATTAATGACGGTCTGAACACGACCTCGATGGGGAATCGGATTGCAGGTGTTCAATCAAGCCCATTATGTGGTGTTACGATTGATACTTCTCAAATTTCGAGCAAGACGGTGATCTTCCATTTCGATGGAGTAACGCCGTGTTTTAGTCCAACAAGGCTTCGTTCGGGAACGATTAAAGTGCAACTTACGTCGGGTAATTATTGGCACGATGCAGGAGCGGTGCTTACTGAAACCTTCACCGATTTTCAGGTAAAGATTATCAGTACTGGCAAATCTATTAAGATTAATGGTGTCAAGACTTTGAAGAACGTGAATGGCAATAACTGGCTCGGTTTTTATTTTAATAATGTTGCGCTGAAATATCAGGAGCGTGCCATAGGGGTTAATGTTGTTTTCGATGATGGATCTCATGCTACCTGGAACAGTGCCCGTACTACTTCCTGGAATTATTACCCTCCGAATACCAATCCTAAAGGTGTTCAATCGGCATACATCGCTGTTACAGGCAATGGCGATACTACGATTAATGCACATACCGGCACAGAATCATGGGGCGTGAACAGATACAATTATGATTTCGTAACCTACTATCAAAGCCCTTGGGTGTCGGATACATACTGCGGATTGTGGGCTCCTACTTCCGGTGTGTTGGTGCATCATGTGAATAACAAAGATTATACTTTCACTGCCGGAGTGGATACCCAAGGCAATGCCTCGACAACGAATTGTGCCTACGGTTTTAAAGTAGCTTGGGATACCAATACCGTTATTTTGAGTTATTAAATAACGACTCTTATTAATACAAAAGCCTCTCCTAATCCGAGGGGCTTTTTTTATGACTTAAAAACAATCTGATTATAGATTATTAAAAAGAGCAGCAGCAGCATGATTACCTCCGAGAAAATCGTTCTTTTGGTGGAGAGAAAATAATAGGAGATAAAGATTGAGGCAGGGATTGCTATCAAAGAAAAATCTTCGAGGCGCATAGCAGGACTTAATAATAAGGAGGCGATAGTCAGTAGAAAAAATATCAATAATACAATTTGATAATTCCGAGTGCGGATCGCGTTCTTAAAAAAGTTCGATTGCAGTTTCAGAAGTGATAAAAGCAACACAATTCCCGTCAGCATTGCCAGCACTTTCATCGGTCTTGGAAAAGAGAAATCGAACCGGAGGTAATGAATAAAATACTGCGGAAGGTCATGCGCATAAAACTTACGTAAATTCCCTATCCAAAAATAATATATCGTGATAAAATAAAACGGAACGGTCATTCCCAAAATGGCTACAATCCAATTTCGCCAGTAAAACGGGCGTAAGATTACCAATGCAATCAAGACTAATAAAAATAGGATAAAGGACGGGAAATAAATCAAGGCGCATACCCCGATAATCAACCCGCAATCGAAGGCAATAAAGTTGGATGTGCTTTTATAGAGGGATAAAATTTTATCCAATAATAAGATCAAAAGCATATTCACCAACAGTACCGGATGTAGGTTTAATAACGGAATATAAAGGCTCATCAAGACACAATAAAACAAGGCTGGCAGATGCGAACGGCGGTACAGCACCTCGTGTTTATTGATGATATTATTCAGATAAATGGATTGCAGAATTAAGATTCCGAATCCGAGAATCCGATAAGCGAGGTCGGTTTTGACAGCATAAAATACCATGATTAATTTATAAATCGGCATCGGAAAATTCGTCGTCATCGGGATGGAATGCAAAAATCCTACCATCCATAAAACGATTGCCAGTATCGGGATGGCGAAGAAAGTTGCCTGTTGGTTCGACTTGAAGAAGCGTATTATCACGCCGCAAAATTAATTAAAATTCGTCGAGTTTATTACCTGTAAAATGCAATTCCCATACCCCTTTCCAATCCCAAATGCTGGAGTAAAAAATTCCGGCGGAGACATTAATGGTACAAGAATAGCGACTCTTGTACCAAGAATAACGACTCTTGTACCAAGTATAACGACTCTTGTACCAAGAATAACGACTCTTGTACCAAGAATAACGACTCTTGTACCAAGAATAATGGTAACTGTACCAAGAATAGCGGTAACTGGTTTCGGAATCTTTGGAATCTGATTTTCCGATTCAATTCCTATCTTTGCGCCCTCAAAAGATAATTAGATGCTTAAAGAATACGATGTAATAGTAGTCGGTGCCGGTCATGCGGGCTGTGAAGCTGCAGTTGCTGCCGCGAATTTGGGTTCATCGGTTTTATTAATCACATCGAATATGCAAACTATCGCTCAAATGTCTTGCAATCCGGCAATGGGTGGTATTGCAAAAGGGCAGATAGTTCGGGAAATTGATGCTTTGGGCGGATATTCGGGAATCGTAACCGATAAAACAATGATCCAATTCCGGATGCTAAATCGGTCAAAAGGACCTGCCATGTGGAGTCCTCGTGCTCAATGCGACCGATTGCGTTTTGCGGAAGAATGGAGGTTGATGCTGGAACAAACCCCGAATGTTGATTTTTGGCAAGATACGGTAAGTTCTCTAATTTTGGAAGGGAATAGACTAGCAGGTGTTAATACTGTTATGGGAATAAAAATAATGGGAAAAGCGGTTGTTTTAACGAATGGGACGTTCTTAAATGGGTTAATTCATATCGGTGAAAAACAATTCGGAGGAGGAAGAACAGGAGAAAAAGCGGTGCATGGAATCACCGAACAATTAATCTCATTAGGCTTTGAATCGGGGCGAATGAAGACAGGCACTCCTCCCCGAGTGGATGGGCGTTCTCTCGATTTTAATAAAATGGAAGAGCAGTTTGGAGATGAGAATCCCACCAAGTTTTCCTATACAGATACCCCAAAATTAATGAAACAAAAGAGTTGTTTCATCACTCACACCAATCAGAAAGTGCATGATACTTTAAAGACCGGCTTCGACAAATCGCCGATGTTTAATGGCAGAATTCAAGGCGTAGGTCCTCGGTATTGTCCCTCCATTGAAGATAAAATTAACAGGTTTGCCGATAAAGATCGCCATCAAATCTTTGTTGAACCCGAAGGTTGGAATACGGTAGAGATTTATGTGAATGGTTTTTCTACCTCGCTTCCCGAAGAAGTTCAATTAAAGGCTTTGAAAGAAATTAAAGGTTTTGAAAATGTCAAAATGTTTCGCCCGGGTTACGCAATAGAATATGATTATTTCCCACCTATCCAATTAGACCTCTCTTTAGAAACGAAATTAATAGAGAATCTTTTCCTTGCAGGGCAAATAAACGGCACCACGGGGTATGAAGAAGCCGCAGGACAAGGAATTATTGCTGGCATTAACGCTCATTTAAAGATTAATGAGAAGCCAAGTTTTATTTTGGGCAGATCAGAATCTTACATAGGCGTTCTTATTGACGACTTGGTTACTAATGGCACTGACGAACCTTATAGAATGTTCACGTCTCGCGCAGAATATCGTATTCTTTTAAGACAAGATAATGCGGATATTAGATTAACACCTCGTAGTTTTGAGATTGGATTAGCCACTAAAGAGAGTATGGAAAAGGTAAATAAGAAAATAAAGAATGTTGAGGAATTAATCAAGTTCTTTAAAGGGCATACTGTTAACCCGAGCGATTCAAATGGGTTGTTATCAAGTTTAAATACAGATGAGATAATACAAAAGACCAAACTATTCAACTTATTATCTCGCCCTCAAATCTCTTTCTCTGATTTATCCAATACCTTTAGTGAATTACAAACTTTCTTAGAAAACATTGATTCGGATAATTTGGAAGAAGTCATTGAACAAGCCGAAATATTAATGAAATACGAAGGCTATATCAAGAAAGAAAAGGATATGGTGGATAAAGCGGTGCGTTTAGAAAACATTGTCCTGCATGAGGACTTTAATTACCTGCAATTGAAGTCCTTATCTACTGAAGCAAGGCAAAAACTATCTTCCACTAAACCCCAAACCTTGGCACAGGCTGCGAGAATAAGTGGAGTTACCCCTTCTGATATTAGTGTATTAATGATTTATCTTGGTCGTTAATTATCTGTTTCACGTGAAACATGAAATCTATGGAAAACATTAAAAATTGTTTTGTTTGCGGAGGAGAGGATTTTTCTTTATTCAAGAACTGTATAGATTACACGGTCAGTAAAGATTCCTTTTCTATTGTAAAATGTAATAATTGTGGATTCAAGTTCACCAATCCTCGCCCTGGTGGTAATGAGATTGGTAAATACTATGAATCGGAAGATTATATTTCCCATTCAGATTCAGGAAAAGGAATTATTAATTTCTTATATAAGAAAGTCAGAAACTATACGATTAATAAGAAGGTGAATTTAGTAAATAGTCTTTCAAAAGATAAAACTATTTTAGATATTGGTTGCGGCACAGGTGCTTTTTTAAATGCTTGTAAAGAGAATGGATGGTCTATCGATGGAATAGAACCAAGCGACGAGGCAAGAAAGTTTGCAAAATCGAATTATAATTTGCATATTAAATCTGAAAACGATCTTAATTCTTATCCCAATAATTCATTTTCTGTGATAACGATGTGGCATGTTTTGGAGCATGTACATTTGTTGAATGAAAGGATTGAGGAGTTGAAAAGATTGCTTCAAAGGAATGGGACCATTATTATTGCCGTTCCTAATTGTAATTCTTGGGATGCAGGATATTATAATGAATATTGGGCTGCTTATGATGTTCCGAGGCATCTTTATCATTTTACCCCTGAAACGATGGGGTTACTTTTGGATAAACATCAATTAAAAATTGTGAACAAATTGCCAATGGTTTTTGATTCTTATTATGTTTCGATGTTGAGCGAGAAATATAAAAATGGGAAAGTTTCTTTATTCAATGCGTTGATGAGTGGTTTTAAATCAAATCGAGTTGGGAGGGGAGATATAAACAGGTTTTCTTCGGTGATCTATATTATCAAGGCAAAATAAGCCATTCTAAGGGGCATTAATGCCCTAAAAGAGGCTCTGTGGTACTACACTATTAAAAAATTTCAAACACGCTTTGTGGTGCATGGGTTTTTAATGGTTAAAAATCATGGGGCTTTTGTTTGTAATATGCTGATAAATATGTATTTAGCAGGCTTCGGAATAAAATAGGACATCCACAAGGGTTGTCCGTACGAATGGATGAGATTTAAGGGAATAAAAAAAGCTACCTTTTGGGTAGCTTTAATTTTTGTAATTTCTTTGGTGAATTATGGGAGGAGGGTCATTGTGAAATTTTGGATGACTGTTTCACGGTAAATGATTTCTAAAATTATGTGGATTGTTTGATAACCAGTGAGGCTGATTGTGAAATGGTATTTACCTGGAGTTGTTTGTTCCATTAGGTAGTTGCCATCTATGTCTGTGAAAATTTCTTTGTCTAAGTCTGAATTGTATATCCTTACTCCTTCTAAGGGTAATGCGGTTATTGCGGCTTTGATTAGTCCGGTTAGATTGTTGTGTCTTCTGCCGAGGATGATTTTCTTGCGGCTTGCTTCGTATAGTCCGACCATTGTTGGTTGGGTGTCTATAAAGAAGTTTGGGATGGTGCGATCAAAGCTTTCTAATAAGAGGGCGTTGGCTTCTAATAATTCTGTTTCTGTTTTGCCGGCGAGATTTTTGGCTATTTGTGTACTTCTGGGATTGTTTTTATCTTCATCGTAATGGTCTATGATTCCGTTAAGGATAATTACGAGGGCTGGGGTAATATGATAAGGTGATAATGGTGTTTCATGGGCTGCGAAGATGGCTACATTGTTTCGGCAATAGGTTACTAAATCGGCGTTTTTCATGCCTTCTAATACGGAATGTTTTTTATTAAGCCCTGTGGCTATTGTGAAGCCGTCGTGGTCGTAAAAATAATCGGAGGCGAGTATGGAATATCTTGACATTGTATTTGACAGTAATTTTTTTAGGAGAACATTTGCGGGGCGGTATCCGCTTTTGTCTGTTTCGTGGAGTCCTTTTTGTACGCGGATGGCATCCATGTTTACTGCATATTGTGCCATTTTGGTTATGTTGGGGACGAAGGTTGATAGGGGGGTTATGTAATCTGTGAAGAGGTTTTCTATCTCTTCTTGCATTGTGTATTCTGCTGAATTTTCTTGGTTCATTTTTATTTTTATTTTTTATTGTTAATAATTTATTTCTGGTTGCAAATTAAATAAAATTACTTGAATGTACCAAATGTTTGTTGAAATATTTTTGTTGAAATCGAAATATTTTGGGATGATTTTTTGATGTAGAACCGCATGGGTGGGGGTTCTTGGGTCAATTTTTGGGGGAAATTATTTTGTTGTTTTTGTAGTGAAATAAATTTTTTGGGGTGGTTGTTTTGGGGAGAAATTTTGGTTTTGAGGGGGTGTTGGGGTGGGAATGGGAACGATTATTAGGATGATTTTTTTGATGAAAGGGATTAAAAATCCCTGGCTTATGGGACGAGATGGAACATCTCGTCCAGCGCAAACGACATCGGATTACCTAACATCCAGACCATCGGGGAATTATCAAAATATTTTT
Organism: uncultured Bacteroidota bacterium; assembly: GCA_903844645.1. GTDB lineage: Bacteria > Bacteroidota > Bacteroidia > AKYH767-A > JABDAW01 > JABDAW01. The sequence continues at coordinate 27,479 of CAIMUP010000097.1, forward strand.
ATAATTTTGCCACCTTAATAATTAAACAAATATTACCATGAAAAAAATTACAACAATTCTCGTAGCTATGATGCTACTCGTTACCATCGGTGCTATGGCGCAAGTACCACAGGCTTTAAACTATCAGGCTGTTTTGAGGAATTCTTCGGGCAATCCTATTATTAATTCAAATGCTTGTTTGCGATTCAGCATTCGGAATGGGCAACTGAATCCTATTATCTATCAGGAAACGCAAAGTGTTACTACTAATGGTTTCGGATTATTCACCGTCAAACTCGGCACAGGTACTGTTGTTATTGGTCCATTCGGGGCGATTACATGGAATACGGGCAATCAATATTTGCAGGTGGAAATGGATTTATCATGCAGCAATACCTGGACAGATATGGGCACTTCGGAATTACTAACCGTGCCTTATGCTTTCTATGCTGCAAGCGGAACTCCGGGACCCACAGGGGCAACGGGTGCTGATGGCGCAACGGGGCAAACGGTACAGCAAGGAATACAAGGGAATCAAGGTAATGCTGGTGCTACGGGAGCAACCGGACAGCAAGGAATACAGGGAAAACAGGGAATACAAG
>CAIMUP010000098.1 GCA_903844645.1 uncultured Bacteroidota bacterium
GAAACACCTACCAAAAAAAGTGAAACAGGTAGGAAAAAAAGTGAAACACCTACCAAAAAAAGTGAAACACCTACCAAAAAAAGTGAAACAGGTAGGAAAAAAAGCAAAAAGACGAACAAAAAAAGTGAAAAGACGATGTGTTTACTTTTTAAGACGATGTGTTTACTCAAAATGACTTGATAATGCGTGTAATAGACGAGTAACGGTTTTGGAATGATGCATCAAATTCCCAAAATCACGACTCAAATTCCTAAAATAATGACTGATTTCAGGAAAAAAACGAATGATTTATCCAAAAAGAGAAGGGATTGAAAGAAAAAAACGGGTAGGAAAGGGAGGAAGAACGGCTGTTACTTTTTATCTGCTTTAATAAAAACTTCGGCGGTGCCTAATAAGTTTTTTTCGGCATCCAAAGCGCGGACTCTGTACTTTCCTTCGTCTTTAAAAAAGAGATGAATCCAACAAAAAAGCCAGTTGCTTTGCACTTCCTTTTGTTCGGTATTGTTATACAAGGAAACCGAGTCAGAAAAGTAGTATATTTCGTAATTAATAAGGGATGTATTAAGGGCATGACCGGGCTTTAATAAAACGGTGAGCATTCCTCCTTCAGGATTAATGTCAAAAGTGTCGGCAGGGTTGATAGCTTTGCCATATTTGTCGGCACTTTCGCAGAAAATAAGGGATTGCGAAGAAGCATCGGTGGCATGTACCGAAAGAAAGATCATGCAGCAGAAAAAAAAGTGTCGTGGTTTCATTTTATTGTAGTCCATAATTGTTAACGGTAAAAGATATAACTTTGCAAAACTATTAAAACGAAAGTTTATTGCAAACAAGGGATGAAAAAAGTTTATAAATTCTTTAGGAATCGGCACGAAGATGTCTTGAAAATTATGTTAGCGATGACGACTATCGTGTTGATTGTTTGGATGCTTCCGAAAGACATTTCTTTTAAGTACGGATATGAAATCGGGAAGCCGTGGTTGTTTGAAAATCTATCGTCTCCGTTCGATTTTGCTGTGAATAAAACACAAGAAGAATTGGAAAATGAACGCGGTAAGATATTAGATAATGTGAAACCCTATTTTAAATTTGATGATGACATTAAGGAGAAAAAAATAACGGATTTTATTAAAGATGCAACGACTAAATGGGGACTGTTGAAACCCGCTACCAATGCCTATATGGATAGTATCGAACGAATGAAACAATTAGACATCGGGATAGCGGTTTTGAATGCCGTTTATAACAAAGGTATCATCCTTTTGACGGATGATTTCCAAAAAAAACCGCCTACTTTTGTCGTCATGTTGAATCATGATAAATTAGCAGAAGCAAAAGAGATCCGACAACTCTATACTCCGCAATCATCATACAAATATATCGAGAATGTATTGGACAATGATAAGAAATCAGACAAAGCTTTTCTGCTTCCATTAATAGAGAATTCGTTAACGCAAAATGTGTTCTACGATGACTCATTAACGAAGATGATTTATAGAGATCAACTGGATCATATCTCTACAACCAACGGCATTATGGAGAAAGGAGAACTGATGATCTCGACAGGCGATATGGTTGATAAAAACAAGTACCGTTTGTTGGAATCTTTGCGCAATGAATACGAATCGCGGATAGGATATAAGAGTAATTCGGTGAACATTGCCGCAGGGCAATTAATAGTGGTTACTTTAGCCATCGGAATGCTTCTTATTTTCCTGGCACTCTTCCGCAAAGAGGTGTATTCTGACAATCGTAAGATTATACTTCCTTTACTATTGATATTAATGGTGGTTGGTATTTATAATTGGTCTATGAGCAGTAGTTTATTCAACCCTTATCTGATTCCATTCTGCATTGTTCCGATGATCATCAAAGCCTTCTTCGATACAAGGATGGCGATGTTCGTTCATATTACGATCATGATGATCATAGGCTTCATAGCTCCGAATGGATTTGAGTTTATTTTCATGCAAATCATTGCCGGTATGGTTACCACGTTTAGTATTATTAGTTTAAGGAAGCGTTCTCAATTGTTTCTTACATCCGGTGCGATTTTATTGGCATATATTATCTCTTATATTGGGGTTTCTAAACTTCATTCCGAGCATTATTCATCTATTAATTGGGTTAATCTCGGCTGGTTTGGTGCCAATGCTTTGCTAACGTTGATAGCTTATCCGCTTATCTTTGTTTTCGAGAAATTATTCGGTATTACATCAGAAGTTTCGTTGCTTGAATTAGTAGATACCAACAGTCCTTTGATGCGACAATTGGCTTTGAAAGCACCAGGTACTTTTCAACATTCGCTGCAAGTGGCAAACCTTGCAGAAGCTGCCATTGCTAAGATAAAAGGGAATACATTATTGGTGAGAGCAGGGGCATTATATCATGATATTGGAAAGATTGAGAACCCGAAATACTTTATGGAGAACCAAGTATCAGGATATAATCCGCATGATGAATTAACCTTTGAACAAAGTGCCGTAATCATCATCGGGCATGTAAATAAAGGCATCGAAATAGGCGGAAAACACAACCTTCCAAAACAAGTTATTGATTTTATTCGTACACATCACGGCACTACCAAAGTACAGTATTTTTATCAATCGTTCCTGAAGAATTATCCAGATAAAATCATTGATGAAAATACATTTCGGTATCCTGGTCCTACACCTTTCTCGAAAGAGACAGCAGTGTTGATGATGGCGGATTCAGTGGAAGCTGCCTCTCGGAGTTTAAAGAATGTGGATGCCGAAACTTTAGAGGATTTGGTGGAAGTAATCATTGATCAGCAGATAGATCAAGGTCAGTTCTCTAATTCTGACATTACCTTCAGAGATATTGCTCGCGTCAAAAGAATTTTCAAACGGATGCTGATAAGTATCTATCACGTTCGGGTGGAATACCCGCATTGATCAATGCCTAATCGTTACGGAATAAGGCTTCGTAGAAACCTCTATTGTATAATCAGGAATCAAATCCAGGGTAGCCATATCTATGATTGTGATGTATCCATTTCTCCCGCCACAAGCCGATGTATGATGCGGTGCCGGTCCGCCAGTAGAGAAGTTTTGATTGGCTACATAAACCACATTTTTATCATCATCCACCGCCAGCCCATGGGGTTGCCAGCCTGTATAAATCGTTGCTTCAATAGTATATGAATTGTAATTAATAACGCTCACCAAACCCCGCTGGTTGGCGATGCTGGTATCCTCCATGCAGGTTACGAAAAGATAGGGCAATGTAGAGCTGATGCTTAACTCTTGCGGATACATCCCGACGGGTATCCGGGCAATCAAAGCATTGGTAGATGGATTGATGACGATGACCTCATTAGAATCCTGGCAAGTGATAAATAATTTCGTGCCGTCAGGAGAAAAAATCATTTCGTGAGGGTCGAGATTGGGTGTAATACTATTCCATTGGGTCGGGGCATTCAGCGATATTGGTCCTGCCGGAAAAGTTGGATAATGTGCAGGATTAACATCTACTTCATAAATAAAATTCCCTTGCTGCCCGGCAACGAATAGCTTATCCCCAGCGGGATTCAGCATACAGCCATGAGGATATAAAAATAATCCTACCCAATTCGTGTCTGGCTCATCAACCATCCTTTCGAGGTTGATATAAGCCACTGTTCCCGTGCCTTCCCAATCGGTTAAATACATTTTCTTACTATCTGATGAAATGGCGAAAGAGCTCCAATTTCCAACGCCTCCGAAGGTGGGCATCGGAATTTTTGCTACCAAATGTTCATCCTGGGCACTGTGTTTTTCGAGCATATTGCCTCCATAAAAATCTACATACCAGGATTGATTATCGGGAGAGACTTTTACGGAATGTGGCAGGTTATTCGGGGAAGCATCGCCGACAGAAATGATACGCATCGCGAGGCGTGTTTCCTGATCAAAAACGGTTACCAGATTACAGCCTTGATTCAGGACATAATATTTCTTCCGATCAGGATTATCGGACCATTTTACGAAGCCATTTTTATCCGGTGCGCCGCTATTTATCCAATCGCGAATCGCCACTACTTCATCATGCGAAAGCGGCGTTCTGCCATTCGGCATGGTCGGCAAAAACTGATTCCCAAGGTCGGCGTAGGTATTAATATGCCCCAATAATTCGCTTTGGTCGGCACGATAAGGAATTATTTTTGCACCATCATCAGTTCCTTCAAAAAGATGATTCCAAGTGGATAAATCAAATCCTCCCGACTTATCTTTGGTCGTATGGCAGCCTGCGGTGGCACATTTATTAATGATAATATTTTCGATGGCGGAGGGGTAGCCACTGTCGGCAACAGACAGCGGTTTGTCGTACTTGCAATTCCCGAAAAATAACATTCCGATACTGGCGAGGGCAATCGTAAAGCGTTTTTTATTCATCATACAGCGGCAAAAGTAGGAAAAATTGGGATTTTAGGCGTTTGGAATGGGAAAATTGGATCCGTAGATGTCATCTACGACGTCGTAGATGACAACTTCGACTACAAAGATGGAATCATCTACGGTTAAGATGGCGGTTTTTACCCCTCCGATTTGGCATTTCCAATTCTTTTGGTAGATTTGCGCCGCTTAATAAAAATGATGACCGTGAACCAAAACCGCAAAATTACCGTGAACCAGATGTTGAAACCGATATTCTTGACCCTCCTTTTTAATCTTTTTCTTGGAATTTCATTCTCTTTTGGAGAAAATGAAGGGAAAAAAGAGGGCGAAGAGAAATTTAATGCCGGCGAAACCATCATGGAACACGTTACCGATAATCATTCTTGGCATATATTAGGGCATACTTCCCTGCCGCTGCCGGTGATAATTTATTCTGATAAAGGCGTAGAATGTTTCAGTTCCTCGAAATTTGAGGAAGGCAGACTCGCCGTTCAGGGTAACTATAATTATGGCTTAATAAAAGGACATATCAGAGTGATTGGGGCGGATATTAAAATTGATGAAGCCGCGACGGCAAAGATTTGGGATTTTTCCATCACGAAGAATGTCGCATCGCTTTTTATTGGGATAACAGTGATGCTGATGATATTTCTTTCGGTAGCGAAATCATACAGAAAGAATGCTGGCAAAGCCCCGTCTGGCTTGCAATCCTGGATAGAACCCCTGATTTTATTCGTAAGAGACGACATCGCGAAACCGTCCATCGGCGAGAAACATTACCGTCGGTTTATGCCTTATTTATTGACCATCTTCTTCTTCATTTGGGTGAATAATCTGTTAGGTTTAATTCCGATTTTCCCAGGCGGCGTGAATCTTACGGGGAATATTGCCATCACCCTGACCCTCGCGGTATTAACCTTCATCATCACCACTCTGAATGGCAATAAACATTATTGGAGGCATATTTTCGCGATGCCCGGAGTGCCATTGTGGGTACTTCCATTAATTACTTTAATAGAAATAATGGGCGTATTCCTGAAGCCTTTTGTATTGATGATTCGACTCTTTGCGAATATCATGGCAGGGCATATTATTATCCTTTCCTTCATCAGTTTAATCTTCATTTTTGGCGATATGGCGAAGTGGATAGGGTATTCCGTATCGCCATTATCAGTAGGATTCAGCATCTTCATGGGAACTTTGGAATTATTGGTAGCGTTCCTTCAGGCTTATGTATTCACGTTGCTATCCGCCATCTATTTCGGTGCTGCAGTAGAAGAACATCATCACCCACCACAACATCATGACACCGAACAACAAGCAATTATATAATCATATATTCACTCCATTGGATTGCCCGTTGGCAATGGTGATGAATCAATATATTAACGGGAGAAAAAATAAATAAAGAATATGTTATCAACAGTTTTATTAGAAGCAGCAAACATCGGAAACGCTTATGGCGTAGCAGCTCTCGGAGCAGGTGTGGCAGCGGCAGGTGGCGGTATCGGTATCGGTTTGATCGGTAGCGGTGCAGTTCAATCCATTGCTCGTCAGCCAGACGCAATTGGCGACATCAGGTCAAACATGATCTTAGCAGCCGCGTTAGTCGAAGGTGCTGCCTTCTTCGCAATGGTAATCGGATTACTTGTGATTTTCTTAAAGTAATTCAATGAATTAATTCCTGTATTCCAACGGTTGGTTGGGATGCAGGATTTCTTAAATTAAACAAAAATGAATAGAATAAACCAAGTTTTACCAATAGATACAAGGTTTGTATCAAAGAAACCAACATTTGTAAGCCACGGCACAACTTCTGTAAGCCACGGCACAACTTCTGTAAGCCATGGCACAACTTCTGTAAGCCATGGCACAACTTCTGTAAGCCATGGCACAACTTCTGTAAGCCATGGCACAACTTCTGTAAGCCACGGCACAACTTCTGTAAGCCACGGCACAACTTCTGTAAGCCATGGTTTTAAAGCCTAAAACTGTAAAAAGGTAGTATTAATAGATAATAAACAATAAATAAGAATAGAAAATGGATTTAGTAAAACCCGAAATTGGTCTAATGTTCTGGATGATTTTATCATTCGGAATCGTACTTTTTTTATTAACAAAATTTGCTTGGAAACCTATCACCAAAGCATTAAATGAAAGAGATGCTTCTATTCAGGATGCTCTCGACACAGCCAAGCGAACCAAGGATGAAATGGTTGCCTTGAAATCAGATAATGAAAAATTATTAGTGCAGGCAAGAGCCGAACGCGACCTTATGCTGAAGGAAGCTCGCGACACGAAAGACGCTATCATCGCAGAAGCAAAAACCAAAGCTGCTGCCGAAGCAAATAAAATGATTAAAACTGCTCGTGAAGCTATCAATAGCGAAAAAAATGCTGCTATTGCTGAATTAAAAAACCAAGTGGCAATACTTTCTGTTGATATTGCAGAAAAAATTCTTCGTCATGAATTAGCCAATGATGACAAACAAAAGGCGTTGATGACGAACCTTATGAAAGATGTTAATCTGAATTAATAATTCATCATGGCTGAAACAAAAGTAGCTGGTAGATATGCCAAAGCATTAATCGAACTGGCATTGGAAAGGGGAGTTGTAGAGGAAGTAAGCAACGATATGGAATTGTTGGTGAAAACTTGCGATACGAACCGTGAATTATCAGCAATGCTAAAGAATCCTGTTATTCATGGATACAAGAAGTTGGCAATAATCAAACAGCTTTTTGGTAATAAAATGAATAAACTTTCCATTGCTTACATGGAGATCATTACAAAAAAAAGCCGTGAACCAGAGATGGAAGGAATCGCAAGGCAATATCTTAATTTATTCAAGATTCATAAAGGTATTCAAACTGCTGTTATCACCTCCGCAATAGGTCTTGATGCCAAGTTAAGAGCGGATGTTTTAGCTATATTAAAGAATGAAACAAAGTCAGAAGTGGAACTTGTAGAGAAGGTAAATAAAAACCTTATTGGTGGTTTTATTCTTCGTGTGGGAGATAAACAATATGATGCAAGCATTGCGAAAAGTTTAAGAGCTATTGCCAAGGAATTCAAAACTAGTCCTGCGGCGATTAAGAATTAGTTTCTTTTTGCTTTTTAACCTTTTATCCACAAATAATTTCTATGTTAAATTTATCCTATAAAGAGAATCCCCTCCTGTTGTTTATGCAAAGCAAGATAGAAGAGCTTTTGCAGAACATCACTGATGCGGCTAAGGAGAACAATGAGTCTAATCGGTTCTTTATTACTATTGACGGCGTGAGCGGATGCGGTAAAACCAACTTCGTTTATGAGTATTTGCAGGCGTTCTTGTTTGGTGAAGGAGTTATTAAAAGTTATCAGGAAAAGATTAATAAGATCGGCACCAGAGATTTAACTGAATACAACCTGAAAGGGCGTACTATTGAGGAAGTGATTATCGAAAAATTGCAAGGCTGTCGTGATAATATCCTTATCATTGATGAATTTTCGGAGAAGGATAAGAATGCCAAGATGATTGCTGATATAATCAAAAGAATACACGCCAGCAGCGAGTATAAAAACACTGCCGTTATCTTGATGGGTGATTATAAGGACAATTCTAATTTCATTATTAAGTTTAAGCTGGATAAATTCTTCGAAAAGAAATACCGTATGAGCTTTTTTACTCCCAGTTTCAGGCAGATAACAGAGATATTCGCGCTCTATGCTATGAAAAAAGGTGAATATTATATTACTGACAAGGCGAAGAACACCCTTATTTTCTACTTCAGTAATGTAAAATTAATAAAGGAAACGAAAGCCAATCTATACAAAGCAGGTATCGTAAAAGCCAGTGCTGAAGAGCGAAAGTTTGGTTATACCAGCGAGATGTTCCCTATTTATAAGGACTTGTTCAACATTAAAAATATGCGCGATGCGAATGATAAACTCATAGATCAGAAGGATATTTTTAACTGCAATAGTTACAAGCGATTGTTGGATGACCTGAACCGATTCGCGCATCATCTTCCTGAAAAAAAGATGCCAGATCGCCGATAAATCCTAACTTTGCAGCCCAAGAATAATCTTAAAGGCTGCTATGTTAGATCAGGAAAAAATTAAACCGCAACTAAAAACTTTTGACCTTACGATGATTGTCGTAGGGTTAGTGATAGGTATGGGCATTTTTCGCAACCCTGTAGAAGTAGCGAATAAAGCAGGCATCCCGATCATCTTTTTTTTGGCTTGGATAACAGGTGCCGTCATTAGTTTTATCGGTGCCCTGACTTTTGCAGAGATCGGTTCGCGTTATCCGGTTGCTGGCGGCTTCTATAAAATCTTCTCACATTGTTATCATCCTGCGTTTGCGTTTATGGTGAACTGGATTATCGTCATGTCGAATGCCGGCGCGACGGCGTTAGTAGCCATTATGGGAGCAGAATATATCGCCCCGATTTTATTACCTGACATTCCGCGAAGCACTGCTATCTCCATCATTACTATCAGTTCTATTGCCGGATTATGGGTCATCAATATGGTCGGGATAAAGGTTTCTGCGAAACTCTTAAATGGATTAATGCTCATAAAAATAGCCATGCTGCTGCTGTTAATATCCGCTGTGTTCTTAATAAAAGGAGCTCCGAATAATCCGATTATCACGCCAGATAATCCTCCGTTAAAAGACATGGCAACATGTTTCGCCCTGTGTTTTATACCCGTCTTTTTTACCTACGGAGGCTACCAAATGACGATGAACTTCGGTAACGACATTCAACATGCTCGGAAAACGATGCCACGAGCCATCTTTTTCGGCATCACCATTATTTTACTGCTTTATTTAGCAGTGAATTTTTCTTATTTTAAGGTGTTGGGATTCTCGGGATTACAAAATTCCAAGACGTTAGCATCCGATATTTGCGGCTTAATCTTCGGAGCGGTAGCGTACAAACTCGTCGCGGTGGTCATGTTTCTCTCCGTCATGGCGTATGTTAATGTAGAACTTATGTCGAATCCCAGAATTTATTTCGCCATGGCGGATGACAAAATTTTACCTCCCATTTTCAAGCGGTTAAACCACAAAACGCAGGTACAAGAATTCGCCCTGACTCTGTTTTGCGTCTTTATTTTATTAACCTTATTCTTTATGAACTCCTTCAAAGCCCTTTTGGAATATGTCATGTTTTTCGACAGTATTTCATTAATCGCTGCCGCCTCCGCCATTTTTATTTTAAGATATCGAGATAAAAAAGCCGAGATTACAAATCCCAATCCGCATCCGCCAACAGGTATTTTCAAGATAAAAGGCTACCCTTATTTGCCGGCACTCTATATAATGGTGTATTTAATCGTAAATATCAGCGTATTATATGCCAATCCCGAGGCAGCAATGTGGGGTTTCATCCTATTCATCTCCGGTTTGCCGCTCTATTATCTGATAAAATATATATTAAATAGGAACGCCGACAAGGTTTGATGCCATTTGATAAAAAGATGACTAAACACGGAATAGTCACTACCGAACCTACCTTATATAAGGAGTGAATCGAAAAAAAGATGACAGAAAGCAGTTTGGATAAGACACGAAGTGGAAATGTTAAGACACGAAGTAGTCAGGATGAGACATGAAGTAGTCAGGATGAGACTGTTCTTCGTCAGGATGAGACTCATCTTCGCCAGGATAAGACACAAAGTGGCCAGGATGAGACTGTTCTTCATCAGGATGAGACTGTTCTTCATCAGGAACAGACTGTTCTTCATCAGGAACAGACAGTTCTTCATCAGGAACAGAAGGAAACCAACGCGGATAAGAAGGAAAATAGCCACGTTAAGAAGGAAACCAACGCGGATAAGAAGGAAAGTAGCCACGTTAAGAAGGAAACCAACGCGGATAAGAAGGAAAGTGGCCACGTTAAGAAGGAAAGTAACGCGGATAAGAAGGAAAGTAACAGATGAGAACTTTGTTTAACCCATGTTCTTTCATCTTTTTTTCACATTCAGTCATCTTTTTTTCATTTTAAAGATGAAAAGTTCGCGGTTAGTTAATAAAAATTCCAAAAATAGTTACCTTTGCCGAACATACTAATTAAAATCTCCAGAAACGATGCTAAAAAACCTGCCCCTAACTATCAACAAAAAACTTTTCGGTTTCCTCTTTTTAGGATTCATATTGGCAACCATCGTCGGCACCCTATCCTTCGCGGTCGGAGGATTCATCGTCGCGAAATCATTAGGAATTGATGCCGGAATAAACTATCAAGGCTACCGAACCCGCATCGGCGAAAAAGAATTATGGGAGCACAGAATATATTTAATCAACATCCAACAAAAATACCACGACGAATTAAAAAATAACATAGATTTCCCCGAAAAATCAGCCTACGAACAACAATTATTAATGCATAAAACCGCGGTGCGAGACAACAAATACATGCATTACGGAGCTACCGGCTTCCCAATAATAATCGGCACATTCGGTTTCATTCATCTTTTTTTATTTCGAAGAAAATACCAAGGAATAACTACCCTGAATTTCAAAAAATGGTTCTTCATATTCGTCACTTTGTTTTGGTTACGATCCATGTATGTTTTATTCGGATCCGGAATCTATTTATCCATCGCCTACCCCGATTATCACGGCGGTATTTTACCCTTTAATAATTCCGCATTCATCATCATTACCGGGCTTTTCGGCACTATCGTTTTGAAAATAGTAGTCTTTAAATTCATACCCATATCCGAAAGATTAACCTTCCTCTTATCCGGCTTCGCGGGAGGCATCATCGGGTTTGGTTTATGGTTCTCCATCCTCGGGAAATACTTGCTACCATAATATTTTATTTTCATACTATCGAAGAATAAATGCGCGGATATAATTGTATCTTTGCGCCCTAATATTTTAAGTATGGAAACAGTCGTAAGTGGTATTCGCTCCACCGGGAACTTGCATCTCGGTAACTATTTTGGTGCGATAAAGAATTTTTTAAAGATGCAACATGAAAATAATTGTTACTTTTTCATTGCCGATTATCACTCCCTCACCACGCATCCTAATCCCTCCGACCTGCACGATAAAGTGAAGCAAGTTTTAGTAGAATATCTCGCCTGCGGCATAGACCCCGAGGCAGCAACCATCTACATCCAGAGCGATTTACCAGAGATTGCCGAGCTGTATTTATTGATGAATATGAATGCCTATATCGGCGAGCTGGAAAGGTGTACATCCTTCAAAGAAAAGATACGAAAACACTCCGATAATATTAATGCCGGTTTGCTTACATATCCTGTTTTGATGGCAGCCGATATTCTTATCCACCGTGCACATAAAGTCCCTGTTGGTAAGGATCAGGAACAACATCTGGAGATGACGAGGCAGTTCGGAAATCGCTTCAACAGGATTTATTCGGTTGATTATTTCCCCGAACCGGTTGCGTTTAATTTCGGGACAGAACTGGTTAAGATTCCGGGATTAGATGGCAGCGGAAAAATGGGTAAATCAGAGGGCGAAGGCAATGCGATTTTCTTGTTTGATACCGCAGTAGCCATCCGTAAGAAAGTGATGAAAGCCGTTACAGATACAGGTCCTACGCAACTGAATCAAACCAAGCCGGAGGTGATAGAGAATCTTTTTAAATTGATGAATGCCGTCTCGAAACCAGATACCATTTCCTATTTTGATGAACAATATAACGCCATGACCATACGCTACGGCGACCTGAAGAAACAGTTGGCAGAAGATATGGTATTGTTCACCGCGCCATTCAGAGAGAAGATTCTGGAACTGCTTAGTAATAACGATTATATCAATAAAGTCGTCCGCCAGGGAGCAGAAAAAGCCCACGAAAGCGGACGTAAAACCGTGAAGGAAGTACGAGAAATTATCGGGTTAAAATCATTTTAGTTCAGGGAATAATCTTCCCTCCTTTTTTCTATCTTCGCCCCCTGATTAATTACATAAAAAAAACAATGTCTGAATATACATTTGCCGACCGACATATTGGTCCTGATGCCGCTGAAATAAAGGAAATGCTTGCTTCGATAGGGGTAAGCTCTTTGGATGAATTGATTGCCCAAACCATCCCGGAATCTATCCGATTAAAGAAACCACTCAACCTCCCCGAAGCACAAAGTGAGTACGAGTTCCTGAATGAATTGCGCTTGATAGCAGCTAATAACAAGGTCTTCCATTCCTATATCGGCATGGGATATTATAATACCATTATGCCTACTGTCATCCAACGAAATATCTTTGAAAACCCAGGCTGGTACACTGCTTATACTCCTTATCAGGCAGAGATTGCGCAAGGAAGATTAGAGGCTTTGCTGAATTATCAGACGATGATTATAGATCTAACAGGTATGGATATCGCGAATGCATCTTTACTCGATGAAGCTACTGCTGCGGCTGAAGCCATGCATATTATGCACTCTAATTCTGATAATAAAACCGCCGATGGCAAGCATGCTAATTTGTTTTTTGTATCAGAAGATTGTTTTCCCCAAACGATTGATGTGTTGAAGACAAGGGCAAATCCATTAGGGATTGAATTGGTCATTGGCAACCATCATTCACATAAATTTGATGAAAGATATTTCGGTGCATTGATTCAATATCCTGCCAGCAGCGGGGAGATTTACAACTATGCTTCTTTTGTAAAGGATGCTCATACATTGCATATTCAGGTTGCTGTTGCCGCAGATTTGATGAGTCTTTGTTTACTCACTCCGCCCGGTGAATGGGGTGCGGATATTGTTCTTGGAAACACGCAACGCTTCGGTGTTCCGATGGGGTATGGTGGTCCTCACGCCGCGTTCTTTGCGGCTAAAGAACATTACAAAAGAACCATGCCCGGAAGGATTATAGGTGTCTCTCAAGATGCTCATGGAAACCGTGCCTTGCGAATGGCTTTGCAAACTCGCGAGCAACATATCCGCAGGGATAAGGCGACTTCAAATATTTGTACAGCACAGGTTCTTCTCGCTGTCATTGCAGGGATGTATGCAGTATATCATGGTCCGGCGGGCTTGAAAGCTATTGCAAAAAGAATACATGATAACACCACTGTTCTTGCTACTACGCTGAAGAGTTTGGGTTATGAGATATTAAATAAAACATATTTCGATACTATTAATATCAGCGTTACCAAGGATCAAAAGACAAACATAAATTCCTTAGCATTGAAGCAGGGAATTAACTTTAATTACATTCATGAAGGACGTATTTCTATTAGCATTGATGAGATAACTACTTTGAAAGATTTGAAGATAATCCTCTCCATTTTTGCTTTGGCGAATGCTAAGGGAGCGAAAGATTATTCTATAAAAAATCCCTCGACTATCATTCCTTCTTATCTTGCAAGGACATCTTCTTACCTGACTCATCCAGTATTTAATACGCATCATTCAGAGACTGAAATGCTTAGGTACATCACGAAGTTAGAGAACAAAGATTTATCTTTGAATCACAGTATGATTGCTCTCGGTTCCTGCACTATGAAGCTGAATGCGACATCAGAGATGATGCCTTTGAGCTGGAGAACATTCAGTTATATTCATCCATTCACTCCGCTCGATCAAGTGAAAGGATATAGTCAAGTCATTAAAGAATTGGAAGGATTTCTTTGTGAGATTACTGGCTTTGATGGAGTTTCTTTGCAGCCGAATTCCGGTGCGCAGGGAGAGTATGCAGGCTTATTAACGATAAGAGCTTATCATCACAGCAGAAAGGATTTCCATCGTAATGTTGTTCTCATTCCTCAATCGGCACATGGTACTAATCCCGCAACTGCCGTGATGTGTGGGATGAAAGTTGTCGTCGTGAAATGCGAAGGAGAAGGTGATATTGACATTAATGATTTAAGAGAGAAAGCAACTGCTAACAAAGACAATCTTGCCGCTCTCATGGTTACCTATCCTTCTACACATGGGGTATTCGAGGAAGGTATTTCCGAAATTACAAAAATCATTCACGAGAATGGTGGACAAGTTTATATGGATGGCGCGAACATGAATGCACAAGTTGGCTTGACAAACCCTGCGATGATTGGTGCCGATGTCTGCCATATTAATCTTCACAAAACATTTTCCATTCCTCATGGTGGTGGTGGTCCGGGTATGGGTCCTATTGGTGTTGCGAAACATTTGGTTCCGTTCCTTCCTGGGCATGCTGTGGTGAAAGTTGGAGGTGCTACACATGCTGTTTCTGCGGCTCCTTGGGGTAGTGCGAGCATCCTTTTAATTTCTTATGCTTACATGAAAATGCTTGGTGGAACCGGTTGTACAAATGCTACGAAGATCGCGATTCTGAATGCAAATTATATCAAATCAAAATTAGAATCTCACTATCCTGTTTTATATACTGGAGCGAATGGACGAGTTGCGCATGAAATGATTCTCGATTGCCGTCAATTCAAATTAGCATCTGGTGTGGAAGTTGAAGACATTGCTAAAAGGCTGATGGATTATGGCTTTCATGCTCCTACAATTTCATTCCCTGTTGCAGGAACTATCATGGTGGAGCCTACCGAAAGCGAGCCTAAAGAAGAATTGGATAGGTTCATTGATACCTTAATTCATATCCGAAAGGAGATTCAAGAAATAATTGATGGCAAAGCCGACAAGGTGGATAATGTCTTGAAGAATGCGCCACATACTCCCTTCGAGGCGATGGCTGATGAATGGAAACATTCCTATTCCCGCACAAAGGCAGTCTATCCTGCTCCATGGATCAAAGAAAATAAATTCTGGGTTCCGGTGGGCAGAGTGGACAATGCTTTTGGCGACCGCAACTTCGTTTGTGCCTGCCCTCCGATAGAAAGTTATACCGAGGAATTGGTATAATCACAACCCTTGTGGTTGTCCGATAATACTATTCAGCATCTTTTTATTGCTGCACCGCAAGGGCGGATGCAATCATAAAAGGAATAGGTCGGGATTACAAATCCCGATCAGCGGGATAGTAGGAGATCAATGAACAGTAGCATCATTACCAGATGTTCCGCCGGCAGATTGAATACCCCAACCATTCTGTTCGGTACCAATCATAATATAACTATCACCGCTCGCATTGTCGGTAAAGGTAATGGTTTCCGTACCATCTGGTGCGATGGAATCAGATTTGATAATGATATTTTTTCCACTCGTGTGCACTCCTATTGATAGGAGAATTGCAATAATAATTTCTAACATAGCTTATAGTTTTTGATTATTTTTTACAAAAATAGGGAATGTTATTATACCATCCAAATTTATTTTAAAAACCTTTCATTCTTCACTATTATTTTTTCACAATTCACTTCCTTTCCTATCATTGCATCTTATAATTAAGGATATGAAGAAGAAAATTGTTGAGGTAACTAAGAAGGCGTGGGAGGTGAAGAAGAAGGTGAAGCTGCCGAGGATTCGGCGTACCGATAAGCAGCTATTGGCGGCGGCGGTGAAGGATTTGAAGTCTGTCGCTATATCGAAAATGATTGAAATGATACCTGTAAATAAGCGTCCGGAGTTTATCGGTTTGTTGGATGGCATCCGGATTAATCAATCCGAAGTTCAGAAGGTTTCCTGGATAATGATTGCTAATGAAGGCTTCGCAAGGGGCAAATCTATTAAGGAATCGGTCATTAAAAACGAACTTTCTGAAGACGTTATTGAGGAATTGTTCAATAAATATTGGGGGATTATTCCTTCTAAAAGGAAGAAGAAATAGTTTTTAAGTTTTTCTTTCAGGCTTATTTATAGGAGTCGGTAAATTTTTGTAAAGCATTGCGATCAGTGGCTTTAAGAATACATTCCAGAAGATAAAGCGGAAAGGAAATAGTACTGTTTTCAGGATTTCTGCCAGAAATAGTTTTGGCTGGCATGTACTATCGCCGTAATTTTGCGCCATCGAATTAAAAAATGAGAACCGAAAGATTAGATAATAACTTGAGAAACGTTCCGGAAGCTCTTGGGGGACGACCGGAAGGGGTTCGGGGACGCCAGGAAGGGCTTGGGGGACGACCGGAAGGGGTTCGGGGACGCCAGGAAGGGGTTCGGGGACGACAGGAAGGGCTTGGGGGACGACAGGAAGGGCTTGGGGGACGACAAAAACTAAAATTTACTTAAATTTAAATTTATAAAATATGGCAAGAATTAAAAAAGTATTAGTATTAAGAGATTATGTAGAAATTACAAACCATCAGGAGTTGTTGGACTTTATCAATCAATGTATATCCAAAGGTTTGTTGGCGGCATTATTCATGAATCCGAATATCCTGACCGCCTTTTATACATCAGGCAGCACTGCGGCGGCAGCTCTTTTGCTTGCCATTAATAATTATAAAGCGTCTCCTATCAAGGCCAATTTGGACATCGTGGAGGCGAAAATGGCGTTGGTAGTTATTTGGTTAGACAGTTATTCTGATCAGGTAGAAACCATTTCTAATGCACCTGCTAACCGCACTACTCGCGAGGAAGCTGGTGCTAACATCGAGCTTGCCGGTCTTCAACATCAGGCATTAACGGCAACAAAAAAAGGAACGCCAGTAACGCCAACTTTTACTGCAAAAAATACCGGCGGCGGCGGCAATGCCGAAATAGAAGTAACGAATGGCAAAACCGTGAAACCAAACCTGACCCACTTTATATTAGTGGAAATCCCCGTCGGCACCGACCCCGTAACCCACGAACCGATACTTCCGGCAGTGGTATCTTTACGAGCTAACGGACAGATTTCTGTGAGTTGTACCGTGCCCGTTCGGGTAGAAACCATCGCGATGGCAGGCAAAGGAAAAATCACGAAGATAAGCCACCTCGCTACCGGCATCAGCTACAATGTCTATGGCATTACCAAAAACGGCAAGACATTAATCAGTGCCCTGTCGGCAGCTGTACTGCTGAAGATGTAATGCAATTTTATCATCCTTTTATGACAGCGACCTTTTGGGAGCTGCGATAAAAGGATGATGATTTAACTCCTTTTAATCCCTTAATACCGTAACCATTTGGCTATTTCGCTGTAGCTTACTTTCTTGCCGTACATCAGGATGCCGGTTCGGTATATCTTGGCGGCGAGGGCGGTTGCTCCAAGGAATCCTCCTATTAATAATGCCATAGATAATGCTATTTGCCATGCGGGTACTCCTCCGAAAGGAATCCGAATCATCATGCAGACCGGCGAGGTAAAAGGAATCATCGAAAACCATACTGCTACGGGTCCATTAGGGTTCATCACAATGGCAGAAGATACGACCATCGAAAGGATTAACGGAATCGTAACCGGAAGCATGAATTGTTGTTTGTCGGCTTCGCTATCTATCGCTGACCCGATGGCGGCAAAGAGTGCGGCATAGAGTAAATATCCTCCAAGAAAATAGAACGCGAAACAAAAGATAATGAGCTTGATGGGGAGGCTTTCGATGGCGGCAGAAATATCGTCTGATGAATCCATTACTTGTTGCTGAATGTCTGCTCCGCCTTGGTTTTGTGCGCCTGTTGTTTGTTGGGTCATTACTTTATCCGACCGATATTTCTCCACCTTTGCTTTACCGGTAATCGTTCCTGCAACGAAGTATATTCCGAAGGTAAGTACGACCCACAAAAGGAATTGTAACAGCCCTACTAATGATATGCCGAGTATCTTTCCCATCATTAGCTGGAATGGTTTTACGGAGGAGATGATGACCTCTACGATGCGGTTTGTTTTTTCTTCTATCACGCCGTTCATTACCTGTGCTCCGTAGAGAAATACGAAGAAATAAATTAGTATTCCGGCAAAATACCCGACCAATGTTGTGATGCCGGTATCCGTCTTTTCGCCACCGATGTTTTGAGTGTGAATATCTAATTTCCCTTTGATATCAGCCAACATTTTCGGGTCGCAACCTGCAAATTCTTCCAGCTTATTGGTGATCGTATTTTGTATTGTGGTCATCACTTTGATGCTCGGTTGCGTTTGTCCGTGTAGCAACGTAAGCACTGGCAGATTCGTCCCTGTATGTTCTTTGATTAAAAGAATCCCATTGAAGTCTTCGTCCTTGAATTTCTTCTTTGCTTCTGCGATAGACCTGCTCGTTACCGTGAATTGCAACATCGAATCGTTGGGAAATTTCTTTCCGTAAACTCCTGTTTCATCTATTACTTCTATCTTCACTACTTTCTCTTGCGTGTTCGATAAAAGTATCGGAACGACAAAGATAGAACCCATCAAGAGAGGTCCTAAGATGGTCATGATGATGAACGATTTCTTCTTCACCCTCGTCATGAATTCGCGTTGTATTATCAGTCCTATTTTTCCCATGGCTTATTGATTTGTTTCGTTTACTTTCATAATAAAAATATCTTCCATTCCCGGCACTACTTCTACAAAGGAATGCAGCTTGACATGTGGTATCAATGCACTTAATAAATCGTTCGCAGTATTGCCATTCAACAGCTTCACACGGGCTTTCATTATGCCATCTTCTTCCTTTGTATTATGCAATTCAAAGCCTGTCCACAACGCATTTGCAAAACCAATATTCGTTCCCTCATAAGCTACCTCATAGATATTACTTTTATACATCTTCCGAATATCTTTCACCGATCCATCCAATATCTTTTTCGATTTATTGATCAAGGCAATGTGCGTACATAAGGTCTCCACCGATTCCATCCGATGGGTCGAGAGAATAATCGTGGCTCCCTTCGCTTTTAATTCCAACATCTCGTCCCGAACCAACAAAGCATTGATCGGATCGAAGCCAGAGAATGGTTCATCCATGATCAGCAACTTCGGTTCGTGTATTACGGTAACGATGAATTGTATTTTCTGCTGCATCCCTTTACTCAATTCCTCCACTTTCTTTTTCCACCACGATTGCAATTCAAACTTCTCGAACCAATACTTCAATTTAATATTGGCATCCCTTCTGCTCAATCCCTTTAACTGCGCCAGGTACAACGCTTGTTCACCTACCTCCATCTTCTTATATAATCCACGTTCTTCAGGCATATACCCAATCAATTCGGTATGCTTCGGTTCCAATGGTTTTCCATTAAAAAGTACCCGTCCTTTATCTGGTGCTGTTATTTGATTAATGATCCGTATCAGAGAAGTTTTACCCGCTCCATTCGGACCTAACAGCCCGAACACGCTTTGCTCTGGAATGACGATACTGACATCATCCAATGCCGTGTGGGCAGCATAATTCTTCGTAATGTTTTCTATGTTTAAAATATCCATGTAATTAAAACTAATGATAACGGCGGCAAAGAAACTAAAATTTATGATTTCAAATTCACCTTAAACAGCCGATTGCCCCTTCAAATTCTCTCTTTTACAGGTAAATTCCGCCTCCGCCAGCTCCAGTTTTTAATTAATTGGCTTGGGTGGGAGTCCAACCGGCTTGGATTTGAGTTTCACTGGAGTCGGTTAGCCGCTGACTGGAGTCGGTTGGAGCTTAACTGGAGTCGGTTAGAGCATAACTGGAGTCGGTTAGAGCTTAACTGGAGTCAGTTAACGATTAATTGGCTCCGGTTGGACTCCCACCCAAGCCAATTAATCGAAAACTGGAGCCGTTTTGAATAAGATTTCGACGCCATTCCCAATCATCCAATTATTAACTTCGGCTTAACTACAACTTATGCCGCCAATATCTAATTTTGCATCCTCTACTAATTAATAATGTATCATGAAAAATAACAAACAAATCCTCGCTCTTTTGCTTCTGATGAATGTATCTATTCTATTTGCAAAAGGTTTCTCAAATCCTGCCGCCGGAAACGACAACAAAGGCATTGATCGTACGAATCTGGACACTACTATCAGCCCTTCCAAAGACTTTTTTATGTATGCCAATGGCGGATGGATAAAGAAAAATCCGATACCTCCTTCCGAAAGTTCATGGAGCTTATATTCCTTTGTTCAGGATGTAAACTTTAAGTCGCTTTGGGAGGTTATGAAAGATGCCGCCAATGAAAATGCTGCCGCCACCGATGCTAAGAGCAAGAAAGTTGGCGACTTTTATTTCTCCGCAATGGATACCGCGACTATAGAAAAGCAAGGTACCAAACCCTTGCAACCCGAGTTGGATAGAATCAATAATATTAAAGATATTAAGAGCCTCGTCGAGGTCATTACTTTGTATCAAAGTTATGGTATATCGCCTGCCTTTGGCTTCTTTGGCGATCAAGATCAGAAAGATAGCAAGGCAGTCGTTCCTTACCTTTATCAAGGCGGCATCGGCTTGCCTGACCGCGATAATTATTTTAATAAAGGTAAGCAACCCGAAGAGATTCGCAAAGAATATGTAAAGCATATCGCCGCCATGTTGAAGCTCTCAGGCGAAGATACTAAAGCGGCTGCCAAACATGCTAAAATAATTATGGAAATGGAAACCAATATGGCGAAGTCTTCTATGACAATGGTGCAGCAAAGAGATCCGTATAATATTTATCATAAAATGAGTATCGCAGAGGTTACTGCCCTCGCTCCAAACATAGATTGGAAGGGATTTTTGACTTCATTGAATGTGAAAGACGCTACTTATTTTATCGTCGGACAACCCGATTTTTTAAAAGAGATAAATAAACAAATCACAAAAGTTAGTTTGGATGATTGGAAGACCTATCTTCGCTGGCATTTGGTACGAGCCTTTGCCGGAACATTGTCTAATGATTTCGTGAAAGAACATTTTCATTTCTATGGTACTATTCTTAATGGTACTCCCGAAATAATGCCGCGATGGAAGCGTGTTGTTCGCGAAGCCGATGGCGATCTTGGGGAATTATTAGGGGAGGTTTATGTCAGTAAACACTTCTCCCCCGATGCTAAACAAAGAACTTTGGATATGGTTAATAATCTTATCGCCGTATATCGCGAACGAATAAATAAATTGGAATGGATGAAAGCCGAAACCAAAGTCAAGGCGAATCAAAAGCTTGATATGTTCATGAAAAAGATTGGTTATCCCGATACTTGGAGAGATTATTCTTCCTTAAAGATAGATAGAAATTCTTATTTTAATAATGTGTTGCAATCAAACCTGTTTGCCTTTAATTATATGGCTAATAAAATCGGCAAACCGGTAGTAAGAACCGACTGGGGAATGACTCCGCAAACCGTAAACGCATACTATAATCCTACGATGAATGAAATAGTTTTCCCTGCTGGTATCTTGCAGTCGCCTTTGTTTGATCCCGCCTTCGATGATGCCGTTAATTACGGCAATACCGGTGCTACTATCGGTCATGAAATGACACATGGCTTCGATGATCAAGGATGCCAGTACGATGCTGATGGTAATCTTAAAAATTGGTGGACTAAGGATGATTCCAACAACTTTGTAAAGCGTTCTAAGTTGTTGATTGATCAGTTCAACAATAGTGTAATATTAGATACCATTCATGTAAACGGCGAACTTACATTAGGTGAGAACATTGCCGACTTAGGCGGGTTGTTAATTGCATATCAAGCATTCAAAAATACGGAAGAAGGGAAGACAAATCCTACCATAGAAGGCTTTACTGCCGAACAACGTTTCTTTATTGCCTATGCCCAATCGTGGTCTGGATCAAAACGTAAGGAAGCCTTGATAGAACAAATCATCACGAACCCACATGCTCCCGATAATCTGCGTGGAAACAATCCGTTGTCTAACATTCCTGAATTTTATAAAGCCTTTAATGTCAAACCTGGTGATAAAATGTGGAGAGCAGAAAAGGACCGCGTAACTATTTGGTAACGCCACAAAAAACTGTCTCGTATCCTTTCGCAAAATAATAGTTATTTTGCAGCTATTATTATTTCCTAAATTTAAAACCTATAATGGCTTATAACCAATACCGTCCCTCCGGCTTCAAGATGTTGCCCGATGTTGTAAAGAATCTTTTAATCATAAACGTACTCATGTTTATCGGCGGGTGGGTCATCAAAAGCCGCTTTGAATATGACATTACCAAAAACTTAGGACTGTATTATATCCACTCCGATTTGTTTCGTCCTTTTCAGTTTATTACGCATCTTTTCATGCACGATTTAACCAATCCTGCCCATGTTATGCTCAATATGTTTGCTCTCTGGATGTTCGGAAATATGCTCGAAAATATTTGGGGTGCCAAGCGATTCCTTATCTTTTATATCGTATGTGGATTGGGGGCTGCGCTGTGTCATTCCGTCGTTACTTATTTTCAGATTCATGGTATGGAAGATGCTGTCAATAGGTACATCAATGCCCCTGATGTTATTGGATATGAAGCCTTGCTCAAGACTTATTTTTCGGGATATAATATCCCCGCAGTACACAATGTTCAGGAGTCGGTTTCGATATTAAATCAATTAGTAGAGGCTAAGAAAAATATCCCTACGGTAGGTGCTTCGGGAGCCGTATTCGGTGTGCTGCTTGCCTTCGGAATGACATTCCCGAACACAATGATTATTCCATTGTTCCCTCCTATTCCGATGAAGGCAAAATACTTCGTGATGATTTATGGAGCTATCGAATTATATTCCGGCATCTCCAATAATCCCTCCGATAATGTCGCACATTTCGCGCATCTCGGCGGCATGTTGTTTGGTTTTATTTTAATTAAAATATGGAATAAAACAAATCGTAACGACTTTTATTAGTTACGAATTCGCCCATGCAGATAGGGCAGGGGTGGGGGGAAAAACAAAAAGGTCTTCCCAATTACGGAAAGACCTCTTTATAAAATTTGAAACCAGGATTACAGACTATTAACGTGTTTCGTCAATGACGATTTCAGATTCCCAGCCTTGTTCTTGTGGATAACATTTTTCTTCGCTAATTTATCCAACATGCCCGATACTTTCGGAAGCAATTCCGCAGCCTTCGCCTTGTCTTTGGTAGTCCTCAAAACCTTTACCGCATTACGCGTGGTTTTGTCTTGATACTTGTTCAACACATGTTTTGCTTCGTTCGACCTGATCCTTTTTATGGACGATTTATGATTTGCCATTCTCTTTTATTTAATTGTATTATTATTATTTGAGGGCGCAAAAGTACATTATTTTATTGTAATTCCAAAACATCCGGCAATATTTAGCAGAATTACCACGCCCTTTTCGCCTCCATCACCCCTTAACTCAACAATTCTCCAATCCTTTTTTCATTAATTATGACCTCCCAAAAATGCAATTAACAATAGAAAAAACTGTACAGAGCCAATGTCGAGGTCAGCATTTGCCAAAAAAAATTGATTTGGTGGTATGCCGCGAATGACATTGGCTCTATACAGTTGTATACCACCAATGTCGAAGGCAGCATCGCCTCTATACAGTTGTATGGAGCCAATGTCGAAGGCAGCATTGGCTCTATACAACTG
The DNA here is from genome assembly GCA_903844645.1 of uncultured Bacteroidota bacterium. Taxonomy (GTDB): domain Bacteria; phylum Bacteroidota; class Bacteroidia; order AKYH767-A; family JABDAW01; genus JABDAW01. The sequence continues at coordinate 23,676 of CAIMUP010000098.1, forward strand.
TATAGAGCCAATGTCATTCGCGGCATACCACCAAATCAATTTTTTTTGGCAAATGCTGACCTCGACATTGGCTCTGTACAGTTTTTTTAGTTCGTGGCAGGATTATTTGGGCATTAATTTCAGTGTATTTTGGAGTATGCAAACTTTTATTTCCTCCCCATTTTCCTAAATTCGCCCCATTATGAAAAAGATAGTCGCCATATTCGTAGCCCTCCTCCTCCTGTTTAATACCATCGGGATGCTGGTATTTTATTGGGGAGAAATGGAAAATTGCGAAGCCATCGCGTGGAATAAAATTGCTCACAACGATTTTAATGACGATGCCCTGATTCATTTTTCATCTAATGATAAAAACTTTTCTTTGATAGAAGACCATGAAATTTTGAGCAATGGAATTTTGTATGACATCGTAAAAACCGAATCGAAGAATGGCGTAACGATTTATTCCTGCTTTGATGATAAAAAAGAGAGCGGTTTTTGGAATGGAATATCACAATTAGGGAAAAACAGTTCCGAGCAATCCTCCACACCCGTTAAGAATAATGCACCAGAGGTTTTGAAATATATCGGTAACGAAAAAACATTCGATTACTCCTTTATATATAAGGACGATTTGTCGCAGTATGGTTTAATGGATTTTGGGTTCTATTATCAAAGTCCATACAACGAAATTTCTGCGCCTCCCCCAAAAGTTTAATCGGTTTAATTTTTTAAATTCTTCTCAATATCCTGACAGGTTTTTCTCCTGTCAGGTATAAATTATTTTCCAATAAAAATTATCAAACCTGACGGGAGAAAAACCCGTCAGGATAACAAATTTAAACTTAAATAAAATGAATAAAATAAAAATATACATAATCGCAATTCTCTTCACGAGCTTCTTCTCCTCTAACCTTTTCGCTCAGAATAATCTGACCGGAAAAATTACAGATAGTGAAACAAAAGCCACGCTGCCAGGCGTAAGCGTCTTCATCCCCGAACTTCAAAAAGCTACCATTACCGATGCCGATGGCAAATATTCAATGAATGATTTAGGCACTGGCGTTTTAAGAATCCAATTCTCAATGATTGGTTATAAAACCATTGTCCAAACGCTGGATATGAGTTCGCAGAAGGGCGATTTAGACATCGCATTAGAACCCTCCGCAACCGAATTAGAGGAGGTAATCGTTACATCTAATTCTTCAAAACTTCCGGATAATATTCCCTATCCCGTGAATGTTGTTTCTAAAAATGATTTGAATCAAACAGGTTCTCCATCCTTGATGGATGCACTTGCTCGCCAGCCCGGAATTGATAAAATATCTTTGGGAACAGGTATCAATAAGCCCGTTATTCGTGGCTTATCGTTCAATCGCATCTTGCTTTATTCCCAAGGAACTCGCGTCGAAAATCAGCAGTGGGATGACCATCACGATTTAGGAATTTCTGATGTAGGCATAGATCGGGTAGAGATTGTTTACGGTCCATCAGCCCTTATTTATGGAGCCGATGCTCTTGGCGGAGCTTTAATTTTTCAAGATGAAAAACCAGCAGCTGCCGGTACTCGTTCTGGTGATGCCAATCTTGGTTTCTATTCCAATACCTTGGGTTTAAATGGCGATGTTGGAATAAAAGGAGCTACGAAATCTTTCTTTTATTCGGCTCGTTTTGGGGCACAGTCCCATGTATCTTATCATCAGGGAGAACTTGAAAATCCGCCTCCAGGCACCGATCCCGATGGCTTCGCACCCAACGCCAAATGGGCTTCTACTACTGGTAAAGCGACGGTCGGAATAAGTCAGCCTTGGGGTGTTTCCAAACTTTCATACAGCTATTTTAATCGTCTTTCCGGTGTTGTTGAAGATGAAAGCGGACAGAAACCGAATCCAAATGATGAAGCCGAACAAACCGACCGTGATATTGAGCCTCCCTATCAAGATGTAACCACCCATATTGTCTCTTTGGAGAACACAATTCTTACAGGTAAATCAAAGCTGAACATCAATGTTGCCTATCAAATAAATGACAGAAAAGAATTCGAGCCGAGTATTGATCCTAATGATTCCACAAAGAAATTGGCTAATCTCGCGATTGGTTTATTATTGAATAATACTACTTATGACATTAAGTGGAGTTCCAATGCTGATAAGGCTTTTGGTATCACGATCGGTTCGCAAGGCTTGTTCCAAAAGAACACAAATAACGGTCCTGAAATTCTTGTTCCCGATGCAAATGTCAGTGATGTATCTGGCTTTGCATTGCTTCGTTATGATTTAAAGAAATGGAATTTCTTAGGTGGTTTCCGGTATGATATGCGCCACATAGAAGCCACCGCTCCAATAGATGAAGATACCATCAATGGAAGAAGAACGGCACTTGATATTAAGAAAGATTATACCCCAATGACGGGTTCTATCGGTATTGCATTTCATCCAAATACTCACACAACGATCAAGGCAAATTTCGCCACCGGTTTCTCTGCTCCGAACTATGCAGAACTTGGAACTTATGGTAAGCATGAAGGTACTTATCGCTTTGAAATTGGCAACCCAAATTTGAATGTTGAGCAAAATATGGAAGCTGATTTGGGTATCATTTGGGAGAGTGAATTCATCACGCTTCATGCGAATGGTTTCTACAATAAAATCAAGGATTATATCTACACCACTCCTACCACAGATTCGATAACTACTGATGATTTTACTTTGAGGGAATATGCAATAACCCAGGCAGATGCAACCATCACCGGTGGCGATGCAGGATTTGATATTCATCCTAAATCAGCAAAGTGGATTGATATAAAAGGTTACTATGCAATGACTCGTGGAACGCTTGATGCAGGTGGGAACCTACCGTTCATTCCGGCTGATAAAGTTGTGGGTGAAGTGAAGTTTATGAAAGAGAAATTTTCGTTCATGATGCAACCATATATTTCATTTGTGGTCAGTAATTATTTCGATCAGAAGATGAATTCTGAATTTGAACTCCCTACAGAAGGTTACACTTTGATAGATGTTCACATAGGTGGTAAATTCAAGATTGGTAAGCAAAAAGCCGACTTCAATATCTTCTGTACCAATGTTGCGAATACAGCATATTACAGTCATCTTTCCTTAATAAGACAAATCGGAGTAAGGGAGATGGGAAGGAACATTGGCTTCCAGTTGAGGGTTCCTTTTGGGCTTTAATTTAATGGGTTGAGAGTAGAAAAGGTAAATATTTTGTATGAAAAGTTTTTATGTTCTGAAATATTAGTATCTTTGCGCCTTATTATTAATTAAATATTTTAAAAATGAAAACAGGAGTAGTAAAGTTTTACAATTCTCAAAAAGGGTTCGGATTTATCAAAATTGACGGAACTGAAGAAGATGTGTTTGTACACATCACAGGGCTGGTCGACAAGATAAACGAGAACGATCGTGTTACCTTCTCGGTAGAGCAAGGCAAAAAAGGTTTAAATGCTATCAATGTCAAATTGCAAAGATAAATTTGAGCAACCTTAGTGGAGAAAGCCTCATGAGAAATCATGAGGCTTTTTCTTTGTAATCAAATGGAGAATTAACTAAATATTTTTATTATTTTTGCCCTTATGAAGTACAATAAAATTACCCAGAATGTCATTTTGCAATTGGAAGCAATTGTAGGGAAGGAGCATGTGTATTATGATGATGAAAACATTAAACATTATGCTCATGATGAAACCGAAGACTTAAAATTTAATCCGGAGGTGATCATCAAACCCCGCACGGCACAAGAGATTTCAAACATTATGATTATTTGTAATCATGAAAGCATTCCGGTAACACCTCGTGGGGCGGGGACGGGATTGAGTGGTGGTGCGCTGCCTGTATTTGGAGGAATTATTGTGGCGATGGAGCGTTTTAATTCCATCCTGATGATTGATGAACGGAACTTGCAAGCTACGGTGGAGCCGGGTGTTATTAATCAAGTTTTTCAGGAGGCTGTGATAGAGAAAGGTTTGTTTTATCCGCCTGATCCGGCGAGTATGGGTTCATGCTTTTTGGGCGGCAATCTTGCAGAGAATAGTGGCGGTCCGAAGGCTGTGAAATACGGCGTTACGAAGGACTATGTCTTGAACCTCGAAGTGGTGTTGCCTACTGGTGAAATCATCTGGACAGGTGCTAATGTGTTGAAGAATTCTACCGGATACAATCTCACACAACTCTTGGTGGGTAGCGAGGGTACGTTGGGCATCATTACAAAGATCGTGTTTCGTTTGATTCCATACCCTATGCAGACGTTGTTGATGCTGGTTCCTTTTCATTCTGCGGAAGTGGCTTGCGAGGCTGTATCAGCGGTATTCAGGGCTGGTATTACGCCATCGGCGATGGAGTTTATGGAGCGTGATGCGATTGATTGGGTGATGAAATTTGTGGAAGTAAATATCGAGATTAAGGACTCCATTCAGGCTCATCTTTTGATAGAGGTGGATGGCAACGATGTGGAGGTGTTGATGAAGGATTGTGAGAAGATTTCGGAGGTGATGTATGGCTTCGGGTGTGATGAAATTTTGTTTGCGGACACGGTTGCGCAGAAGGAAAACTTATGGAAGATGAGACGTCGGGTGGCGGAAGCGGTGCGGTCTCATGCGATATATAAGGAGGAGGATACGGTGGTGCCTCGTGCCGAATTGCCGTTGTTGTTGAAGGGGGTGAAGGAGATCGGGAAGAGGTACGGTTTTAGGTCGGTTTGTTATGGTCATGCGGGGGATGGGAACTTGCATGTGAATATCATTAGGGAGCAATTGAGTGACGAGGAGTGGAACACGAAATTACCGCTTGGTATCAGAGAAATCTTTGAGCTGTGTGTGGGGCTTGGAGGCACTATCAGTGGGGAACACGGGATAGGGTGGGTGCAGAAGGGGTATATGGATATTGCGTTCAGCGAAAAGGAAATTGCATTGCAAAAAGGGATTAAAAACTTGTTTGATCCGAATAGTATTTTGAACCCGGGGAAGATGTTTGTTTAGCATTAAATTTTCATCGGTTTTAAAAATTGGTTCATCGGTTTGAGAATTAATTTCTTCTTACTTAAAACTACTTTCTTCTATTAATAAAGGAACTTGTTCTTTGGCTTTTGTACTTTCTTCGGTGTGTGTTTTAGTATTCTCGTGGGGTGTTTTATTTTATACTTATGTTGTTTTATTTTATACCATGGTTGTTTGAATTTCTACGGGGTGTTTTCGAGCTTGTACGATGGCTGTTTGGGTTTATACGTCCTGGACCCGTGTTTTAACATACTTATATGTATAGCATGATTGTCAGCGTATCTATAGGTGCATTTATTGATATTTTTTTTGATTTTATTTTTCAAAAGAAAAACCCTAGGAAGGTAAATTCTCCAAGGGTTTTGGGTTGTTTTTATTTGATTTTCGAGGTGCTAAAATCGAATAAAAATTTGTTATGGTCTTCTGAAAGCAATGACTGTTACGGTATGTGTTTGTGGGGCTGTTGCTCCGAAATGTGCTTTGGAGGCGTCTTTGGAAAGTTGGGCGTTATCTAACATTCCGCCTTCTCCGTAGAAGAGGTTGTTTCTTGCGATGAGGGCTGTATTGACGGGGTTTAGAACGTTTGTTGCATAGTTGTCGTTCATGTTTTTCATTGCTGTATGGATGAGTGTTAGGGCTGCGAGGGTGAGGTCTGTTTGGTTTGGTGCATATTTTACGACGGGTGTTAGGAGGGCGATGATTTGTTGGAGGGTGTCGGTTCGCATTACATAGCTCATGTGGCTGGTGCTGATGCTTTCGGGAGTTGGATTTGTGGGAGTTGGAGGCGGGAGTGGATGGTCGTGATGAACTCCTCGGAATTTATCGGCGAGGGCTTTTGAGTCTTTTAATATTAGTTCGGACACTCCTGAACTTTTGACCTCGTTGTACACTCGAGTGATTAATTTGCTTTTATCTTTCCAATAATCTTGGCGAACTGCGGTGGGAGTTTTTGATGCTCCTACGGCATTGTTGAGGGCTGTTTCTGCGGCATCGGCATTGACCCAGATGAGGTGCATGGCGGGGAGTTTGATGTCTATATTACTTGGGTTGTATCCTGTTCCGAAGCCTACGTTGGTATCGTATAGGAGTTTGTAATGATCGAGATTGATGGCGTGTCCGGTTTCGGAAGTGGAGTGTGCTGCCATGAGGATAATGATGTGTATTTTTTGTTTCCGTTCTTCGATAACTTCAGTAATAAATTTTTCTAATTCTGGTGAATGTGGGAAGAGAACTGTTTCTTTTTTGTGGGTTTTAAATTCGTTCATGTTGTTCATTTTTTTATGTATTTATTTAGGCGTGTTCTTGTTCATTCAAGAATTGGCGCATGCAAAGAAACGAATGTTTTGGAGGATGGGATTTTGGAATTTTATTTATTGGTGAAAAGGTGGTTTGTTATAATGCAAAAAGCCCGTCCGATTTGGACAGGCTTTTTGGTTTTTTTAAGCGGCAATTAAATGTACCTATTGATGTACAAATACCCGCGTCGCGGTTCCAAAATTTGCATTGTGGACGATGTAGGAATACTTAATCGGCGCTGTAAGATTTAATGTTCCATTAGAGCAATACAAGTCTCCGCCAAGAGGACATGATTGAATCGGAACGGCAATCGTGGTATCGGATGTTTGACCGAAATATACATCGAAAATAAAAGGGGGATTATTGGCTACACCACCTACGTTGCTGGTTGTGTAAAGCCCCGTTCCTTTCTTCGTTACCGTAACTGTTTGTCCGTTCGACTGACGGGCATAGGTTCCGCTAAGATCAATCGAAGCACTGACACCGGTAACCAAAACTAAACGGCTTGAGGTAATATAAAATCCGTTTGAATTGGTCATTTTATACTGGACAGTATAAAATCCGGGAGCGGTAAGATCGACATTGTTTAAGATCGGGGTAAGGTTTTGAGTCTCACCGGTGAGATCATCCTTTCCGGTTGCTCCCGGATCAACATAAGCACCCGTTCCTACGGAGGTGCTGACAATAGCATCACCATTAAGGGTGATGGTTGGATACGTTACATCTACTATCTTAGAAACATTTGCTGTTTCCTTAGTACAGGCTGTGAATAGGAAGCACAGCGCGATAACTGATATGATTACTTTTTTCATTTTTTTATTTTTTTATTTTTTATGATTATACATATTGTTTATTAAATTAGTTAGCATCCCACCAAACTTTGGCGGTGATTAACTTTTGACCAGGGAAATTGCCATTATTTGATACCTCGGCGGAGGGATAAAATAATCGTTCCGGCATGTGAGTACTATCGCCAATAATGGAATTTTTAGATTTGATGAAGAAGTCAGGATAGTTCGTTCTTCTTGATTCTATCCATGCTTCGTCGTTTTGATTTCCACACATGGAAGCCCATTTTTGAGTGATAATAGCTTTAACCTTGTCTTGCAATGTTCCTGTTGTAGGATATGCAATTGCAGGTTGAGAATAGTATGCCGTTGCCCATGAAACTACAGAATCAACAGGGGTAACATAAGCCATGTAATTCTCGGTAATACCTGCTATGTAAAGAGCTGAGTCGTCACCTACCATCCAACCTCTTGCCACAGCTTCGGCTTGGAGGAAAAAACTTTCGTAAGACGACATTAATTTCACTGGAGCAGTAGCAGAATTAGGATCTCTGTTATCGCCACCAACAGCAGCACCTGGGTAGCAAACAGTTGTACTTGGAGTAGAATAAGGGAAATTATATCCCCCTTGAATAAGTCCTACAACAGCACCATTGCTTAGAGGGGTATATAAATAGTATTGTCTGTTGTCATTGTTGTTATTCATGTAGTCCACCGCAGTAGAACTTGCAACAAAATTCTGTACATTATTTAATGAAATCAATGAGGAATAAATCGGGTTTGTATTTCCACCGTTTGATGTATAAACAATTTTTGCATCTTCGCCAGATTGCAGGAATACAGCACCAGAAGATTGTAAAGCCATTACACCATTTTTACCAGTAACCGGATCAATTTCTGAAAGTCTTAAATACATTCTAAGTTTGAGAGTATTAGCAAAATGTTTCCAATTGTCCATGTGTCCCTGGAATAAAATATCATCAGCGGCAGGCATGCCAGGTCCGCCTGAATTGGCACTATCAATAAGAGCTATTCCATCTCCAACCATTTTAATAATGTTGGTATAAATATCCTTTTGAGAATCAAAATGTGGCGCAATGTTCCCTGATTGGGCTTGCAAGGCTTCGGAAAATGGTACATCGCCCCAATTATCAGTAAGCAACTGATAAGTATATGCCTCCAATATCTTGGCGCAAGCGACATATTGCATTTGATTTGTAGCTGTACCTTTTGCAATAATTGTTTGCAAGTCTTGCAAGGCATCAGCATAAAGTATCTTCCAAGGAGAATCAAAATCCGTTGAAGCAGGGTTATACTGGTCAAGGGATTTATATTGGGAAGAAGTCGGGCTTTGAGTCCAAAATTGAGCCCAAAATCCGCCATAAATCTGCAAGTTATTACCCACAGCATGAGCAATAGCGGCTTCGGCAGAAGGTAAAAGATAATCAACTGTAACATCAGCTGGGTGGTTAGGATTTTTATTAACATCAAAGAAATCCTTTTTGCAGGCTGTAAAAAAGCCCATCAAGATTATTCCTAATAAAAGGAATACAATTCCAATTTTTTTATTTTTATTTATCATGTCTATTTTTTTATTGTTAGAATGTTAGTTTTAAATCTATTCCATAATTTCGTTGAGACGGGTTTGAAGAAAACTCAAATCCTTGTGCATTGCTTGCACCACTTGAATTTTGTTCAGGATCCGCAAATTTGTTTTGAGCTGCTGTCCAGATAAAAAGATTGTTTCCAAACAAAGCGACTGTTGCGCTTCCAAATGGAGTTTTCTTTAAACATTTTGTAGGTATTTGGTAAGCCAAACTCGCTTCTCTCATCTTAATATAACTGGCATCAACAATGTATTGACCTGGTACATTTTGTTCTACAGTAACATAGTAAGTATAAGGATGGAATTTTGTTGAATTAGGTAGATACTTATTAGTAGGATTAACTGTTCCATCAGAAACCATATATACCGAATTGTCCCAAACATGGTCAGCTCTGGCATAATCTGCACTCTCTAACGATGTTCCATTAAAATCGGTAATGCTCTTTGTGTTAGAGAAGAAAACGCCACCTTGTTTAGTATCAAACAATACATTCAAAGAAAAACCTTTATATGTTAAATTTGTTCCCCATGATGCTTGAAACTTTGGTAGATAGCTCCCCTTATTTACAGGATTTGGTGTAAGTTTTGGCAGCCCTGTAGAAGAATCAACGATAGGATGCCCGTTAGGGTCTTGAGCAATGTCAATAGCATAAAAACTTCCATAAGGTTGTCCAACTTGAGCAACTATATTTACACCTGAAAACCCACCTACCACAAGTTGATTTACACCACCATAAAGAGATTCAACAAGGCTGGTATTCTTTGTATAAGTCCCGTAAACTTCCCATTTGAAACCTGATTTAGTTAGAACCGGAACACCTTTGATAAATAATTCAATACCCTTATTGGAAACAACCCCTGCATTAATTATTTGGGTGGTGAATCCGGTTGAAGGTGGAATAGACAATGGAATTATTTGATCAGTTGATTTATTAGCATAGTATGAAAAATCAATACTTATGCGATCTTTAAAAAATCCAAGTTCTGTACCAACTTCGTAGGCAGTTGTAAATTCAGGTTTAATCCCTGGATTGGCATTTTGATCTCCAACAGTAAATCCTGAAATATTCCCTGCTGGTGTTACAAATGGGAATACAGTACTTCCCCATCCACCATTGATAGTCGTTACTGGATAATAATTTGCTGTTGAATACGCCGGGGCATCATTACCTACTTTCGCATAGCTTGCACGTATTTTTCCGTATGATAAAAATTTATCTTTGGTTTCTTGCTTCATTAATTCAGTAAAAACCCAAGATGCGTTTAAACTAGAATAAAAATAGCTTGGATTTGAGGTGCCAAAGAGTGTGGATGATTTATCATTACGTCCTGTAATTCCAAGAAACAACATATTCTTATAATCAAAGTTGGCATCATAGTAATAGCTTAAATGACGTGTTTGAGTAGTTGAATTATTAACAACTGCAGCACCCTTTGAGTTGTCGAGATTGTAATACCCTGCTAATGACAAACCTCCGTCTGCATTTGTTTGTCCGAAAACTCTGTCTAAAACAGATTCTCTAATATTTTGACCTAACAGAAGTGTCCCTGAAATAGTCTTCGACAATTGTCTTTTGGCGGTAACCATTAAATCATTATTAAAGTTCATTAGATTGGCAATATCTTGAGAATACTTCCCTTGATATGTTGCATTATTTGCTGAACTATACAAGCCCGATTCGTCTAATGGATAATAATTGTATTTTTTCCAAGATTGGTATCTTCTATCTGAATAAGTATCAGTGCCTATTCGATCGCTAATGGTTAACCAGCCCCAATTTTCATAAGAAACACTAGCATTTCCGAAAACTCTATCAACCTTGCTCGTATTTACGAAATTATTCAGAGTGAAATAAGGATCCATATAATAAGCTCCATAAAAGCCGTAGGTTCCTGTACCTGTCTTTGGATTATAATCAAGATATTGGTTGTAAGTATCGTTCAAATCTTTTCCATCAACAATAGGAATATCTCTTGCAGTTTCAATTAACTGGGAATAAACTGAATTACTTCCTTGTCCGCCCGATGGATCTCTTCGCGCAATGTTTGCATAATTTAAAGAGATGGAACTGCTGAAGTGATTTGATAATTGTGTAGAACCATTGAATAAGATATTATACTTGTCAAAGGTAGTGGTTGGTACGATTCCAGAATTATTCGATGCAGAAATAGACATAAAATAAGTGCTCTTGTCATTGCCTCCGGATATAGATACATGATTATTGAATCCTGTGCCTAAATCAAAGAAGTCTCTTACATTGTTTGGAATTGCAGAGTAAGGTTTTACTCGTGACTGACCATTGATATATTGTCCCCAAGGTCTTAATTTCCCATCAAATGGCAAGCCCCAGCTAAAATTCTCACGTCGGTCATCAGCAATATTATCCATATCTCCCTCTCCATAAGTGTTTTGAAAGGTCGGTAATTTCAAGATAGAAGACCATGTCATTCCAGTACTAAAAGTTACATCCATCTTAGATGCTCCTCCTACACCATGTTTCCCTTTTTTAGTGGTAATGATGATAGCCCCGTTAGATGCACTGGAACCATACAACGCCGCTGCGGCAGGTCCTTTCAATACCGAAATATTTTCAATGTCCTCCGGGTTAATGTCATTACCGCGATTGCCATAATCTACCTGATTATTCAAATCATCAGTAGTTCTTAAATTATCATTGTTAATAGGAACACCATCTACAACGATTAATGCCTGATTATTACCTACCAACGACGACCCTCCACGGATAACGATCCGCTGCGAACTCCCCGGTCCGCCAGTCAAGGAAGTAATATTAATCCCTGCTACTTTTCCTTCCAATGCCCCAATGACATTCGTGTTTTTAGCAGAAGTCAAATCATCGCCCTTTACCTGCGTGGTAGCATAGCCAAGACTTCGCTTCTCGCGGCTGATGGCATTCGAGGTAACGACCACCTCATCCAGATTCATGACATCGTTTTCCATCATGACATCAACCGTTGCCGAAGTGCCGATCTCTACCTCCTTCGACTTCATCCCGACCATAATAAACTTCAACGTCTTTCCCTCCGGCGGAACCGAAAGTTTGTAAGCACCATCCATGTCGGTATTCGTACCGATAGTAGTACCCTTCACGATGACGGTGACACCCGGTAAAGTACTGCCATCGGGAGCAGTAACCTTACCTGTTACTTGTCTTTCTTGAGCCTCCGCCCGAGAAAAGAAGACCGCGAGTAACAGTGCGGCAATTGTAATGATTTTTCTCATTTGCATAATTTTTTGGTTAGTAATTCTTGTTAATTTGTGTTGGTTAATAAAAACTTTAATGTTGGTTAAACTCTTGTTAAATTTTCGAGGCAACAAAATAACAAAACGGATTTGACATACGCAAACTTTATCCAAAAAAACTTTAATAATTTATTAACAATTCCAAAAAAAGTTCCCCAAATCCCGAACCCTCTTTCTAAGAATATCGGGGAATAAGATGAAAAGCGCTGCAAAAATTTCCAAAATCCTGTTACGCTTTTTTACAAACCTGTTACGCTTTTCATAGGACCTGTTCCGCTTTTTATAGAACCTGTTCCGCTTTTTCACAAACCTGCTACGCTTTTACCAAAAGCTACTACGTTTTTAGTATAATATAAACCGCTAAGTAAAACTCCTAAATAACAATCTAACATCTTATTAAGCACTTTTTTCGACATTTAATAACTCCTAAAAACGGTTTTTTTTAAGGAGTTCAGGACCCCGTCCCCCGTCCCGATTTCTTAATGCCGTGAAATGAAAATGCCGACCGATTTCCCATAAACATTTCGAGGTATTAATAAAATAAAACACACCTTATATATATACAGCCCTTTTTTAAACTCAAATACATCCCCCCATTCGCGATACACAAAATCAAGAAAACGGTTTGCCAGCGATTTTCTAATTTTGAAGCCTCATGGAACAAAAAGAACTATCCGAATTAAATACCCGATGGAAAGCACTCCTCGCCCAGCTTGCCGAAATCTTCGACGAAGAACCCGATTTACAAACCATCCTTTTCCTCATTGGCGTAAATGAATTGGGGCAAGGTGCTCGCGAATTCTCAAAATCCGAAAAGATGGATTTGATGCACATCGCCACCTGCCGATTATTGAGCCAGTACGGATATTATTTGTTAGAAGGGGAGGATCAAGATGGTTGGCCTCACTGGGCTTTGGTGGAGAAATTACCAGCCCTCAAACTGGGACAACAAGAAGATTTGTTGCGCCAAGCAGCCCTTATTTACTTTGAAGAATTGGGAATAATAGTTTAAGATTTTGGAACATTCCAAAACCTTAAACTTTAAACCAGAAACCTTAATCCCTAATAAACTCTTACCGTCTGCTCTACCGATTCGCCTTCCTGCAAACGAACCACGCCTTTGCCGGTTTTGCCAGCAATCACGGCGGTAATGTCCAGCACAGCCGGTAACGCAAAAACGTGGGTGGTAACGCCGCTACCATCCGAAATCTTTACATCGCTGACATTCGCCGTTACGCCGTTGTATTGGGTAACATTGGTTTTGTACAGCGTTACTGTGGCTCCGGAAACTACCGCTCCAGCGGTGTCAATAACGTGAATGATTGCCGTACAATCGGTGTTTTTCTTGCACGAAGGGGAGATAAAAAAGGTCGCCACCAGACCGATTACCATCATTATGGAGATGGATTTTGCTACGTAGTTTTTCATTATTCTAAGATATTTGTTAATATTGCGCATTGTAAAAATATTTTAAGTCCACAAAATTAAGAAAAATTTTATTAATCAAAAACAAGTTTTAAAAATGAAAAGTAAATTAATTGTAATCGTAATGATCGTAATCGCATTAAGTAATGTAGCTGCAGGGCAGACTACGCCAGTAAAATCAGGTGCCGTGGCATCTACCAAAGATCGCATTGTGTTAATCACAACTGACCTTGGAAACATGAAAGTAAAGTTGTATAATGAAACTCCGAAGCACAGCGACAACTTTTTGAAGCTCGTTAATCAAGGGTTCTATAACGGAACTTTGTTTCACAGAATCATAAAACAATTTATGATTCAGGGGGGTGATCCCAACTCTAAAGGTGCTGCACCCGGCGTTGCGCTTGGGAATGGAGGAGGAGACATGGCAAGGATTCCTGCTGAATTCAACACGAAATTGATCCACAAAAAGGGCGCACTTGCCGCCGCCCGCGATGGTAACCCCGAGAAAGCATCAAGTGCTTGCCAGTTTTATTTAGTGCAAGGAAAAGTATGCTCTGATGGGGAATTGGATGGCAAGGAACAAAGGGGGAATTTTAAATATACTCCTGAGCAGCGAAAAATTTATACCACGGTTGGCGGCACACCGTTCCTTGATCAGGATTACACTGTTTTCGGCGAGATCATTGAAGGCTTGGATGTATTGGATAAGATTGCAGCGGTAGAAACTGCGCCTGGCGATCGTCCAAAGACGGATGTGAAAATGACTATTAAAGTCATTCAGCAATAAACTAATCAACTTAATAAACAAATAAATTTCCCCCCTCAACAATGCAGGAAAAAATTAAGAATTACATTCTCGAAGTAGAAGGATTTATACCATCTACCGAAGAACATCTGGAAGAATTCCGCTTGAAATATTTAAGCAAAAAAGGAATTCTTTCAGACTTGTTTTTGGAGATGAAGGAGGCAAGTCCTGATCAAAAGAAGGACTTGGGAAAAGTTCTTAATGAATTAAAAACTAAAGCCGAAGAAAAGTATTCTACTTTCAAAACAAGTTTAGAAAATAATAAAGAAGAAGTCGCATCAGATAAAGATTTGACCTTGCCCTCGATGAGATATTTAGGTTCGCGACATCCGATATCTATTGTGCGGAGTGAAATCGTTGACATCTTTTCGAGGATTGGTTTCACTGTTTCCGAAGGTCCTGAAATCGAGGATGACTGGCATAATTTCTCTGCCCTGAATTTCCCGGAAGAGCATCCGGCGCGTGATATGCAGGATACTTTTTTCATTCAAAAGAATCCTGATATTGCTTTGCGGACGCATACTTCTTCGGTGCAAGTGCGGGTGATGGAAACTACGCCGCCGCCTATCCGCACGATTTCTCCGGGTCGTGTTTTTCGTAATGAAGCCATTTCGGCGCGGGCGCATTGCATCTTTCATCAAGTCGAAGGTTTGTGCATTGATGAGGATATTTCATTCGCCGATCTCAAACAAACCTTGCTTTATTTTGCAAGAGAAATGTTCGGCAAGGATACCAAAATTCGCCTGCGTCCTTCCTATTTTCCATTCACCGAACCTTCCGCCGAGATGGATATTTCCTGCACGCTTTGCGATGGAAAGGGCTGTAATATTTGCAAACATACTGGCTGGACCGAGATTATGGGTTGCGGCATGGTGGACCCGAATGTACTCACGAATTGCGGCATTGATGCAGTGAAATATACCGGCTTCGCATTCGGGATGGGCATCGAAAGAATCACGATGTTGAAATATCAAATCAATGATTTGCGAATCTATTTTGAGAACGATGTCCGGTTCCTGCGACAATTTTCTGGCATAGTTTAGGATAAGGGAAAATTCCAATATGAATAGCCTTATTATATATAGAGTACCAAATTTGTACCCCTTGAGCAGGGTTACGACTGACTTTCAGACCGAATATTTGGGCTTAAATATCCAATATTTGGACTTAAATATTCAATATTTGGAAGGAAATATTCAATATTTAAGTCCAAACATTGAATGTTTGGAAGGAGAATCTGAATGTTTGGAGGGAAAATTTGAATGTTTGGAGGGAGAATTTGAATGTTTGGAGGGAAAGATGAGAACAATTGAAGGAATTAAGTCTTTCATGAGCCCTGAAAAGCGAGTTCGCAAAGTTTAATACCGATACTAATTTAATAAAATCAATACATATAAAATGAAAAATTTAATAATCTTATTAGTCGCGATAACGATGTTATCATCATGCGGCAGAGACGGTGCGCCAGGAGCGCAAGGACCGAAAGGAAACGATGGAAATGCGAATGTATTCTCCGTAGTTTATGACATTTCAACATGGGGCTATAACGGCACATCGCATTACTATTTTGCGAATTTGCCTGTCCCAGAAATCACCTCGAGTGTTATCAGCGGAGGTACTGTCCAGGTATTTGAAGGAGACCAGCCAACAGGGAGTGCTAATTGGTATGCAATACCTTATTCTTTCAATGGTCTTGAGGTAAGTTATGTTTTAAGCTACGGGAATGTAAAAATCGAGGTGTCTTCATCGAATGGAACCTTGGTGGCTCCTTCCGGCAATTATCAATACAAAGTCGGTGTGATACCTCCTATATAATCTTTTAATCATGGATAAGAACGACCAATTATTAGCGCAATTGCTGTACGTCTTTCAGGCTTCGGCAATGCAGGGAATGGGCAAAATGAAGAATCCTGTTACCGATACAATCGAACGGAACTTGGAACAGGCAGCGCAGTCTATTGATATGTTGGAGATGATTAAAGAGAAAACGAAAGGCAACATTTCTCCTGAACTGGCGAGGCTACTGGATAATTTCCTGACCGAAATTCGTCTGAATTATATTGACGAATTGAACAAAGACAAAAACTAATCCCCCTAAATATTTACTAACATTAATCAAATAAAAATGGAATCAAATTCTAAATCGAACCAAGGACGGAAGGTAGTAATTATCGTGATCATCGCCATCCTGCTTGCTGCAAATGGAATCTTGTTATGGCAATTTTTTACGCAAAGCGAAAAGATCACAACCATCACTACCGAGAAAACTACGGTGATAAAAGAGCGCGATGAATTACAAAAACAGAAAGCCGAATTACAACTTCAATTCGATTCATTGGTAGCGATGAATGCGGAACTGACGGGCAAATTAAAGATTAGCGATGATTCGCTTGCCGTGCTACAGGCGAGGATTAACAGCCTTCAATTTGTGGCGAGCCAATACGAAACAATGAAGTCGCAGTTGGCGAAATTGAAAACTGAAATGAATTCTAAGATGGATGAAATGGCTGCTTTGCAAAAAGAAAACGAGGCGTTGAAAACGGATAAGAATAATCTTACAAGTAACTTAAACGACGAGAAATCGAAGGAAGAACAACTATCGAAAGACAAGGATGCCTTGACCAATAAGGTCGCGATGGGCTCGGTGATGAGGGCTGACAATTTTAAATTAAACGGAGCGAAATTCAACAAGAGCGGCAAGGAATCCCCAGTCAGCAGCGCGAAGGGAACCCAGAAGATTAAGATTTGTTTCTCTATCGAAGAGAATCTGATTGTAGATAAAGGCAACAAAACCCTCTACGTTCGGGTGATGGGTCCCGACAATACTTGTATGACCACGAACAGCCAGACTTTTCAATCTGGTAGCCAGAGCTTACCCTTCAGCACGAGTCAGGATATTAACTACAACAACCAGAAAGTGGACCAATGTATTTACTTTGCCAAAGGCTCGGCATACAAACCTGGAAAGTATTATTGCGAGGTCTATCTCGATGGTAATATGATTGGAAAAAGCGGATCAATTACTTTGAAGTAAGTGATTTAGTTTAAGATACAGACTTTATTTCCTAAAATAACGAAGCCGATTCCTTACCGAATCGGCTTTTTTATTGGGATTATTTGATAGAAATTCAGGATGCCGATAAGTATTCCTTAAATCATTAAACTGAACCTTAAAGTATTGATAGATACCCCTATAATCAAAATGAGCGCAGATTGAATCCACGTATTGAAGTGCATCACCAACGCGAAATAATGCATCATCAATTCAAAATAATGC
Organism: uncultured Bacteroidota bacterium; assembly: GCA_903844645.1. Taxonomy (GTDB): domain Bacteria; phylum Bacteroidota; class Bacteroidia; order AKYH767-A; family JABDAW01; genus JABDAW01. The sequence continues at coordinate 41,128 of CAIMUP010000098.1, forward strand.
ATACTCAACATAAACAAATTTATCTTTCACATGATAACCCCTTATAAAATCAGTTCAATGACGGAGGTATGATTTTGCAAACCGCTATGCCGAAAAATCGCTCGTCAGTTTTTCCAACGATAGGATAAACCTAAGGCTGCATAATGCTTTGGTGCATTATCTGTTATGCCAAAGCCTCCCGAAATATCTATCAGAATATTTGGAGTTATCAAATAACTTATCCCGCCATCGAAGCGATGATCGCCTTTGGAGGCTTCGGGAAGAAAGCCATAAACCTCGATGTAGGAACTGAATTTTTCAGAAATCGAACGACCCAAAGTGAGGGTATAAATATAGGTCGGGGCAGGCAATTGTCCATCCCATTCAGCTCCTAAATTATAGCCAAGGGTAAAAGTTTTCGATAGTGAATGTTGCATGGTAAATCGAAAAGAAGGGGCTACAAAATCGGATCGGAAAGGTTCGGAAGCAAGCCTCGGAAAAGTAAGATGACCGATGAAAGAAGTTGTCGGAAGTATCCCTTTTTCTTGTGCGATATTCACCTTGAAACCTGCGGTAATGGGGACTAATCCCGAGGTCTTGATGCCATCAGTTTGAAGCATCGAATATTCTGTAATCAGCCGTAATTCAAAGTGATCATTGACCCCGAACTTGGTCAGCATAGTAGGTAACGAAAACGATCGAAGCAGCTTGTTGGTATGCTCGAAGGTAAGACCGTTTTCCATCTGCACATAATTTTTCGGAACGATAAATGGGCACTCGGTTTGGTCGGGTCTGTCGGTCTGAATAGAAGGTAAATCCTGACCATACAATCTTTCTATTCCCATCGCCATACACGCTACGACGAACAAGGTAGCTACATTATAATATTTCATAAGCCTAAATTAATAATACGGATCGCAAAACTACTAAATTAGATTCATCTAACAAAATAATTTGCTTTTATTATTAAACCTCTCGCATAATTCAGTCCTATAGGGGCAGGCTTTGGAGTGGGTTTTGGGAGCAGATTTCTAATTAAAAATTTGTCAGTAATTTTGCTTCAATAAAAATATCTCTAATTAATAATAATTCAATGAAGAAATCTTTACAAATCTTAATCGCGACCGCCATGATAGGCTGGAGCGCGACGGCACAAACCAACTTGTGCCATCCGATGCCTGTTTCCGATGCCATTTGGAGTGTAGTTTATGGAACGTGAATCACGGTGGATAACGACAATGCTTGCTGCGATTGCGCGGAACATTAAATCCAAAATAACAGGCAACCCCTATGTAGCCTTCACGGCGGGTGAAATCACGACTCTCGGTACTCAAATTAATGCTTACGAGGATGCGCATGGTGCTGCCAAAGACGTCGCATACAATGTCCTGAACACTACTTTGAAAGCCTATTTAATTAGGATACAAGCCGCCTGCGATGCGAATACGACGGGTAATAAAATTGTGATTGTCCAAAGTACAGGCTGCATAGTTCAGGGCGTAGGCGGGAATCACGAACAGGTGTTCGATGGCTTCCCAGGCGTGGCATCAGGAACTATTGCATTGATAGGACCGGCAGCCCCACAAAATGCCTTTCACGAATGGTGGATTAGCTTAGATGGAACCACTTGGACAAGATTAGAAGGTTCGGTAAATGCGAATACCTTAGTTACAGGATTAACCCCCGGAATATTGATGCACTTCCGCCATCAAATCATTAATTCCACAGGCGGTACCGGTATGAGCGACCCTATTCAAAGAAGAGCCAATTAACCCCTGATTAATTTATTAAATAATTAAAGCCTCACATTTTGTGGGGCTTTTTTTATGCACCTTCCCAAACCCATTCCCACCTCTTTTAATGGAAAGATAGCGACCTTCCATTTAAAGATAGCGACCTTCCTTTTAAAGATAACGACCTTCGATTTAAAGATAACGAACTTCCATTTAAAGATAACGAACTTCCATTTAAAGATAACGAACTTCCTTTTAAAGATAACGAACTTCCTTTTAAAGATAACGAACTTCCTTTTAAAGATAGCGAACTTCCTTTTAAAGATAACGAACTTCCTTTTAAAGATAGCGAACTTCCTTTTAAAGATAACGAACTTCCATTGGAATATGTCTCCGGCGGATTTTCTGACCTCCTCCAAAACTCCCATTCTCCGTTATAAAACCGGAATTTTGGGGAATCGGAGGGGGAATTTTAAATTTTACACCACATCAGCAATCTTTGAAAAGTGCGCTCCAAAACCTCGGATTTCATCGGCAACATCCTTTTCATTCGTAGCCCTTTCGTAGGTGTCGGCAAGCCCTACGATGGTTTCGTAAAAGAAGCGTTTCATCTCCTCGATAGTCATTTCTTTGGTCCATAAATCTATCCGCATGGTGGTTTGTTCATCGCCATCCCACAAGCCTATCATCACCGATTTACAGGGCTTGGTTTCTTTCATTCCGCTATCCTCCGCCATCCATTCGATCGTGGAGGGAACCTTGTTTTCATCCAATGAAACGGTGAACTTAATGTCTGATTTTTTAATAATCGTGTTGCTCATTTTTGTATTTTAATATTAATTTTTCTTCTTCACTTTCTTCCAGGTCTTGTAATCAGAGGGGAGAATAGTTGAATCTTTAGGAATCTTACGAAGGGGCTTGCAAACCTTCAAAGTTTCATAACATTCCTTTGGCAGAGCTTGATAAATAGCAGTGCCTTTGGTCTTCCATTCAAGCATCTCATCACTCACCTCTTTAATGATTTTATAAGGATTCCCAACGACCACCTTTCTCTCTGGAAAAATGATCCCTTCGGGGATAAAAGTCAATGCACCGATGATGCAATTATCACCAATCACAACATGATCCATGATCACAGCATTGATTCCCACCAAAACATTCTTGCCGATAGTAGAACCATGAATTACCGCTCCATGCCCGATGTGCGCACCTTCTTTCAAAGTGACCGTCAAGCTAGGGAACATGTGGACGGTGCAATTCTCCTGAACATTGCAACCATCTTCGATAATTATCTTTCCCCAATCACCTCGCAATGCCGCACCAGGACCGATATATACATCCTTCCCGATGATAACATTTCCGGTAACCGTGGCATTAGGATGAATGAAAGCCGAGGGATGAATGACTGGCTTAATGCCTTTGAATTCAAAGATGTTTGCCATTTAATTTACATTCTCAATGATGACGGCATAGCCTTGCCCAACACCAATACACATCGTGCAAAGAGCATATTTTTCTTTCCTCTCCTGCAATTCCAAAGCAGCAGTAAGAATCAATCTTGTACCCGACATTCCAAGCGGATGCCCTATAGCAATAGCCCCGCCGTTCGGGTTAATGCGAGGATCGTTATCTTCTAATTTCCATTCACGAATACAGGCAAGACCTTGCGCGGCGAATGCTTCGTTCAGTTCAATAATATTTATATCCTTGAATGTAAGACCTGCTCTTTTCAATGCAAGATTAGATGCACCAACCGGACCGATTCCCATGATTCTTGGCTCAACTCCAGCCACTGCCGATGAAACAATTCTCGCTAATGGCTTGAGATTATTTTTCTTAATACCATCTTCAGAAGCCAATAATAAAGCAGCACTTCCATCATTAATACCAGAAGAGTTTCCGGCAGTAACACTGCCATTCTCTCGGAAGACAGCTTTAAGTTTAGATAAGATTTCTATGGTAGTATCTTGTTTAATAAACTCATCATGATCGAAGAAAATAGAAGGCTTCTTTCCTTGAGGAATCTCAACTGCAATGATCTCTTTCTTAAAGCGACCTTTGTTCATTGCAGTAGTAGCTTTCATCTGAGAATTGTATGCAAATATATCCTGATCCTCACGATTGATTTTATATAGTTCGGCAACATTCTCGGCAGTTTCACCCATGGAATCTGTGCCGTATAGTTTCTTCATTTTAGGATTTACGAATCTCCACCCGATGCTGGTATCGAATAGCTCCATGTTCCTCCCGAATGCCTGTGAACTCTTTGATAAAACAAACGGAGCACGGGTCATACTCTCCACCCCGCCTGCAATCATCAAGTCACCATTTCCCAAAGCAATTGCACCGGAAGCATTGATGACGGCAGCCATTCCAGATGCACATAAAATATTAACGGTCTCACCGGAAACAGTATGCGGAACCCCTGCAAGTAGCAACGCCATACGCGCCACATCACGGTTATCCTCACCAGCTTGATTAGCACAACCAAGGATCACATGATTAATTTCAGCAGGATTAATGTTTTGATTTCTGTTCAATAATTCTATGATGACAAGAGCAGCCAAATCATCAGTCCGAATGCTTGATAAGGAACCCGTATGCTTGCCAACAGGTGTACGGATTCCGTCAATTATATAAGTTGAGTTCATAAGATAATTTTAATGTTTTGAGAACACCAGCTAAGATTGTTTTCTCTTATTCAATTCCTCGTGAATCTTCGATGCCTTCTCGTAATTCTCATCTTCGATGGCGGCATTCAGGAGGTCATTTAATTCAGCCGTAGTATAAGAAGAAAGTTCTGTTTCAGAGAATTTAGGTTTATCAATTTGCAAAGCTTTCTCTGCGAATTCATCTTCCTCACCTACGCTCTCATCTAATAGAACTCCGGCATCTTTCAGGATGAATTCATAGGTATAAATCGGACATTCAAATCGAACGGCAATAGCTATTGCATCAGAAGTTCTTGCATCAATTTCTGTTTCCTTTCCATCACGATTACAAACCAACTTTGCAAAGAAAACCCCTTCGACAAGGTTATAAATGATGATCTCAGTAATCTCAATATTGTATGAAGAAGCAAAAGTCTTGAATAAGTCATGAGTCAATGGTCTGCTTGGAGTCATCTTTTCAATCTCGATTGCGATCGCTTGTGCTTCAAATCCACCAATGATAATAGGCAACCTTCGCTTCCCGCCTTTCTCGCCAAGCACCAAAGTATACGCACCAGATTGCGTCTGACTATAAGATAAACCAACGACCTCTAACCTTACTTTTTTCATTTAGTTATGTGCTGCTTTAAACTTCTTCAAGGCTTCTATCAACTTTGGAACAACTTCAAAAGCATCACCAACAATGCCGTAATCAGCGGCTTTGAAGAAAGGAGCTTCAGCATCTTTGTTTATTACAACAATGCACTTTGAAGAACTTACACCAGCCAAATGTTGGATAGCACCAGAGATTCCAACGGCAAGATAAAGATTCGGACTGATAGCAATTCCTGTCTGTCCAACATGTTCTGAATGGGGTCTCCAGTCAGCATCCGAAACCGGCTTAGAACAAGCAGTTGCGGCACCAAGCAAGTTCGCCATCTCTTCAATCATTCCCCAATTTTCAGGACCTTTTAAACCCCTTCCTCCAGATACAACAAGTTCCGCATCGGGTAAAGAAATTTTATCTGTTGCTCTAACTATTTCATTAACTGTTGATTTAAATTCATTTTCATTAATTGCAACATCAAATGCAACAACTTCTGCCGTCCCACCCGATTCTACAACCTTGTAAGAGTTAGGATTTAATGAAATAACTTTCATTGCTGATGTCAATTGAACATTAGCAAAAGCTTTTCCTGAATACGCTCCAGTCTTAGCAATAAAGCTATCACCAATAGCAGGCAATTCAGTTGCACCAGCAGCAAACGAAGCTTTCAACTTAATAGCAACTCGTGGAGCTAATCCCTTACCAGCAAAGGAATTGGAGATGATAACAACATTAGCATTTTCAGAAGTTGCGGCATTGCTGATGATAGAAGCAAAGGCTTGTGAATTAAAATCTTTGAACTTCTCATTCGCACAATTCAAAACTTTGGCAGCACCATATTTCCCAAGCGTAGCAAGGTTTTCATTACTCACATTTCCAATTGAAACAACCGATAAATTCGTCTTCAAAAGATCGGCAATGGCTTTTCCATAAGACACTAATTCATAGACCGACTTCTTAAATTGTCCTCCGGTATTCTCTGCATAAACTAAAACTGACATATTCTTTTTCTTTATTTGTAATTAAATAACCTTAGCTTCGGAGTGCAACAACTCTATCAATTCACCAGCATTATCAGGCGAAATCAACTTCACCTGACCACGGGGTTTTGGGGTATCATAAATCTTAATCTCTTGCAACAAATCAACCGCCAAAGCCTCCTTCACGACCAAAGGTTTAGTACGGGCAGACATGATGCCACGCATGTTTGGAATCTTCGGTTCAGCCATTCCTTCGCTGGCTCCGGCAACAAATGGAAATGGAATCGAAACAATTTCCTTGCCTCCTTCAATCTCTCTGTCGATGGTTGCTGTCGCGCTATCAATCGTTAATTTCTTAGCGATAGATACCGATGGAATGCCCAATAATTCAGCAATCATAGCAGGAACTTGTCCGCCGTTATAGTCAATAGATTCTCTGCCGGCAAGGATAAAATCGAAGTTCATTTCCTTAGCGATAGCAGCTATTTGCGAAGCAACAAAATAGCCATCTCTTGGGGCAGCATTAACACGAATAGCATCGGTAGCACCTATCGCCAAAGCCTTGCGGATAGTGGGTTCTGTGGAAATATCCCCAACATTAATCACCGTAACCGTGCCATCAGTGCCTTCTATTAATTCGAGGGCGCGGGCAAGGGCAATTTCATCGTAAGGATTGATAATAAACTGCACTCCTACGGCATTGAACTTGGTATTATTCTCTATAAAACTGATTTTTGTGGTCGTATCAGGAACGTGGCTTATGCAAACTAATATTTTCATCGTAATTTTGCCCCTCTTATTTTTCTTTTGGGTGTGCAAATTTAATTAAATACTAATAAATAAAAAGTCTTATGCAAAATGATCACATTGAACAATTGAAAACTTTCCTTCAAGAGGAGCCGAATGACCCATTCCTACAGTATTCTCTGGCATTGGAATATATTAAAATGGAGCAAGACGATGCTGTCTTAACCATCTTTGAAAACCTGCTGCATGACCATGAAGATTACCTCCCGACTTATTACCATTGCGGAAAATTATATGAGAAATTAAACAAGAAAGAGGAGGCTATTGCCTGTTATGAAAAAGGAATCCTCCTTGCGAGGAAACAGAATCATAGCCGGACTTTGAGGGAGATTAATGAGGCTTTGAATAATTTGAGGGATGAGGATTAAAGTTTAAAGTTATCCTCCCCAAAAAAACTTATATCTTTCCAAAAATTTCTCCTTTTGCTCCCGATATTTTTCTTTTAGAAGATTCATTCTATGTATGCGTTTATTAAAAATACTTTGAAGAACGACTACTAATGGCATTCCAACAAACCATTGAAACATTGCGACTCCTAACCAAACATTCCCACATCTTATTTGATTAGGTTCTGGAGGATAAAAAAAGTTATCAATTCGCCAGCTCCAATTGGGATAAATAAGCATTAGCCAAGCAAATAAAATTGTTGAAATAGAACAAAAGATATAGGTTACCTTTCCTTTATTCAAAAGGCGTATAATTAAATTAATCAGCAATTGTCCAATAACAAATATTAATATCTCAAGCATCGTTCTTTAACTTTCTTCATCCCAAAAAATCATTAACCATCTTCATTTTTCTTGTGGCAAAAGTAGGAAAGGGTGGGGAAATGGTGTTTTGGGGCGTTTAATAAAAAGTATTCTTCTCCAAAATCGGGCTTCTAAACCAAGTTTTAAGTGTAAAAAGGGGGCGAAATCACTTTTGGAACATAAGAGATAATCCTAAACCTTCAAAAGACTTCTTTTGGAGCATTATGATTATATACATTGTTTCAAAAGACTTCTTTTGGAGCAACTAGATTAAAAAACTTTTTCCATGTACTTGTCCTGAAAAAAGTTTTTTAATCTAGTTACTCCAAAAGAACATTTTTGAAGGTTCACAATTATCTCTTTTGTTCCAAAAGAACATTTTCAGCAAAACCTCAAAATGTCGGTTTTCAGGAAATGGTTTCAAGAAGGATACTTCGTCTTATGGAAAGATGATTCCGGGCAGCCGCGTAACATCCACCAAAGGAATATTGGAATGATAAAAACTGTTGATGGTTTTGATAAATTCGTTGGTTAATAAACCGTACCCTTGGGCAGTCGGGTGGTAGCCATCTAAGGAAAAGAATGCGCCTTTGATAAATTCTGAACTGAAGAAGATTCCGTTGTAATAATATCCGTTTTTCACCTTCCTGAAGAAGGAATTCATATCCACCACGGGGATATTATGAGCAGTGGCGGCAGCTTTTATCTTGGCATTGAAGTGGGCGATGGCGGCATTGATTTTAACTACCTCGAAGTGGTCTAAAACATAGTGAGGCGGAATGGAATCGAGCACACCGACATTATTACATTTAAGAGAATCGGTATTGACGGTTAATAAAACATATTCATCAGCGGTCATTTTGCGATAAGGAATAGGGGTAACGGTAGGATCATAAATAATAAACCCGTTGGGACCGACTTCGTAGCCCAAAAATCCAAAAGGACTTACTTTAAGGGCATTGGCTTGAGAATCGGTAAGCACCATTCCATTCCAAGGTACGGTAGTGAAGAACGGAAAAACGTCTAAATCGGGGATATTGGCAACCACGCCATGTGCTCCTTGCGAACTGGATAGGAGATTGTCTAAGACGATGTCGAACTGGGTATCGAAGGTATTGAAATCGGTGATGGAATCTATCTCGCCGCCACGTAATGCGTAATTAAATACATCCTCCATCCCTGCCCAGAGCAAGAAAAAAGTGAAAGGCTGTGCAAGTGCATCGCCTAAGATATAGGATTGGCTTTGGAAGCTGGCAAGCTGTGGGTAATAAGGGCTTTTACCACCCGGAATGCCCATAGAGCTGTCGGTATAATCTGTGATTTTGGCATACGGAATACCCATCACGGAATAATAAGCACCGGTTTGGTAGTAGATCAGTTCATTGTTTAAGGAAACATCATTAATATTAATGGAATCGTGTAGCGGGAAGAGCGAATTGATGTTCATACAATCGGTTTTATACCCGAGATGAAACGAAGTATAGAACTTAGGCTGCGTAGCTGGGAAGTTTAAGCCGTAACCATTATTCATAGCGACAAAATGCTGATTATACACGGTCTTGATTCCATTCTTATTAAGCTGTTGATTGAATAAATAAGGGATGGAATTTCGTTGTCCGGCATTACTTAATGCGCCATCGGTAAAGCCAGACATAAAATCGGAGCCAAGGTATAAAGGATAGCTGAAAACAGCAAACCCTGAATTAACTTCTGCTGGTTTAAAATCGGTTTTGCAAGAAGAAATTAACAGAAGCGAACACAATAAAACGGGAACGATAGCACGGGCAACAGTTTTCATAATGAATAATTTTTAATCGCCACAAAATTACGGAAAATAGTATCAATCAAAAAGCCATTATGATAGCATTTCAGGTCATCCGTTACAGGATGATGATTAATCTTTCTGAACCTTTTTATAATTTTACACCCATGAAGAATTATATAATATCATTAACGCTTATTCTCTTATTCATCGGGAATAACCTGTATGCCCAAGCGCCGAATATGGTGAAGGATGCCACGAATAAATCCATAAAAGTCGGTGCTGAACGCACTTCTTTGTACCTTCCGTTGTTGAAGGGGAAAGTTGTAGGCATCATTGCGAACCATACGTCTATGATCGGGAAGGTTCATATCGTGGACAGTCTTGTTTCGTTAGGGATTAAGGTGAATGTTATCTTCGCTCCGGAACATGGATTCAGAGGGACGGCAGGAACAGGTGAAGAGTCCGAAAATTCATTAGATACCAAGACCGGAATACCCATTATTTCCCTCTTTGGTAAGCATACCGCCCCCAATGCTAAGGACTTGCAGGGAGTTGATATTGTGTTGTTCGATATTCAGGATGTGGGGGTACGTTTTTACACCTATCTTTCGACCTTACACCTCGTGATGCAGGCTTGTGCTGACAATAAAAAGCCGCTCCTTATCCTTGACCGCCCAAACCCTAATGGCTTTTATGTAGATGGTCCTGTGTTGGATAAGAAGTTTAGCACTTTTGTCGGGATGGATGTCGTTCCGATAGTGCATGGATGCACCTTGGCGGAATTTGCGATGATGATCAATGGCGAAGGATGGTTAAAGAACAATATTCGATGCGACCTGACCTATATCTTATGTGAAAATTACCACCATGCAGATTATTACCAGCTCCCTATCAAGCCTTCCCCGAATCTTACTACCATGTCGGCGGTATATTTGTACCCTACGTTGGGTTTATTTGAGGGAACGCCCGTCAGTGTGGGCAGAGGGACGGACAAACCATTCGAGATGATCGGGTATCCTAACTTCAAGAAGGGAAATCATAAGTTTATCCCGAAAACAATTCCTAATATGGCGAAGAATCCACCTTATGAGGGTGTAGAATGTAATGGATTAAACCTGAAACAATTCGGGGATGTGTATATCAAGAATACAAAGCAGATTTATCTGTATTGGTTGAAGGCATTATACGATGATTATCCCAATAAAGAGAAGTTCTTTTCGCCCTTCTTTGACCAGTTGGCGGGCACTTCAATGCTTCGGACGCAAATCAAAAACAACATCGGGGAAGATGCTATCAGGATGAGCTGGCAAACTGACATTAAGGCGTATAAAATCATCAGAAAGAAGTATCTTTTATATGATGATTTCGAGTGATGGACTTCACTGCCACACTGCTTGCATGGTACGATGAAAATAAACGATCGCTTCCGTGGAGAAATAGCCGAAACCCTTATGAAATATGGCTTTCAGAAGTAATTCTTCAACAAACTCGGGTCGAACAAGGACTGCCTTATTACGAAAGATTCCTGAAAAATTTCCCTACCGTATTCGATCTCGCGAAAGCTGATGAAGATACGGTCTTAAAACTATGGCAAGGGCTGGGTTACTACTCTCGCGCCAGAAATTTGCATCACACGGCGAAGATAGTTGTACAAGATTTTGGCGGTATCTTCCCGAATACGTACGAAGATTTATTGAAGCTGAAAGGAATTGGCAGCTATACGGCGGCAGCGATTTCTTCTTTCGCGTATCATCATCCGAATGCGGTGGTGGATGGCAATGTTTTTCGGTTTCTTAGTCGTTATTTTGGGATTTATACACCGATAAATACGGGTATTGGCAAGAAAGAATTCGAGAGTATCGCGAATACCCTTATCAGTCATAAATTTCCGGCTGATTTTAACCAGGCAATCATGGAATTTGGTAGTATCCAATGCAAGCCTAATCGCCCTGATTGCGGGGCTTGTGTGTTTGTTGCCGAATGTATTGCATACCGAGATAATGTTATACATTTATTACCGGTAAAAGGTAAGAAATCGGCGATAAAAGACAGGTATTTTTACTATCTTTATATTGAAAAGGGGAAGGAAATGGCGTTACATAAAAGAACGGATAACGACATCTGGAAAAGCTTGTATGAATTGCCTTTGATAGAGCTTGATTCGGCGGTTTCGATGGAGGATTTACAGGAAAGCGATGAGTGGAAACGGTTGTTTCATCGTACTAAAATTGTTGTTCAATCGTGCAGCGAAAAAATCATTCATAAACTCTCACATCAAGCTATTCATGCGGTTTTTATTCATCTTGTGGTGAAGAAAAGTGATGTGTTTCCAAGCGATTTTATATGGATAAAAAAGGAGTATCATCATACTTTTGCGGTGCCACGATTGATTGAGAATTTTCTTATACATCGCCTCGCGAAAAGATAATATATTAAACATAAAAAAGATACTATGAAAACAAAAATTATCATGGATTCCTTCGATAGTGATGAGAAACAAAAGGCACATCAATTATTGGAGGGCGAGGGCGTTGAATTCGTCAAGAGATTAGCTCTGAAATTATTGCAAATCGGCACCTTCGAGAGCGTAGATGCTATGCAGGACGTGGAAATGGTGACCACTGTGAAGATAACTAACAAGGCTGTGAATAAAGGTGATACGGAAGATTTTGATGATGGTTTGGAGGCTCATTTTAAGGTCTTGTTTTCGGAGAAAACAGTGGTGGTAGCGAAGGATATTAGTTACAATAATTCGGGAAATCTGACCCATACGGAGCTGAAGCATGGTAAGGATATTATTTGTGATATGAGTAATGCTGATATTGCCTTGTAATATTTTATAAGCGTTGCGACGGGGAGGACGCATCGTCGGAATATTTACTCGAAATGTGAATGTCATGGCAAGAAAAATTTCAAAATTTTTGTTCGCGGCCATCATCTGTTTGATTATGGATTTTATCCGATGACACCCATACTGGATTTGTGGATTTTCAGACACATTTTTTTCTATTATGATGCAGCCCTACGGGGGTTTGCGAGATTTTACAGGGATGCTATTAGTATAGAGATAGATTTTGTCAAGCTCCGTAGGGATGCTATTATTGGACTACTTTCATAATTCATCACATGGGATTGCGACGGCATTGTTGGGGAATACCACGGCATTGCAGGGGATTTGAAATCTCCAGTTTCCTAACAATAAGATAATAAAGGGTATTGGTATGCCTATATAAGCTATTAATGAGCTTATTACATAACAACAGGTGCGATTTGAAGGAGAGTGTGTTATAGCCATTTTTCGGAGCTATCCCAGATAATAATCGGCAACTGTAGGGCGGTAAGTTCCAAGAATAAATAGTTCTAATTTAAAGAAACAAGGCGGGTATAAATAAAATTTAAGGACAAAAGATTAAAGCCCGTTACTCTTTTGTGAAGTACGAAAACCGATTCTTTAATTTCAGGAATCTTATTTCAAAAAATTGATAACTTATTTTGGATAAAAGAATCGTAACCGCTAACGAACCGAGAAATTCTGCTATCATTACTCCCCAAATAGTATTGTTGAGATGTATTAATTTGGTACAGTTTAAGGTAATCAAGATGCCGATAAAATGCAAACAATACAATCCATAACTAATGATTCCAAGTTTTGAAATCATCTTCAAGCGCGATACTTTAAAGAATGAATTTTGCGCATAATTTTGTTCTAAAATAATGAATAAAATCAAGATGGCGATGATTAATCTGTCGAAAATCGCCACCACAGAGTTGGATAAAAGGATTTCTTTATTGAAAAAATAAACAATAAAGAAACAGAGATAAATACCTAAGATTTGGATTTTTTTTAATGATTCAATCTTTCTTTTCCACTTCATGCTTTGAACAATATAAGCTCCTAAAGCCCCCACCGCCATGTCTCCGATACACGAAAATGTGTGGTATTGTGTTACCATATAATCTTCGTTGCAGGCTCTGAATATTAATGTTCCTGCAATGATACCAATAAATAATACCGGATACCTGCGCACCGGAATAAAAGAGAGCAAAAGGGGCCAAATAAAGTAAAATTGTTCTTCGATAGCTACGCTCCACAATACGCTTAAATTGGAAGCATCCGGCGACCCCATCCTGATCATGTCAAAATTGCTGGTGAAGGTTAAATAATTCCACAAATGGGCAGTTTCATTAGGCGTTTGTCCGAAAAATGCTTTTAATAAAGGGAATATTTCAAAGCCGAACAACACGCATAGGAAATAAAGAGGCCAGATTCTTAATATGCGCCGCATCCAAAAGTTGAAAATGTGGATGTGACCATATTCCACCTTCTCTTTAATTAATAAAAAAGTGATTAAAAAACCAGACAATACAAAGAAAAAGTTGACCCCGATGTTTCCATTCTCTACCAACGATTTTTTTATGAAATGATACACCGGATCTGACTTAATGGAAGGAATATCCGTGAAAAAACTATGGAAACAGAATACAGAAAGGAAACAGAAAAACCGAAGCCCATCTAAGTTTGGGAAAAATATCTTTTCTTTTGCATTCATTATTTGGAGTATTTATATGGTGCGGTTTTCATCCTTTTTTCTTTGGATAGGACTTTGCAATATTACATTATTAGGAATAAATCATTTCGGAAGACACTTGATAATTCGTGAGATATTTTTACTAATTTCGCCTCTTAATAAAATCCTCCCTCCGAGGCTAACGATGATACTATGATAAAAACGATTCTTGTTCCGACCGATTACTCTAAAAATGCCCACAATGCCGTTCGGTATGCCGTCGAATTAGCACATCTTACGGGGGCTAAAATTACTTTTTTTCACTCCTATTACCTCCCCATTTACGTTAAGAATATCCCGAAAGATACCGCAGCCGAAGCAGGATTAAGAAAAGAAGTGTCCGAAACATTGGATGCCATTTTGAAGGATAAAAAGTATGCCGCCAGCGATATTAAATACGATATTATCGTGAAAGATGGTAGCTCCACCGTGAACGAAATTGTAGGCATCGCCAAAGAAATTGCTGCCGACATGATAGTAATGGGAACCAAGGGTTCGACTGGTGTTGGGGAGGTGATTTTCGGCAGTAATACCCATGATGTAATCGAAAAGACCGAGATACCCGTTCTCGCCATCCCTATCAAGGCTGCCAGTTTGGAATTTAAGAACATCGTATTCGCTACGAACTATCATTTTAATGACTTTAATGCCCTTGATGACTTGGTTTTGATTGCCAAGCTCTTCGATTCACGGATTACTGTCCTCCATATTGATGATGGCGAGATGATTCACGACTTTGAATACAGTATGTTGGACACTTTTCACCTCCAGGTTACAGAAAAGGCGGACTACCCGAACATCCATTTCCAATTGCTAGAGAATAAAAATGTGTTCGAGGGGTTGCAGGACTTTATCCATCATAACGAGATAGATTTGTTGGCTCTGTCATCCCGAAAAAAGGTGCTTTACAACCGCCTGTTCGGTAAAAGTATCAGTAGAAAGATGGCATACCACGCCGATATTCCGCTTATGATATTCAAAATAGCTGAAGACGACGAGATAACCGATTTTTAAGATAATTAGTAATATTGCATCCTCAATAATTAATAATAATATACTCCGATGAAAAGAATTATCGTCCTTGCTTTCGCTGTAATCGCCTCACTCGGCTCTGCCTTTTCCCAGCCTATGGCTGTAAATACGCAGCCTGCCGGTGCGGCAAAAGAAATTAAATGGCATTCTCTCCAAGAAGCCCTGAAAATGGCTGCCTCCAGCCCTAAAAAGATCTTTATAGACGTCTATACCGACTGGTGCGGATGGTGCAAAAGGATGGATGCAACCACTTTCAAGGACCCGATGGTGATAGATTATATGAACAAATATTTCATCGCTGTAAAATTCAATTCCGAGAAGGAAGATACCATTACTTACAAAGGGAAATTATACATCAAACAGCCCGATAGCAAGGTAAACGACCTCGCCATCTTCTTCTTAAACTCCAAAATGTCTTACCCGACGACGGTTTATCTGAATGAAAATGCGGATTTAATTCAACCGATTCCCGGCTATCGCGAAGCCACCGAAATGGGCATGTTCCTCACTTATATCGGTGCTGATATGGCGCGATGGATTACCTGGGAGAACTACCAGCCGGTTTATAAAATCATAAAAGATGCCAATTAAAGGCTCGGTTTCGCATTCGTAATTCTCTTAAGGCGCGTCTTCTGCAGGCAGGTATTTAACTTTTGGAAGGCATCGGGGAGCCAAATTCCCGATCATTAAATAGGGAGCAAAAGGCTCTTTAAACGAATAAATCGTCTGTGGAGCATTTTAATTTAAAGGCAGTTACCCCCTACTACCTATCATCAAAATATCAAATAATGCCGCCAATCATTGATAAAAACCCCGCTGGGATTGATATTTACCCCGCTGGGATTGATGAAAACCCCGCTGCCAGAGATAAAAACCCCGTTGGCATTGATATTTACCCCGCTGGGAACGATATTTACCCCGCTACTTTTTAAGGAGTTTCGGCCATCATTTAATAAAATATGTCCCCTAATAACAGAGCTTCCATTTAGATTGTCTGAACGGTTGAATTAGCGGAATCAGGCATCCTTTTTAATACTAATAGTTATATTATTAATTATCCATCCTATTTTATATCTTTGCCGCCCCAAACATTCGTTGGTATCTACTAAAAACTAAACCACTTGAAAATAGCCGTCCCGAAGGAAACAAAGGAAAAAGAGAACCGCGTCGCGCTCTCCCCCGATGTTGTCAGAAGTTTAATCGCCGCAGGATTTGAAATAATGGTCGAGAAAAGTGCCGGATTGAGTTCCTACTTCTCCGATGACATGTATATTAATAGCGGAGCAACCATTATTCCCGATGCCGGTTCCTTGTTTGGAATGGCAGATGTCGTCCTCAAGGTGAATGCCCCGAATCCCTCCGAAATAGCGATGATGAAGGCTGATTCCATCCTCCTCTCGTTCCTATGGGCAGCCACGAATCCGGAATTGGTCAAGGCTTTGGCGGATAAAGGAATTACGAGCTTTTCGGTGGATGCTATTCCACGTATTTCCCGCGCTCAAAAAATGGATGCCTTGAGTTCGCAAAGTAACCTCGCAGGGTATAAAACCGTGATTATGGCAGCCGATACCCTGGGCAAGATTTTTCCCTTAATGATGACCGCCGCAGGAACCATCAAACCAGTGAAAATAGTAATTATGGGAGCCGGAGTAGCCGGATTGCAAGCCGTAGCGACCGCCAAAAGGCTCGGAGCTATCGTGGAAGTATCCGATATTCGTCCTGAAACCAAGGAACAGGTAGAATCGTTAGGCGGGAAGTTCATTGAATTAAAAGGCGATGACTCCATCAAAACCGAAGGCGGCTATGTGAAGGCTGTCAGTGAGGATTTCTTGAAAAAACAACAGGAATTGCTGTTTAAGCATATCTCGGATGCGGATATTGTCATCACTACCGCATTAATTCCCGGAAGGAAAGCCCCCATTCTCGTTACAGAAGACATGGTGAAGAGTATGCGATTAGGCTCTGTCATTGTGGATATGGCAGTGGAACAAGGCGGTAATTGCCCGTTAAGCGAATTGAATAAGACGGTCGTGAAACATGGAGTTACTATCATCGGTGAATCGAATCTGCCGAGCCTCCTACCGATGAATGCAAGTGAATTATATGCCAAGAATATCCAGGCATTCCTCCTTCATCTCGCCACCAAAGACGGCTTCAAATGGGATCTGCACGAAGAAATTACCCATGGATCACTGATTACCCACAAAGGACAAATTGTTCACCCCAGCCTCGCCAAACCCGTGTTGGCTTAATTAAATTATATTAGAATGGAAGAAATCATTAGTTATTTAGGACTTCATATAGATAAAATCTTTATCCTTATCCTCTCCGTTTTTGTCGGGATAGAAGTTATCGGGAAGGTGCCCTCGGTATTGCATACCCCCCTTATGTCAGGTGCAAATGCCATCCACGGCGTTGTAATTATAGGAGCTATCATCGTGATGCTGGAGGCAGACTCTAATAATATTATGGCTCTGACCCTAGGTTTCATAGCGGTCATCTTAGGAACGCTGAATGTAGTCGGAGGATTTGTAGTAACAGATCGTATGCTCGAACTTTTTAAGAAGAAACCAAAGAAGTAAATCATGGAAAACCATATCTTAAATATAATATACCTTCTCGCTTCCGTCCTTTTCGTAATAGGATTAAAGATGTTGAGCCATCCCGAGACTGCTCGCAAAGGAAACCTTTGGGCAGCCATGGGAATGTTCATGGCTATTGTCGGAACCATTGTTTTGCATCACCATACTTCGCTGGAACCAATAAAAATAATTCTTATCATAGGAGGCATCGTCATCGGAACCATTATCGGGGCAGTAGCCGCCCGAAAGGTAAAGATGACCAAAATGCCAGAGATGGTTTCCCTCTTCAACGGAATGGGTGGTGCTTGTGCGGGCTTAATTTCTTTAATAGAATTCTCTCACCTCGAAGAAGCCCCCGTGCCTCCAACGATGAAAACAATCTTCACCATCATCTCCGGATTAATCATCGGCAGTGTTTCCTTCTCTGGTAGTATGATTGCCTTCGCAAAACTAAACGGCACCTTGAGCAAATCCGTCCGCGTACCGAGTTATAATCTCATCAACAATATCTGGTTGTTAGGCATCGCCGCCTTCGCTGCCTTCATTGTATTCAGCGGAACTACCGACATCAAGTATGTCTATTTAGTCTTTGCCATGGCTCTGATATATGGTGTCATGTTCGTTGTCCCTATCGGCGGCGCAGACATGCCCGTTGTTATCTCCCTCCTCAATTCATTCACTGGCGTAGCAGCCGCCTTTGGAGGGTTCTTGTATCACAACCAAGTAATGCTTACAGGCGGAATATTAGTCGGTTCGGCAGGGACCTTATTAACCATCGTTATGTGTAAAGCCATGAATCGCCCCCTCTTCAATGTCATCTTCGGAGCATTTGGAGAAAGCGGAACTATAACAGGCGCAAGCGGCACCATGAGCGGTTCTATAAAAGATATTTCCATCTCCGATTTGGCAGTGCTGATGAATTATTCCAAGAAAGTAATCATCGTTCCAGGATACGGCTTGGCAGTGGCGCAAGCCCAGCATGTTATCCATGAATTAGAAAACCTTCTCGAAGAACGCGGAGTAGAAGTCAAGTATGCCATTCACCCCGTAGCAGGACGGATGCCAGGACACATGAATGTCCTCCTTGCCGAGTCCAATGTAGATTATTCCAAGCTGATCGAAATGGAAGAAATAAACCCCGAATTCCCCACCACCGATGTTGTATTAGTAGTAGGAGCTAACGATGTTGTGAACCCTGCGGCACATAACGACCCGACCAGCCCAATCTACGGAATGCCCATCCTCGATGTAGAAAATGCACACCATATAATAGTCAATAAAAGAAGCATGAATGCCGGATATGCAGGCATCGAAAACGAACTCTTCTACAATCCCAAAACAAGCATGTTATTTGGCGATGCCAAAGTCGCCCTCACCAAGCTCGTCGCGGAATTGAAGACCATGTAGAATTGGTGTTTTCTGCTCCTTTCAGAGGATATTAGCCGTTGCAACTCTTAATTGTTGATAACTTTTTCCCATTTCCATTAACCGTTCTGCTTCCCTCTGTTTACGGGGATATAGGGGTGTGAAGGTTGTAGTATTGTAACTATTTATTCTTCTTATTAATGCCTGGTTCTTACAGAGAATCTGAAATTCCCCTTTCGATGCTCGGTTTGAAACCCTGATGGTAGCGGTCTGAATGTAAACAGACCAAATTTTCTTGCAACAATTCCGGTAGTTGTTGCAGCTACGCAAAGGGTAGGTTTCTTCCGATTTTTTCCTTCCCTTTTCACGCAGGTGGGTGGATTATTTACGGCAGCGGGGATATTATCTGCGTCAGCGGGGATACTTTTTGCTCCGGCGGGGATACCTTTTTGCCCAGCGGGGATACTTTCTGCGTCAGCGGGGATACCTTTTTGCCCAGCGGGGATACTTTCTACGCCAGCGGGGATACCTTTTTGGTCAGCGGGGAACCCCGCCAGCTCAAATAATATCCCCGCTGGCGCAAATAATCTCGTACTTCATCTAATAATACACTGATTTATAATACAATTAACAATTTTAAAATAGTAAAACGAATGACCATAACACCCGTCAGGTGATTCTGTCCAACCTCCTGACGGGTTTTTCTCCCGTCAGGTTTTGATAATTTAAAATCTCAACAAACATCATCTCGAATTTTACTACTTTTGCCAAATGCCTGAACAGAGAATTCCTTTAAATGAATACTAATAAAATATGGAAACACAAATATCAAAACCTGACGGGAGAAAAACCCGTTAGGAGGTTGGACAATAAAAATTATAGTATAATCAATAAAAATAAAACAATGAAAAAAATTTACACAATCTTAATGCTCCTGTTCTGCCTTGCAGGATTAACAATGAAGGCACAAGTTCCTCAACTTGTATTCGCTACACAAAACCAAAACGGCGGTGCAACAATTATTAAAATCAATGCCGATGGCACTGGTTATTTTAGTGATACAATTGACTACGCAATGACTGGTGATAATTGGATTGTAGGCTCCTTTTGCAAGGCAAATAATGGTAGGCTTTACGGATTAACGGTTGATAATTGCTGTAATGGCTTTACTTATGAAGTGAACCCTGTTAATTTTACTCATCATATAAATAATCAGGGACTTGGTGGAGGTGCCTATCAAGGATTTTTACAAGCTAATAACGGATCATTATATTACTTTAATTGGACTGTATCAAGCTCCTATTGGAGTGTTGATGGTTCAATAGCAAAATATGATGTTAATACAGATTCTGTTCATGATGCTTTCGATTTTAGTAGTGCAACAACAGGCACTATCGCTTCTGGAACACCAATACAAGTTAATAGTGGCTTAGTATATGGAACAACAGAAGAAGGGGGAACCAATAATTATGGTACTTTATTCAGCTTTGATATCTCTACAAATTCATTTATGGTCATTCATAATTTTGATGCTGTCAACCGGGGTGGACCATTTTTGATCCAAGTAAATAATGGAGCACTACTTTATGGAATGTCGAGTGCAGGAGGTGCTAATGGTGTAGGGAACATATTCAGTTTTGATACTACTACCAATACCTATATTAATCTTCATGATTTTTCAACAGCAACAGGTTCCCAACCTTATGGTAAATTGCTTCATGCATCTAATGGTTTGTTGTATGGTGTAACGAGTGCTGGCGGAGCTAATAATGGTGGCGTTATTTTCAGTTATAATATTTCAAATCACACTTATACAGACTTACATGATTTCGCTTTTGCGACTGGATGGATGACTGGAAGCGTTGGAATTACTGAAGGTGGCTTGATGCAAGCAAGTAATGGTAAACTTTATGGATTAGTTCCTTTTGGAGGGGATACAACTTTGTATAATCTTGGCAATGGTGCTTTTTTTAGTTTTGATATTTCTACCCATACCTATACAGACATCAGGAATTTTGTGTTGGGAGGTTTTTGGAGTAATCCTGTAGGAGTCCCTGTTGAAATTAGCAATAACAGTGCTTGCAATTCTTTCTTTACGCTTCATGCCGATACTTCACAAGCACATCATTACATAGGATATAATAATTCTACTGGGAATGGTCCATTGCATTATTACTGGAGTTGGGGCGATAATACTCATGATTCCACACAATTCCCAAGTCATGTTTATGCCGATAGCGGGTACTATACCATTTGTCTTACCATTGCTGATTCCACAGGCTGTTCAAGTACCTATTGCGATGATTCGATCTTCTTGCAACGCACCAAGAATTCAATGGTAACTGTAAATATTATCGGTACTACATTAGGGATAAATAATCCTTCTTCACAACCATTCACGGTGAAGGTTTATCCCAATCCAGCCAATAGTATTTTGAATATTCACCAATCAACTAATTCCCCCAATCAACTTATCATCACCGACCTTTTGGGTAATGAAGTTTATAAAAAATCACTCACCTGCATTGATAATACCATCTCTATTTCCACCTGGAGCGCAGGCATTTATTTCTATGAAGTAAGAAGCGAGAAGGAAAGCATAAGAGGAAAGTTTGTAGTGCAGAAGTAAAAGGTTCTTCATCAATCATAAAACAAAAAAGCGGTACATAATGTACTGCTTTTTTTATTTCAGCAGCCTGTTTCTTTTTTTAATAGCTGATCAATTGCAACAACATCTGCTCGAACCGTGCTTTGGGGAGGAAATTATTTTCCAAGGCATCCGACATCGGCACAGGGGTATCCAAACTCGCAGCCCCCATCACAGGGGCATCGAGATAGTGGAAACAATTTTCGGCTATGTATTAACGCTCCCTTCACCGCAAAATGCTTTTATCACTGTACTATACCGATTTGGGAATCCCAAAAAATCTTAAACCAATTATTGTTACCGACCGGATAACGATGCCGCCTTATCGAAATTAAACTTTGCCTTCGCAGCATCACCCAGAGCCTGATAAATAGTGGCGATATATTTGTAATTATCTGCATCCAAAGTGTCGCATTCGGAGGCTTTAATAAAATAATTCAATGCCATCGGAAAGTCGTTCATACTGGCAAAATTAATGCCGATATTCTTATAAGCTTTTCCGAATTTTGGATTCATCGCAATCACCTTTTGAAACTCTCTGATAGCTTCATTCCGCCTCGTTAATGCGGCTAATACACTGCCTTTGTCGTTATGCGATTCCAAAGAATTAGGATTCAAAACCAAAGCAGAATCCATCATCTCCAAAGCCTCTTCAAACTGTTTCTTTTGAAGGTATTGAATACCCACGTTATGAAATGAAGCACTCATATTATAAGCATCCGAAGTATCTAAATAATGATTCAACTTGCGGAGCTTTTGAAAGGAAACGATGGCGTTATCTTCATCGCCTCGCAAGCTATAACACCGGGCCATGTCGCGGTATGCTATGTCGAGCGGAAAGATCCTCACCGCTGCTTGAAACTCATGGATGGATTGGTCTAAATAAACAACCTTTTTATCCGCATTACGCTCCTCAATATAGAGTTTATTCAACAACGTATTGCCCCACAGGTAGTGGAGCCGTGCACTTTTATCACTTACCATTATATCATGCCCGAACAAAGAAGTATTATCCCTCCAATCTTGGCTACGAGCAATGGTTTTAATGGAATACAATCCAACAATGATGAAGATAACGATGAACAATTTGGGATGTATGGAAATGAATTGCCGAAGGGTAGCTTTTTTATTCGTATCCTTCATCATTTTGGTGTTCGTTTTGGTAACCTGAATTAATAACAAAGTAATCCCCATGCAAAATCCTAACGAAGGAATGTATAGAAACCGTTCAGCCATTGGCGACCCTATGATCAAAAAGATATTGGCGACAGGAGCTATAGTAATAAGATAAAATAAAATAGCGAAAGAGAAGATACTTTTCTTGCGGATAGTTAGAAGAGCATAGATGGCTATCGCGGCATAGAAAATAATTGCGAAGAGTGCAAGAATATCACTTGTGGAATGAATAGGAATTTGAGCGAAAGAATAATCGCAAGACAAAGGATGTGGAAAAACAAGGAGCAAAGCATACCTTAACAGAATATAAATAGCAGTTGTCTTTTGGCTAATAAAATTAGATGCCGCTATCAATGAATTATTTATTGGGGATGATAAATTAATGGAAGGAACAGCCTCCAATACCTTACATCTTATTAACAAGAAAGCCCCAGTGGCAGCCAGAAGTATGCAAGCAATCATCATCAGCCTTTTTAAGTTTATAGATGTGAAAACATAAAGCAACAAAGGAATAATAAGAAGAAAAGAGATACCAATTTCCTTCGAACATAATGAAATAAAATAACAAATAGTAGCAAGAAACAGGATTAAGTTATCTCCTTTTTCATTAGCTCTAAGAAACAGAAAGATGGAAAACAAAGCGAATAGAAAGCATAATAATTCATCCGCGCTTTTGATGTTAGCAACCACCTCCGTATGTATAGGATGCGCCACAAAAAGCAAAGTACATACGAAGGGAAGGATTAAGTTTTGTTTGGAGAATAAATTACAAAGCACGATAAACAAAAGCCAACAAGTAATGGCATAAAGCAAGACATTTATAAGATGAAAGGCGTGAGGATTATCAGGAAATAATTGCCATTCAATGGCGAAAAAAATCAATGAAGCGGGTCGGTACACGGGACCTCTTAATGTTTCTCCTAAACCGTACCAATAATCTGTTTTAAGAATCGTAGGAACAGCCGCCAACCCTCGTTTGGTTAGCTGATTATCTTTAGTAACTGTTCCATCATCATAAGCATAGTCGAAAGAAATGCTTTGAGCATAAAGAAGGAATGCAAATAGAGCTATTGTTACGCCAAGCGAAATCTTTAAATGATTCATAAGGAACAGAACTCCTTCTCAATCCATATCAGGAAGAGCAAGCAAAGGAATATGAGTATGAAACGCTAATTTCTTAGTGTTGCTTTCATGGATTATATTCTCCACGAAGGAATGTTTACGCGGAATATTCACGATAATATCAGCATCAAAAGTAGTTAGATAATCATTGATTGATTCCGCAATATCTTCCCCTTCTATTTGATGATACGAAGTATTAATTCCTTGTAATACGCTCGAATAATCTATTGCCAATAGAGCTTCTTGCTCAGCATTTTCAAGTTTATGAATCATGTTAACGATGGCAACTTCGCAATTAAAAAGGGAAGCTATTTCTTTTAAGAAATTCAAGGTGGCGGGATTTGAAACACCACTGTTATCGCTTGCAAAAAGTATCTTCGTAGGCACTTTAAATACTGCATGTTCGGGAACAATAAGCACCGGATGATTCGCTTTTCTTATCACACCAGTGGCAACACTTCCTATCACCAATTCACTGATGAGACTGACGCCGCGAATACCTAATACCGTCAAATCAGCACCAAGATAATTCATTTTTCTTACGATCTCTTCAACAGAATATCCGGGCGTGCTTACAACAATAATATCTATGTGGTGTTTCTCTTTTAATTCCTTGACTATTTCGTTCATCTTGGAATTATTCATACCTTCCAATTGATCGGGAGACATAATAATAACCGGCATTTCAGTAGTCGTTATAGGTACTTCAAACACGTGGAAGAGTACCACTTTTGCTTTAATATGTTCAGCTATATTAACTGCGTAATGAAGTGCATTAAAGGAGTTTTCAGAGTAATCTATCGGGACGAGAATAGTTTTCATTTCTTATATCTTATATTATTATACCCGACAAAATTAGAAAATCTTTGGTTAATATATTCACAACTCTTGCAAGAGATTGGTGAACAGCGATGTTACTTTTCCTTCTGCCTCGGAGGCTACTTTCAATACCTCTTCATGGGTAGTTTCTTTCACTTCATCTGGTATGCCAGCATTGGTAATTATGGCTACGGCGAAGCATGTTATACCCAGATGCCGGGCTGTTATCACTTCTGGCACAGTGGACATTGCTACGGCATCGGCACCTATCGTTAGGAGGTATTTATATTCTGCCCGAGTCTCTAAAGATGGTCCTGCGACGGCAACAAATACACCTACATGATAATGAATTCCTAATGCCTCTGATATCAATACTCCTTTCTGAATTAATTCTTTGGAATATGGTGCGCTCATATCGGGAAAGCGAACGCCATAATCTGAATTATTTGGTCCTATTAACGGATTGCCGGGAAGAAGATTGATATGGTCTTCAAAGATCATAATATCGCCGACACGATATGCCGAATTCAAGCCGCCACTAGCGCATGATAGTAATAAAGTATCTATCCCTAATAGCTTCAATACCCTTATAGGCAGAGCAAGTTGCTGCATTGTGTATCCTTCATAGAAATGGAATCGTCCTTGCATTACCACCACCTTTTTACCTCCTAATTTCCCGAAAACCAAGCGTCCTTCATGTCCTTCTACTGTTGATATTAGGAAGTTAGGTATCGCTGTATAATGTAGAATATATTCTACTTCCATCGCATTCACCAACCCCGCCATGCCACTACCTAAAACGATGCCGACTGTGGGTGTTTCCGGCACTTTAAGCCTTATAAATTCAGCTATTTGTTGTATTATTTCTGACATAAGTTACGATTTGGTCATTAAATAATGTTTCATCATCCGGGATAAATACGGTCGTGATAGGTACATAATAAATCGGAGTCATCATTCCTAATAATTCTCGCGGCATATCTGTAAAACGCATCAAATCCTTCTCGGTAGTAAGGATTACCTTCTTCGCATTCGGAATATTATTGAAGTTTTTGGCAATCTTAATTACATCCTTCCCGGAAAAATTATGATGATCCGGAAAAAACAATTCATCAATCGCAGGACAAATTGTTTTCAGATGATTTAATAACACCATCGGCTTCGCAATACCTGTTATTAAAAGAATATGATAGGTGCTCAAATCCAGCATGACACTGTCGCGGGGCGTTGCAGTTGCATCCAAATCATACATCATAATATCGCCGTATTGTATATAACTGAAATAAAGTGTTTGATGTTCATCGAGACGAAGATAAGCCTTGATTTTTACTCTTTCATCCTCCGTAATATCTTTTTTACATTTGCTGATCACAATAATATCAGCCCTTTTCTTCCCCGATTTAGGCTCCCGAAGATTACCAGCAGGAAGCATGAAATCTATAGTATAAACCGCCGCATATTCTATCAATAAAATATTCATCCCAGCCCTGACGGAGCGGTGTTGATAAGCATCATCCAACAATATTAATTGCAGATGATAATTCTGTATCAAAGCCCGAATCCCGACAGCACGTTTCTCGCAAACTGCGACCGTCACATCCGGAAACTTTTGTTTATATTGCTTCGGTTCATCTCCCACCAACAGGCTTTTGACATGCGGCGAAGCGATAACGAATCCCTTAGTCCTGCGACCATATCCGCGACTAAGGGTTGCTATCTTAAAGTCATCTTTTAATAACTTAATCAGGTACTCTGTCATAGGCGTTTTGCCCGTTCCTCCTACCACCAAATTACCTATCGTAATCACCGGAAACGGGAACGATTCGCTATGAAAAAACTCTTTATCAAACAATATATTCCGTATCCTCATCACGATAGAATAGACCAGCGAAACGGGCAACAATAAGAGGCGAAAAAGTTTTATCATATCGCTGGCGAAGATATAAATACAACCGGTTAAGATTCAAGGTTTAAAGTTTAAGGCAGATGCCGCATTCTACGAACTTTAAATCTTAAACTTCAGGCTTTAAACTCTCATCACAAGTGAAATAGTATTGATAATGATACGATTTTTGTGAATTGGAAGGAAATTTTTGTGTGCGAAACCCGTTTTTTTTGTGTTTCAAAGGCAAATTTTTGTGTATCAGACCTAAATTCTTGTGTATCAAACCTCAAAACTTGTGTATCAAAAGCCAATATTTGTGTATCAAAACTCAATATTTGTGTATCAAAATTGAATAAATCTCCTGAAGTTTTCACCTTTGATACACAACATTTGAGGTATGATAAGAGGAAAATCAGCATCAGATTACAATTAAAAACCGCTCTCCCGATAAAATAATTGATTGAATGAAGAAGCCACGAATTTCACGAATTAATATTTTAATTCGTGGAATTCGTGGCTCCATTATTTGCCAAAAAAAGAGACTATTTTTTAGCCGTTTTCCTGATCATTACAGTCATCTCCGCAATCCGCAAAGCATCAGGATTTTTAAAAATAAAACGACTCATTCCAGGCGCAATTGCCATCGCCGAATGAGCAGGAAAAGTAATGGCTTCCCCTTCAATATCAGTACCTGGAATTAATATTATTGCAAAGTCATTTGGATTATAAGCGATCGAACCAATAATAGCCCCATGTATCCCAACATGCCCCAACTGCAAGGCTTTGCTCTTCTGCTTCTTATGCGTTGGCGGCGTTTGCAGGATGATAAATCCTGCCTTGCGCATCTTCTGGGTATTGCCCCCGTAGTATGCTTTCAGGAAGTGATAAATCTTCAACAAATCTATCAAACAAGGAGCCCATTTATTGTTACGCAACTGCGTATTTTGCTCCGAAAGGCTGAACTCATTTGCCGCATCGTCATCATTCCCCTTCGCCGCGGTATATCGGTTCCCATCTACAGTCATATCAATTTCCTGTTCGATGTTATAATTATGAATCGGACTCGTGATGCCAGGATAACTATGATCTTTATCCCAAAATTTCTTGTACATCGCCAGCATCAAATGTGGATTGGTAGGGTAACGGAACCTGCCGGTAACAGTGGGATCGGCACCCCAATAAGTAAGATTCGCGAACGCAGAAGGACTGCTTTCTTTCAAGAATTGAAAAGCACCCTTCATGTGCGGAATGATAGGACCCATCTGATGATTCCTGCTCTGGATAGAAATGTGGGCATCATCCAGCTTCGCAATTTTGATGTCGTCAAAGCCTTTCGCAAGAACGCCCTTCGCAATAATAGCTGGAATATCAATACTCTCCCCTGCGAGGAATATATCGAAGAAACCGCCCACCGGCTGGGCAGCCTTGAAGACAAGCAATGCCTTCGCAAGATCAAATTGACCTAAGAAATCAGATTGCATCTCGACGTGTGAATATGGTTTTTTAATCATGACTATATAATTTTTAATTCGCGGCAAAGATATAAAAAGTAACATGAATACATTTTTGACAATAAAGTTTTTGATTTTGATATTCAGCGCAATAATGTTTCACATTTTTCACCTTTTTTTAGAGAATGGCACATGGTTATTTCCTTTCGGCACATGTTTGTATTATTATTTTGAACAAAAAAAAGAGGGCTGATAAATAATTTATCAGCCCTCTTTTCATTTAATAATTTGATGTATCAACTTTTCATCGCCTCGGCATAACGTCTGGCTACTTCTGCCCAGTTTACTACATTCCAGAAGGCATCAAGGTAGTCCGCACGGCGGTTTTGGTACTTCAAATAATAAGCATGTTCCCAGACATCCACACCGAGAATCGGTACGCCTTTTACTTCCGCAATATCCATCAACGGATTGTCTTGATTCGGCGTAGAACAAACCTCTAATTTCCCATCTTTGACAATCAACCACGCCCATCCGGATCCGAATCTCGTCATACCCGCGCCGCCAATCTGTCCTTTTAATTTGTCGAAATCACCGAAGCCGGAATTAATCGCATCCAACAATTCTCCGGAAGGCTTACCGCCAGCATTCGGAGCCATGATTTCCCAAAATAAAGAGTGATTGAAATGTCCGCCACCATTGTTCCGAACTGGCATCGGATACTTGGAAATGTTCTTGATAATTTCGACAATATCTTCCGGCATTTCTTTGCCAGCGGAAGCATTATTGAGGTTCGTAACATACGCTTGGTGATGTTTTCCATGATGTATTTCCATGGTTTGCGTGTCGATAAAAGGCTCCAAAGCATTGTAGCTGTATGGAAGCGCAGGAAGTTTAAATGATACCATAATTTGATTTATTTAATTGTTAATATTATTTATTTTATTGGATGCAAAGATAGTTTATTTTCGGATAATGCAATCCGACTATGCCCCACCTTCATTAAGAATTACCGCCAGGACCACCTGCCCCACCATCTTCAAGGTATTCTTATCAATAACGCTCATGTTATCGCTATGTTTGTGGTGGTAGTATGGGTAATCACGTTTCTCCGGCTCATAATGAACGATGTCTATGCAGGGAATATGCCCATCACGGTTAATAAAGAAGTGATCGTCAATGGTAGTTCCCGTTTGGGTATCAATGAAGTATTCCGAGAAGCCTAATTTGCCCGCAACATCCCACACTTTTTGAATGAATGACGGGGCATAATGCATACCTGTTCCTTCCATCGGGAAGATTGGATTCTTGCCGCCCACCATGTCTAACAAGATGCCGAACGCTGGGTTGTAATTTTGAACATGTGGGTGCTTAATCCAGTATTGTGTGCCGAGACACCAGCTTTCATTATTGTTATTTTCGCCATCATCTTCGAGGTCGGAGAAGAAGATGTCAACGCCGTAGCTTGGCTTAGCAATATTTAATTGACGGGCTACTTCAAGAAGCACAGCCACGCCACTTCCGCCATCATCAGCACCATCAATGGGCTTGTCTTTATCGACAGAATCCATGTCTGCTATTGGGCGGCTATCCCAGTGGGTGAGAAGGAGGATTCGATTCTTTAATTCAGGCTTGTAGGAGCCAATGATGTTGGATATATTGAATTGTTTTGTATCATAAGTTGTAACCATTCCATGCTGAACGACGACTTGAAGGTTGTAGGATTTTAATTTATTGGTAAGGTATTCTGCGCACTTCTCATGTGCCTTGCTACCAGGAGCCCTTGGACCAAAATCAACTTGTGTTTTTACAAAAGAATATGCTGAATCAGCATCAAAAGAAGGAGGTGTGATGACAATATCCTTTGGTGCTACAGTGGTTGGTTTATCTGTGTTTTGATTGTTGTTGCATGCGATGAGAAATGTAAAAACTATTACACTAATAATTTTAAGGATAACAAGTAAAACCAACCACGCAGGATGTAGTTTTCTCAGCAACTTGGGAATGAAAATATTATTCAAAACTCCACGAAGTTTTTCCATCCTTTTCATCTTTAACAGAGATGTTTAATTGCTTCAATGAATCTCTTATCTTATCAGAAGTGGCGAAGTCTTTCTTTGCTTTTACATCTGCACGAATGGATAAAATTAAGTTCATTAAACCATCGGAAATTGAGTTGTCGGAACTACCTTCTGGCTGCAATCCTAAGACATCTATCACGAAGTCCTGGAAGAGATTTACCAAAGTCTCAAGGTCTTGCTCTGTAATGGTTTCTGTGCCTGCATAAACTGAATTGATGATACGAACTCCTTCAAATAAATTAGCCAATAAGACCGCAGTATTGAAGTCATCATTCATTGCATCGTAGCAATTCTTCTTCAAGGTTGCAATGTCAGATGTTGTAGTGGCAGATGTTTTAATTTTATCAAATAATTCCATACTTGACATTAGCTTTCTGTAACCTTTTTCAGAGGCAGTCAATGCTTCATTAGAGAAATCCAAAGTGCTTCTATAATGAGTTTGCATCATGAAGAAACGCACTGCCATCGGGCTATAACCTTTATCCAACAGTGGATGATTACCGGTAAATAATTCATCTGGATCAAAGCCATTCCCAGCACTCTTCGACATGCGAACACCATTCACAGTGAGCATGTTGGTGTGCATCCAATATTTCACAGGAGATTTATGATTACATGCTTGAGATTGCGCTATTTCATTGGTATGATGCGTTGCTTGCAAGTCCATTCCTCCACCATGAATATCAAAGGTATCACCCAAATATTTACTGCTCATAGCAGAGCATTCGATATGCCAACCAGGAAAACCAACGCCCCAGGGAGAACTCCATCGCATAAGATGTTCTGGCTTGGCATTGATCCAAAGCGCAAAATCAAGTGGTCCGTGTTTCTCATCTTGCCCATCCAATTCGCGGGTATTCGCCAATAAATCTTCGAGGTTACGATTGGTTAATTGACCATAAGGATACTCCTTAATATATTTCTCCACATCAAAATAAACAGAACCATTAACTTCATAAGCATAACCATTTTTAATTATATGTTGAATCATCTCCTGCTGCTCGATGATATGCCCGGTTGCAGTGGGCTCTATGCTCGGAGGAAGCGTGTTGAAAGCACCCATAACATTATGAAACCCGAGGGTATATTTCTGAACAATCTCCATTGGCTCGACTTGCTCCAGCTTGGCTTTCTTTGCGAATTTATCATCACCTTCATCGCGGTCTCCTTCGAGATGTCCGGCATCGGTAATGTTCCGAACATACCGAACCTTAAATCCTAAATGCAAGAGATAGCGATAGATTAAATCGAAAGAAATAAACGTCCGGCAATTACCCAAATGCACATCGCTATAAACCGTTGGTCCGCAGACATACATCCCCACGAAGTTTTCATGTAATGGAATGAACTCCTCTTTCTGACGAGAAAGAGTGTTATAAATAAACAATTTATTGGTCATTATACGAGGTCTTTGCAGTGATTCATCATCTCCTCAACGAGCCTCGCGGTATCGAATCGTGGTTGCCATCCCCACTCTTTTCTGGCGACGGAATCATCAATGCTTTTGGGCCATGAGTCGGCATATTCCTGGCGAATATCGGGATGATAAGTGATCTTGAATTCCGGCATGATCTTCCTTATCTCTATCGCCAATTCGCCGGGTGTAAAACTCATGCCTGCAAGGTTATAACTCGTTCGGGTCTTGATACGATTTGCTGGCGCTTCCATCAATTCGATGGTGGCGCGAATGGCATCTTCCATATACATCATCGGGAGCATGGTATCAGCTTCGAGGAAGCAATCGTAACTGCCGCGAGCAAGTGCTTCGTGGAAGATATAAACGGCATAATCGGTGGTGCCGCCACCAGGAACGGATTTATACCCAATCAAGCCGGGATAGCGGATGCTACGAACATCCAATCCATATTTATTAAAGTAATAATTACACCAGTGTTCGCCCGCCAATTTGCTGATGCCATAGACTGTCGAAGGATCCATGTAGCACGTTTGAGGCGTGTTTAATTTCGGAGTTGAGGGACCAAATACCGCGATAGAACTGGGCCAGAAAACCTTCGTCACCTTGCATTCTACAGCGACATTCAGGACATTCAGCAAGCCGTCCATGTTGAGCTTCCAACCCATCTTTATCTTTTGTTCGGCGGTGGCGGAAAGCATTGCTGCGAGATGATAAATCTGCGTTACTTTATATTCCTTGACCACTTCCATCAAGCGATTTTCATCCATCACATCCATGATTTCGAAGGGACCTTTATGAATTTCCATAGGCTTCCTGATGTCCGAAGCGACGACGAAATCGTTGCCATATTCCATTCTCAAAGCCTCGACCAATTCGGTGCCTATCTGCCCGTTAGCCCCAAGGACTAAAACTGTTTCTTTTGCCATATTCAATATCGTTTCAAATTTTAGAACGGCAAAATTAGTTATTTTAGTGAAAAGACAATGACGGTGAATTCCACATTTGATTCATTATGCCCCGAAATTCATTATTTTGGATGCCGACATCTTGCCTTTTATTAATGAGAACAACAATTTGTCTCTAATTAATTCCCATTATTATTACTCTATAGCAAGTCAAATCTCCATTAATATCAAAAAAAGTGTGGCTAAACCAAAGTTAGTTTCCGTTTACTATAAAAGATGTCTTTTGGTGGCTACGGAAGTTTCCGTTTGCTATAAAAGACGTCTTTTGGTCTCGACTGAAGTTTCCGTTTACTATAAAAGATGTCTTTTGGTGGCTACGGAAGCTTACTTTGCATTCCAAATGAAAAATTCCGCCCCATTTCCCGTTGAAGCACTCCTATATATATAGGTATGGTTTTGGAAGGCGATTTCACAAGGGAAGGAGGAGGCTTCGCCAATTCCTGATGGAATTCTATCTTTGCCGCCTCAAAACAAAAGATTATAATTAGAAATGGATAGAAACACGCTCATCGGATTAGGCTTGATCGCCGCCATTCTTTTCGGCTTTCAGATACTGATTTTAGGACCTCAACAGAAGGAACAAATGGAGGCGCAACGCAAACAGGATTCCGTCGCCAGGGTTGAATATCTCAAATTCAAAGCCGATTCAGCATCCCGATTTAAAGTCGATTCATCATCGGGAATAGCGAAGGCGAAGGACACCGTTATCCTCTCCGATTCGGCTCGGAAAGAAAATAGCAAACAACAGTTCGGCACCTTCGCCGAGGCGAGTAACGGGACTCCCGAATTCGTTACGCTGGAGAACAATTTGGTGAAGATAATCATCTCGACGAAGGGCGGCAAAGTGTATTCCGTTGAATTAAAAAAATATAAGACCTACGACTTGCTGCCACTGCGATTATTTGACGGCGATTCGACGGTATTCGGATTGGAATTGCCGACCAATGAAAACCGCGTAGTGAATACCAACGAGCTTTATTTCAAACCCTCCTCGCAGCATGAAAGCATCGGCAAGACCGGATCGAAAAGTATCTCCATGCGCCTCTATGCCGGCAATAATAAATACATTGAATATCTCTATACCCTTGCCGGGGATTCGTACCTTACCGATTTCACGCTGAATACGGTAGGGATGAACCAGATCGTTCCGCAAAACACCAACCATTTTGAATTGGATTGGGCGATGAATATTCCGCGAGTAGAGAAGAATATTGTTGCCGAACGGAATGCATCGACCATGTACTTCAAATACCTCAATGATAACGATGTGGATTGGCTTTCAGAGACGAAAGATGATAAGAAACCATTGGTTACGAAAGTCAATTGGGTAGCGATGAAACAGCAATACTTTACCTCGGTGCTCATTGCCAATGAAGGCTTTGAAAAGGCTACGATAGCCACCCGATCCGACCCCACCTCGATGACCGTTACCAAGAGCATGTCGAGTACCTTCACCCTGCCATTTAATCATGGCGATAATACCTCCTTTGCGATGCGGTTTTACTTCGGTCCGAATCATTATCAGACCTTGAAGAAGGTGGATTTATTATTGGAGAAACAAATCCCGTTAGGATGGGGAATATTTGGGTGGGTGAACAGGTATTTTGTGATATATATTTTCAACTTCCTGAATGGCTTCAACTGGAATTTCGGTATTATTATTTTGTTGATGACTGTTCTTATCAAAGTCCTTTTGTTACCCCTCACCTTCAAGTCCTTCCAGTCTCAGGCGAAGATGAAAGTATTGAAACCAGAAGTCGAAGAAATCAATGCCAAGTACGGTGATGATGCCCTGAAAAAACAATCAGAGATGATGGCATTGTACAAAAAGGCAGGCGTTAATCCTATGGGCGGCTGCTTCCCGATGCTCTTGCAAATGCCCATCCTGATAGCCATGTTCAGGTTCTTTCCAGCTTCTATTGAGTTGCGGCAACAAGGGTTTCTTTGGTGCAAGGATTTATCAACTTATGATTCTGTTTGGGACTTCGGATTCGCCCTCCCGTTCTATGGCGACCACGTTAGTTTGTTTACTTTATTAATGACCGTTTCAACGCTTCTTTATACCCGAATGACGATGCAAATGCAAGCCACCAACACCCAAATGAAATGGATGAGCTATATGATGCCGATTGTGTTCCTTGGCGTATTCAACAATTATTCTGCGGGTTTGAGTTATTATTATTTCTTAGCGAATATGTTCACCTTTGGGCAGCAATATATCTTTAAATTCTTCTTGGATGAAAAGAAAATCCATGCACAGATTCAGGAGAATAAAAAGAAACCTGCCAAAGGTAAATCGGGGTTCATGCAGCGATTGGAGGAAGCCCAGAAGTCAAGAGGAATTCAACCGCCAAAGAAGAAGTAGTTTAAGTTTATTCCTGCTATCGTTGCTGGATAAAAAGGATTCTCATGTCGAAATATCTAAGCATATCTACCAAAGCTCCTGAAGAATTAATCAAGGAGAAGACCAAGGAAAAGACTGCCGATTTAATCTTAAAACTGCGCGATTTGCAGGCGGTATTATATGCCGAATCTAAGCGCAGTGTGTTGATTATTCTGCAAGGAATAGATGCTTCGGGGAAGGACGGGACGGTGAAACATGTCTTCTCTGGCGTGAATCCGATGGGCTGTAATGTGCATTCTTTTAAAGCTCCTACGATTGAGGATTCTTCTCACGATTTCCTTTGGCGTGTGCATTCCAATACTCCGGCAAAAGGGATGATTGAGATTTTTAATCGCTCCCATTACGAGGATATTCTGGTGCCTACCGTGCATAAATTAATGCCCAAAGAAAAAATTAATAAGCGGTATGATTACATCAATTCTTTCGAGCATTTGCTGAAGGATAGCGGCACGATTATCTTTAAATTTTATCTGCATATCTCGAAAGAGGAACAAGCGGAACGCTTCGAGGAACGCCTGACGAACCCTGAAAAGGAATGGAAATATCAGGCGGGAGACCTTGCTGAATCGAAGAATTGGGATGCTTACATGGAAGTTTATGAAGAGATTTTCGAGAAGTGCAGCCCTTCTATTCCGTGGACGATAGTCCCTGCGGATCAGAACTGGCATCGCAATTATTTCATCGCGAAGACGCTGGTAGATACCTTGAAGGCTCTCGATATGCAATACCCAAAAGCCGATTAATTCGTAGGCTATTCCACCAGCAGCTTGCCGATGCCGATGACCTCTTTATTCTCTTCTATCAGTTTATAGAAATACATGCCTGCGGGTAGGTTGCCGCGGGGAATGGATATGGTGAATCTCATTAATACTATCCGTGTTTTCATATTCCTAAATTATTTATTGAATGGCAAAATTAGGAAATTCCAAATCATTCCCGCAATTGTCATTTTGAGAAAAGTTCAATTTTATACTTGAAAATCGGGTTTTTCAACGGGAAAAATGGACGACACAGACATTCCTGTGTTGGACACACGTGTGTCGGCGTTGGACACACGTGTGTCGGTGTTGAACACACATGTGTCGGTGTTGGACACACATGTGTCGGTGTTGAACACACATGTGTCGGTGTTGAACACACGTGATCCTAACAC
>CAIMUP010000099.1 GCA_903844645.1 uncultured Bacteroidota bacterium
CCCTCGAAACGCCCTTTCCTCCCCCGAAGCCCTTTTCTCAAACAATAATACCCTGATATTCAATGAAAAGAGAAATGTTTACCCTCCCCTGAAACATGTTTCAAACGACTCGAAACATGTTTCAAGTCGTTTGAAACAACTCTATGGTCGTCATAGACTGGTCTATGACGACCGTAGACTGGTCTATGACGAGCATAGACTAGTTTATGACGAGCATAAACCTTTCTTTGCTCGGCATTAAATTGTGATGGGGAATTATTTTATTAAATAGAGGGCTGAAAAAAGCTGGCGATTCCCAAATGTTTTGTATTTTTGCGGTCTTAAATAATTAATAAAAGGCATGGGAAGTTTAAAGGAAGTTCGGAATCGGATCACATCGGTTACCTCAACACAACAGATTACGAAGGCAATGAAAATGGTTTCGGCAGCGAAACTGCGGAGGGCGCAGGATGCAATCATCCAGATGCGTCCGTATGCCGGCAAGCTGAAAGAAATATTGGAGAATCTCTCTGAAAACCTCGAAAGCAGCGCAGGCGGAGCCTATGCCAAGCAACGACCGGTGAAGAAGATTTTGATCATCGCCGTAACCTCGAACCGAGGATTGTGTGGCGGTTTCAATGCGAATGTGATTCGGAATATTAACCTCAAAATTGCCAATGAATACGCTGCGCAAGCCAAAGAAGGCAACGTCAAGGTGTTGGCAATCGGCAAGAAGGCATCGGATTATTTCTCTAAGAAACCGGAACTTTTTGAGGGGCAATATAATTCTGTTTATGCGCACCTTACCTTTGCGAACGTGTCGCCGATAGCGGAAAAAATTATGAAAGATTTTGCCGATGGCATGTACGATAAAGTCGAGATAGTGTATAATCAATTTAAAAATGCTGCGGTACAGAATGTGGTAACGGAACAATTTCTCCCTATTCAGCCTCCGGCAAAAGATAAATCGAATAAAAGCAAAAAGGTTTCGGATTATATTTTTGAGCCTGGGAAAGAAGAAATCGTTCAGGATTTAATTCCAAAATCGCTGAAGATAACACTGTTTAAAGCCGTTTTGGAAAGCCATGCCGGTGAACATGGAGCGAGAATGACCTCGATGAATAAAGCGACTGACAACGCCCAAGAGTTGATTAAATCGCTGAAACTGTCCTACAACAAAGCGAGACAAGCCGCCATTACCGGAGAAATTCTGGAAATTGTTGGCGGAGCAGAAGCCCTGAAAGGGTAACGGTTTTTTAATCAGTATTTACTGCACTTAAATCCACAGGCACTACTTGCGTAATGCCGGCTTCCACCATCGTGATTCCGTAAAGAATATTGGCACTCGCCATCGTTCGTTTGTTATGGGTAATGATGATGAATTGGGAGTTGTCGGAGAATTTTTTGATGATCTTCGTGAATTTATCAATGTTAGAATCATCTAACGGCGCATCCACCTCATCGAAGATACAGAACGGCGCAGGTTTCAGAAGATAAATCGCGAATAGCAAAGCCGTTGCCGTCAATGTTTTTTCCCCACCCGATAATTGATTAATCGTCAATGGACGCTTGCCTTTTGGCTGTGCGATGATGTTGATATTGCTTTCCAATGGGTCATTCGTCTCCGTCAAAATCAAATCGCAACTATCCTCATCAGAAAACAACGAACGGAAAACGAGGATAAAGTTCTCACGAATCTGAACAAATGCTTCGGTGAATTTCTCCTTTGCAGTAGCATCAATCTCGGCAATAGTCTGCATCAAAGAATCTTTCGCCTTCTTCAAATCATCCTGCTGCTGAAGAATGAAAGTATGACGCTCCTTGATTTCATTATATGCCTCAACAGCCATCGGATTCACCGGACCGAACTCCGCAATCTGTGTTTTTACTTTCTCTAATTTCGCTTTTACTTCTTCCTCATTAATCTCTTTAGGACGCTTTACTTTCGGAGTTTTTGTTTGAGATGATTCGGAATCTTCTTCATCAGATATAGTTTCAGTTTGTTCGGTTGTTTCAGACGGTTTGCAATCTTCAATCAAGTCTGCAGCTTTATCATCTTCCTCCATCAAGTCCTCAATGTTAATATTGAATTCAATATTCAATCTTTCTTTCAGAGAATTCAATTGAATTTTAATCTCTGTGACTTTCTCTTTTGTTGTTTGAATTAATAAATCAGCTTGCTCTTTTTTCTTTCTTAAATCTCTGATCTTAGTTTCTGTTTCATCAATCGTTCCGCGAGATTTGAAGTATTCTGTTTCGGCAGTACCCACTTCTCTTTCAAGAGTTGTTTTATTGGAATACATACCGATTAATTGATCATCGGTTCCTTCTGTTGTCGAAACTATTTCCAGGATTTGTTCTTTTGATTTGCCTAATTCTAATTGCTCTGTGGCGATACCATTTGTGATATTTTCTAATTGAGAATTGCGGAAAGCCAAGTCACGAACTATTGTATCAATCTTATTTTTCAGCTGAATGAATTGAATGTTTTGCTGGTTGAATTGAGTATTCAACACTTCCAATTCTTTATTCATAAGTTCCACCACTTGTTGCTTCTCATCACGCTTACCAATCAATCCCAAATAGTTTTTCTCCAATTCCAATAACTGCTGCTCGTAACCCTCTGAATGGGAGAAGTAAGAAGTTTCCAAATCAGCGATTTGTTTCTTTATTTCTTCAATTCTCTTTTGGTTGGAGGAAATATTTTGAGTGAGGTTCTCTAAACGATTCTTCAAAGTTCCCGTTTCATTATTCAACTTATTGAAAGTTTCTTCTGCAAGCCTGGTTTCTTTAATTGCTTCGGATAACTGGGCTTTTAGCTTTGATAATTTCTCATTATTCTTCTCGGCTTCCGAACGAATCTTGATTCTATTCTTTTCCAATAAAGCAATCTCCTTTTGAAGCTCTTCCAGATTTTTATTCCTCCCAATTCTCTTACCACTAAACAATCCAACAGAGCCACCCGACAAAGATCGAGAGGTACGAACATACTTTCCATTCTGCGAAAGCAAAGTATAGGAATCATCAGGCAGGTCAATAGATGAAGCATCTTCCTGGTCATTCATCAGAACATAAACATTACGCAGGAGATGCTGCATTAAGTTATCATATAGATGTTCAGTCTCGACAATTTGAAGAGAATGAATACAGCCAGGCAAATCGTTGATGATATTATTCCCAACATTCTTGAAGTAATTCAATACGAAGAAATGTGCACGCCCGCCGGAACTTTCATTCAATAGCGTGATTGATTGTTGCGCTTCCTCGATAGTTTCCACAACAAAATAACTCATAAATGGTTCGAGGTAATTCTCAATAGCAGCTTTGAATTCTTGCTTGCATGAAATAATATCTGCTAGCAAAGGTGCCTTCTTCAATACCGGAACATTCTTCTTCAAAAAGCGGATAGATTCGGGGAAACCTTCGAGGTTATCAATCATGCCTTTCGTCAGATTGTATTCGTTTTGCTTGGCATCTAACTTGCGATTCTCTGCTATCAATTCATTCTGCAAGATGGTTCCATCGGCGGCAGATTTGTTTATGGTTTCTTCTAAATCTTTTAAAGATTCTTGTCCATCAATTTTCTTTTTCTCTACTGTTTTTAGATCGGCAAGGAGTGCATCGAGATTTGTTTTGACTTCATTCTGTGATTTCTCCAAAGCATCCTTTTCCGGCTCTATGCGCTTCAATTCATTCTGCAAACTTTCCTTTTGCGTTTGCTTCACTGCAAATGTCTTTTCCAAATCATGACGATTAAACAAAACTGCTTGTGCTTCCTTAATCAAATCATTCAATTCCTTTTGCCCGGTCGCAAATACTTCTTTCTTATTATCCAAAGCCATCTTCAGTTCATTCAACTGACCCTCGAGGACATCTAATAACTCTTGCTCTTTCTCATTTTCTTCTTTGAGATTCTTAATCGTTTCTGCTGTCAGTGCAAGGGTTTCCTTATCTGCCTTCAATTTATTTTCGAGGCTTTGTTCTTTATCTTTTAAGAAAGTGAGGCGTTCATTCTTGACACGCTTTTCGTTTTCATTCTGCGTGATCAAAGCATTCAATTCATTCAATTGCTTTTGCGAAGCAGACAAATGTTTTTCCTTTTCCAGACTATCTAATTTCTGATTCTCCAGCAATGCTTCTTGAGTAGAAATATTGGTATCAATCTCCAAACGAACCGATTTTTCCGTCTCCTCATTATTCTGCAACGCTTCAAAATCCTTCTTGAAATTTCTGATAGAAAGCATCGCCACTTGCGTACTTAATTCTTTATAAGTTTCCTTGAGTTTCGTGAAGCGTTCAGCCTTCCTGGCTTGGGCTTCGAGGGTTTTAAGATTCTTCTCAATCTCAAACATTAAATCATTAACGCGACTCAAATCAGCTTCAGTATCTTCCAGTTTATTCAGTGTTTGTTTCTTGCGCAGCTTATACTTCGAGATGCCCGCGGCTTCCTCAAACAACAACTTAATAGTACTATTTTTATCATTAATAATTTCATCCACCATCTTCAATTCAATGATAGAATAGGAGTCGCTGCCAATGCCTGTATCAAGGAATAAATCGGTGATATCTTTGAGACGGCAGGCGATATTATTAATGAGATATTCGCTATCCCCAGTACGATAAAGCTTTCTCGTAATGGTGATATGAGAGAACTCGGTAGGAAGAATATTCTTTGTATTATCAAATGAAAGCGACACTTCGGTAAGGTTCGATGGCTTGCGGGTTTTCGTTCCGTTGAAGATAATATTCTCCATCTTTTCAGAACGAAGCATCCGCGTTTTTTGTTCGCCAAGCACCCAACGAATTGCGTCCACGACATTGGATTTGCCGGAACCATTGGGACCGACAATAGCCGTAACGCCTTCATCGAACTGGATCGTGATCTTGTCTCCGAAGCTTTTAAAACCTTTTATTTCAAGTGAGGTGAGGCGCATTTTATTATGTTATTAAGGGGTGCAAATCTAACAAAAGGGTTTAAAGTTGAAAATCTAAGGTTTAAGATTGAATTTGGGGATTGAAAATTGGAGCTGTGAGAGGCATTATTAGGACTGTTGGAAGGATTATTGGGGTCAAGAGAGGCATTATTGGAGCGGTGTGATGTATTATTAAGGACTGTTAGAAGGATTATTGAGATCAAGTGATGCATTATAAGGATTGTGAGATGTATTATTAGAGCTGTGAGATGCATTCTTGGGACTGTGAGATGTATTATTGGGGCTGTGAGATGCATTCTTGGGGCTGTCAGGGGCATTATTGAGACCGTCAATAGTCAGATTATGAGAGATTACCATTTTTTTATTACAGCGAGGAATCAAACCAGAAAGTAAAGCACAAAAAAAGAGGGCTGAATATTCAGCCCTCTTTCTATTTATTAAGAAATTAATTCCTTATTTCTTTTTTGCTGGAGCAGGAGCAGCACCACCTTTTGCTGGGGCAGCACCTTTAGCACCTTTAGCACCTTTGTCATCCTTTTTTGCTGGCATGCAAGCTTCCATACATTCCTGATGATTTTTCATTTCATCAGCCATGATTCCTTTCATTGCGCCATCCCATTCTTTCATTTTAGCATTTGCATCATCCAAAGATTTGTGATAACCTTCCATAGCTGTTTTAGCTTGTTCTTCTGTTACTTCACCTTTGTCAACCTTTGCTGACCAATCTGTGAACGCAGTGGTAGAGGTATCAACGCCTGTTTTGTAATCGCTGAAGGTTTTCTTCATCGCGTTTAACTTTTCAACATTTGCCTGACACATCGCCATTGATTCTTTCATTTTAGCTTTTGCTTCTTTTTTCATTTTAGAAGTGTCGCCCATGGTTTCGCCCATCATTTTGTGAGCATCGTTTTCTCTGCCCATGTTGGCATTTAAAGAGTCGCCCCATGCGGCAAGACTTCCTGACATTGTCGTCCATTCAGTTTTGAATTCGGCAATACCTTTTTTGGTTTCTTCACTTAACTTTGGCTTGCAAGAAGTGAACATTACGGTTGCAACTATGGCAACTACTACTAAGAATTTGTTTTTCATTTTTTAAATTTTTTTTGGTTTAGGAAATTATTAAATTATTATCGTTTTTTGTTTTTTTATGGTTTGCGTTTTGAGGCGACTTTTTGTGTTAGAAGGCGCAAATATATAAAAAATTTCGTTAATACAAACTTTAGGTTAAATTTTTTCTTCTTAATCAGAGAAAAGCAGCTTCAGATAAAACGACGGTTGCTTCAATTTCTCCCTGATATCAAGGTCATCGAACATGCAGATAATCGTTTCTCGGAGTACCTTATTCTTATTCGCTTTATTGACGACGAGATTAAAAAGTTTCGGGTATTTCACTAATTGCTGCATACGCGCACTCAATTGTAATTCGCTCCAAAGTTTAGCATAAACTTCGGTATCGTATTGGTGCATAAAGTCTTTATTAAAATTACCTGTCGCGATACATTTTTCGGCAACATTCGCGGCGATCATTCCACTCTTCATCGCGTTGCCGATTCCCTCGCCAGAGAATGGATCTATCAAGGATGCAGCATCGCCGACGAGCATATAATTATTCCCGGAAAGGATTCTTTTTTTGGAGCCTAAGGGCAATCCGAATCCGCGTATTTCATCCATCAAAACAGCGTCTTTGAAACGGGTTTTGAGCGATGGATGATTCGCGATTGTTTCCATCATCATTTTCTTGAGGTTGATTTTCTTTTTCGAGATAATATCGC
Source organism: uncultured Bacteroidota bacterium (assembly GCA_903844645.1). Lineage (GTDB taxonomy): Bacteria > Bacteroidota > Bacteroidia > AKYH767-A > JABDAW01 > JABDAW01. The sequence continues at coordinate 6,686 of CAIMUP010000099.1, forward strand.
TGCGCATCGCGACGCCGACATTTGCCATGCCGTGGGGCAATGGAAAAATCCAGAAGTAGCCGGGCAGGAAATCGTTCAGAAAAATTAATTCAATAAAGTTATCTGCATCCATCGCTGCCACTCCTTTATAATAGGCACGCAGTCCGGCGCAATAATGTTTCGGTTCCAGATTGATGCCGCCAATTTTCTTGGCGAAGCCGGAATGTGCACCATCGGCAGCGATTATCAACTTGGTTTTTATCCCCAACGAACCCTCTTTGGTGATTAAATTCCATGCCCCATTCTCCAAAATAAAATCGCTGATTTCTACATCTTCAATAAAATTAATGAGCGGTTGTTGGCGGACTTCTTCCACCATAAAATTATCGAAGTCGAGACGCTTCGAGATGAAGCCTATGGGGCTTTCGCGGGTATCATAATTTAATTTGAAAGGTATCTTCAGTTCCTTCAAATTCGGCGCAATAAAATTGATGCCCCAAGAATTTAGTTGAATTGGTAAATCGTTGAATTGGTTAATTAAGTTAGGGTTCAATTTATTCAACACTGAAACGACTTTGCCACTTAATGCATCGCCGCAGATTTTATCCCTCGGGAAGGTGGCTTTATCCACTAAAATACAGGGAATTCCTGTTTTTGCGAGGAATAATGCGGCGACGGCTCCACCCGGACCAGCACCGATAATACACACTTTTGATTCAAGATTGTTCGTCATCGCGGCGGCAAAGATAGCGGAATGGATATTATTGTAGTAGATGACGGCATCTTTGTGGTAGATGATGACATCTTTGTAGTAGATGATGGCATCATTGTGGTAGATGATGTCATAATTGTAGTAGATGATGACATAATTGTAGTAGATGATGACATAATTGTAGTAGATGACGCCATGTTTGTAGTCGTAGTTGCCGTTGTTCACCTCTTTACTAGGCTTAACGCTATTTATCGAAGAGGTCTAATGAAACAGAGGGTCGAGGCAATGGGATTCATGGTGAATAAAATTCTGGTTATTCATGGTGAATAAAAGGAAATGGGCGGGATTTCGGGGGATGAAATTGAAACCTTATACCAATGAAAAAGGTAAAAAAGAGCAAAAATATTTGCCAGATTCAAAAATATTTCGTAATTTTGCATCCATATGAAAATAGAAAGATTCTTAGCACTCGCAATTTCCCTCCTCACTCTTGGCAGTTTCAACGGCATCGGACAGGGATTAATTAACAACGGAGCATACATTATGCTGAACTCCGGACCGTACATTTATATTAATGGAAGTACCGGAAATTACCTCAATCAAGATGCTGCCGGACCCAGCTACGGAAGGATTACCGTAATCTCATCAGGAACGATTGATGTGAATGGAAACTGGACGAATAACTCGGCAGACCCTACCTCAAAGGTTTTTACCTCCAGCGTAGGCACTGTGGAATTGGTCGGTGCTGCTCAATCTATTAATGGTACGGCTACTACGTATTTTAATAACCTGAATCTTTTAGGCTCGGGTACTAAAACATTAAACGTAAATACCCTTGTCGGTGGCGGCTTTTCATCGCCTACCGGAGTGCTATCGGTCGGTGGTCGGGTCTTGGATTTGAATTCAAAAACCCTCACGATGAATAATTCTGCAAGCGGCGGCATTACTTACGGTGCAGGATATATTTTGAGCGAAACAAATACCGCCGTCAATCCAAGTATCATTCAATGGAACATGAGTACCAACACGGGTTCTCACATCTATCCATTCGGCGTAAGCGGCACACAAATTCCTTTTACCTTTAATAAAACCACTGCCGGAGCCTCAAATGTTTTAGTCTCTACCCGCGCCACAGCATCCAGCGATAATACCCCATGGGCAGGCGTTAGCGATGCAGGTACGGTAGCTGCCGTCAATAATATGTTGAGCTATTGGGGCGGTTCTCCCATCGCATCGGTGATAGACAGATGGTGGGATATTTATGCTACCGCAGCCACCACTGCTGATGTTACTTTTACCTATCGCGGCTCTGAAAATACAATGACCATGAACCCTACAGGACCTATCAAAGCACAACATTGGAATGGGACATCGTGGGATTTTCCGGTAGGGAACGGTACAGGCGTAATTGCCGGAACAGGCACTGCCACGATGAGCGGTATCAGTACGTTTTCTCCTTGGATATTAGTTTCAGCGAATGGAGCTTTGCCTATTGAATTATACAGCTTCACTGCGGAATGCGATGGTAATTCTGTTTCCTTGAAATGGACGACTGCTTCGGAAATTAATAATGCTTATTTCACGATACAAAGAAGCGTTGATGGAAAAGTTTTTGATGATATAACAAACATCACCGGTGCGGGCAACAGCAATACTTTTATTAATTACTCCTACACCGATAAAAGCCCATTCAGTGGCGTATCTTATTACAGATTAAAACAAACGGATTACAATAATGATTTCACCCTTTCGTCCCTCGCGGTAAGCAGTTGTGGCGTAGAAGGGTTTGATATTGTGAATGTGTACCCCGATGCAAATAATCACAGTGCTACCCTTTCATACACTACCGAGGCGGACGGGAATTATCAGGTTTCGGTGTATGATGTTATTGGCAACATCATACTTGCGAAGGACTTACATCCAGAGAAAGGGTTCAACAAGATTAATCTCGATTTATCGAACATTTCGCATTCCATGTACCTCTTGGTTTTGAGTACTAATTCCAAGACCATTACGCGGAAATTTATCTATTAATCCTCCCTGAATAAAAAGGATAAGGATTCTTAAACCGAAGAAGCCCCTGAATACATGCATTCAGGGGCTTCTGTTATTTAATGAAGTTTAAGGATTATGCCTTATACTTCCCCGTCAATTCTGCCGCAACCTTTTCAAGAACTGCTGCAATTTCATCAGTGAACTTTCCTTGTTGAAGATCAGTTAAAGTATCTTTATGTTTCGCTTCGAGGTAGCCCAAGAATTCAACTTCAAATTCTTTTACTCTCTTCAAAGGAACATCTTTCAACAAGCCTTTTGTTCCGCAATAAAGTATCGCAATTTGTTTCTCAACAGTCATCGGAGAGAACTGTGCTTGCTTCAGGATTTCTACGTTACGAGATCCTTTATCAAGAACAGATTTAGTTGCAGCATCCAAATCAGAACCGAACTTAGAGAATGCCTCTAATTCACGGTATTGAGCTTGATCCAACTTCAAAGTACCAGCCACTTTCTTCATGGATTTAATCTGTGCATTACCACCAACTCGTGATACCGAAATACCTACGTTGATTGCGGGACGAACACCAGAATTAAAGAGGTTTGTTTCGAGGAATATCTGTCCATCGGTGATAGAAATAACGTTAGTCGGGATGTATGCAGAAACGTCACCAGCCTGGGTTTCGATGATTGGCAGGGCTGTCAATGAACCGCCACCTTTCACAATCGAACGAATGCTTTCTGGAATATCATTCATCATCTGTGCAATCTTATCATTGTTATTAACTTTAGCAGCACGTTCTAAAAGACGGCTGTGAAGATAAAATACATCGCCTGGATAAGCCTCACGACCCGGTGGACGACGCAACAACAAAGACACTTCACGATAAGCCACAGCTTGCTTAGATAAATCATCATAAACAATCAAGGCTGGTCGTCCGGTATCACGGAAGAATTCCCCAATAGCAGCACCCGCAAGTGGTGCATAAAACTGCATCGGGGAAGGATCGGAAGCAGATGCACAAAGTACCACCGTATAAGGCATTGCGCCATTCTCATCAAGCGTCTTTACGATCTGGGCGATGGTCGAACTCTTCTGTCCGATACCGACATAGATACAGAAAACTGGTTGTCCTTTTTCAAAGAATTCTTTTTGATTAATAATCGTATCAATCGCCACGGCAGTCTTCCCTGTCTGACGGTCGCCAATGATTAATTCCCGCTGTCCGCGACCGATTGGAATCATCGCATCAATAGCCTTGATACCCGTCTGCAAAGGCTCATTAACAGGCTGACGATAGATAACGCCAGGAGCCTTGCGCTCGATAGGCATCTCGTAGGTTTTTCCTGTAATTGGTCCTTTACCATCAATAGGATTTCCAAGCGTGTCAATAACACGTCCCAACATCCCTTCTCCCACATTGATGGAAGCGATTTTGCCGGTACGTTTCACCACGTCACCTTCTTTAATATCATTGGAACTACCCAACAATACGGCTCCTACATTGTCTTCTTCAAGGTTTAGAGCGATACCTTTCAAGCCGTTTTCAAATTCAATTAATTCGCCTGATTCTACTTTAGACAAGCCGTAGATACGAGCAATTCCGTCGCCTACTTGCAACACCGTACCCACTTCTTCAAGCTGGGCTTCTGTCTTAAATCCTGATAATTGTTCTCGAAGTATTGCCGATACTTCATCGGGTCTTATTTCTACCATTTCTTAAATATTTTATGATTATTTGTTATCGTTTCGGGGCGCAAATATATAAAAAGGAATGGAAAATTAATCATTCATAATTCTCATTATGACGCGTCCCCTGCTGCCTCCCCACCAAAAGTCCCCACCAACAGGCAGCAGCGGTCGGGCTGTTCGGGGGTGCCGTACCTGCCTGCCACCAGAAAAGTCCCCACCAAAAGGCAGGTACAAACCCCTACCATCCCTCGCGCAGTGTGACCCAATAGTTCCCCAATTCTCAAAATTCCATCCTCCTGTCGGGTCTTTCTCCCGACAGGTATTAAACTATAGGAATTCCAATTATTAAAACCTGACAGGAGAAAAACCTATCAGGAACGTGGACAGTATTACCTTTCAGGTGTGATGGTCAGAGGTCGCCGATTCAGCGAAAAAGGATTTCTCTTTTCCGAATCCCATTAAATATCGACTTTTGGAGGCAAACGGAATTCCGTTTACCTCTAAATATTGACTTTTGGAGCTCCGCGGAATTCCGTTTGCCTCCAAATGTTCTTTTACAGCTAAAAAGGAGGTTTTAATGTCCAAACATCCTGACAGGTGCAAAGTTC
>CAIMUP010000100.1 GCA_903844645.1 uncultured Bacteroidota bacterium
GCCATTTGGTCGCCATCCTTTGCCATTTGGTGGCCATCCTTTGCCATTTGGTCGCCATCCTTTGCCATTTGGTCGCCATCCTTTCCTATTTGGTGGTCATCATTTGGCAAAGGATGGCTTTTGAAGGTTTTGGCTATACTTAAAAAGCCCGCTGGTCGGGCTATAGCTCGTCCGGATTTGCAATCCGGACCTTAGAGTCAGGGATTTGTAATCCCTTCATAAAACAAAGAAGCGGTACATAGGGTGTCGCTTTTTTATTTCTAATCGTCGTGTGATAGCGACCTTTTGGGAGCTGCAACACGAAGATGAGGAATAGTATCCTACTTCCTGAACAACCACGACGAAGGATCCAACTTCATCGTCCCTTTCCAAATCTGGAAATTGAGTTCTGTCTTGGAATCTTCTTCGTTGGTATGTATCGTCCCGATTTTTTGTTTGGTAGTAACTTTATCGCCCATCTTGATGAATGTTTCTTCGAGATTGGAATAGACACTCAAGTAGTCGCCATGCCGGACAATGACGGCTTTGTTAGCACCCGGGATGACAATCACCCCGCTCACTTCGCCATCAAAAACACATCGCGCATCGGTGCCTTTCCGACAACTGATCGCGATGCCATCGTTCTTAATCATGATGCCTTTTAATATCGGATGAGGATGCGTGCCGAAAGTTTCGGTAATGACTCCCTGTTCCACGGGCCACGGCAGTTTGCCGATGTTGCCTGCAAAATTCTCTGATAACTTTTGAGCCTCCGGAGTCATGTTATAAGAAGTCGGATTCTCCGGATTCTTCACCCCCGCAACATCCGATTTCTTTCGGGCAGAAGTGATTTCATTCCGAATCAAATCTTCAATCGCGGCATTTAATTTATCAGCCGCCCGTTGCTTTTCTTTAAGGTCAGCTTTTAATTTCTTTTCCTGATCCTGCAAAGAATTCAAGACCGTTACCTGCTCATTTTTTTCCTGGTCGAGCGTACCTTTCTCGGCTTGCGAATTGTTTAATAAATTACCCTTGTCCGCCTTCTTATCCAGCATCTCTTTTCGCTTCGCCAATAAAGCGGTTTGGGTCGCTACGATCATATCTTTTTGCTCCTTCCGATACTGGGTATATTGTTGCAAATACTTCACCCGCTTGTATGCTTCATTGAAATCTTTGGAAGCAAAAACAAACATCAAACGGGAGTATGAATTTTGATTTTTGTACGCGAAATAAATCATCTTGGCATACTCATCTTTCAGTTGCTTCATGTCTCTTTCCAGTGCATTAATCAAAGAATTGGTGCGGGCAATCTGAACATCGAGGTCATTCATTTCGGTGCTTATTTCTCCAATTAATTCCTCACGAATGCTAATCTTTTTATTCAGCGTAACCAACTGATTCAACGAAACCATTTTGTTCTGTTTCGTCTGTTCCAATAGCTGATTGGTGTATTCAATATCCTTTTTCAACTGATCTTTTTTCTTCTCCAATTCCTTTTTATTTTGAGAATTTGAATAGACGCTTGGCATGATAATGCAAAACAAAATGATCAGGTATTTAACGCATCTTTTCATAATTATCCGGTATGTTAAAAGGAAACTCCAAGGGCTTATTGATAGATACTTTTGAATATTCCACAGAGATTTGAAACGGCTTCTCTGCCTTCAGATTTATGTTGCAATGAAAAGGAAAAAACTTCGTCTCCACCTGCCTGAAATCGGTATAACGAAGCTCGAATTTAACCTTGGCTTTTCGATCCTCCGTACTACTCGCCGCGATACGATAATTCTCTGGACTTAGCCATACATCCTGGATAATTTTCTTCGTCAAATCAATATCTTCTTCCGACCTTAATTTTCTTTTCCTGACCAAATTACTCAAGAGATAATATTGATTATCTATGTATGCAGAACGCGGCTTGGTTTCATCCATATAAGAGAAATAATTCCCGCATATCACCGATTGCAACATATCAAAAGTAACCGGAATATTGAATACCTTATTCAGGTATTTGAAGTCGCTGACCCAATAACGTTTCTGGATTTTATCCATGAACTTTACAGAATCTTTCTTGATAATAACCCGCATCAATTCCACGCCCAAGCCCGGAGAAATGGATAGCCAGATAACGCTGTCAATCCGCATCCTTATGGTAACATTAAAGTCAATGTTTTCATTTTTCCAAATCATGTTTGCGGATGCTTTTCCATTCAACCAATCACAATTGAATTCGTTGTCGGTGAGCTTCTGGAAAAGGAAGGCTGGTGTTTGTTCTTCGAGAATAATGGTCTTAGCGATTTTCTTGTAAGGATGACATGCCGAAATAAGAAACGAGAAACAAGAAACAAGAAATAAGAAAGCAATTTTAGCCAGCCACTTCATACATTCTTATTCATAAAGTTTCTTATCCGCTAATTTCTTATCTAAGAATTCCGATGGTTTGCCCTCACCTTTCTTCGCCTTTTCCCAGAATTCTATTGCCCCTTGAATATCTCCTAACTTGAAATTAATATCGCCCAAATGTTCCAGGATAACAGCATTCTTAGTGCCTCCATGATCCATTGCTTTGAGCACCCAGGTCTTCGCATCGGCATACTTTTCCTGCTTGTATAAAATCCATCCGTAAGTATCTTCATAAGAAGCACTGTTGGGTTCTATTTCATTAGATAATCTCGACATCGCAGCAGCCCTTTCCAACTTTTCTCCTCGCAAGGAAAGATAATAGGCGTAGTTGTTCAAAACATAGTTGTCCTTAGGCTTAATTTCAAGAGCTTTTTCATACGACTCATCGGAAAGCTTATAATTCTTAATCTTGAAATACGCATCCCCAAGATTCGAATAAAACTGTTCTTCCATACGCTTGTCATCAACCACCAAATTCAATCCGGTTTTATAAGCATCAATAGCTTCCTGAAGCTTATCGCTCTGCGATTTTGCGGCACCATTGCAAAAATAAACCAAGGGCTGGGTCGGGAATAAACTTATACCTTCATCGCTATCTTTTAGCAACGATTCATAATCGCTCAACTTAAAATCTGTATCTAATAATTCTGCCCAGACTGCAAAAGTTTTCTTCTCAAATGTAATTGCAATTCTATAATTATCTCTCGCTTCTTTATATTTTTGATCTTGAGATAAAAATTCGCCGAACACCGTGAACGCCCTGGAATCGGTAGGATGAGCCTCTATCAATAGTTTGCAAAGCTCGATTGCCTGCTTATACATTTCAGGATTAGAGGTTGTAACCAAGGCATAAGAGGCAATAATCCGCAGTTTGGTTTCCATATCCAGATACTTATTGGCAAAGGCAAGTTTCAATTCATTAAAAGACTTTTCCTTGTCGCCATTGGTGCGATAATGATCTGCCAAAGAAAGATGTACGAACGAATTATTTCTATCCAGTTCAAGTATCTTATTAAACATTTCCAAAGCCTTATCATCCTGCTTATTCGCTTGATATAGCTCTGCAAGAATTCCATAATACTTCGGCTCGTTTGGAAAGGCGGTTATCAGTTTCTGAACTTCGTTAATAGCTTTATCAACTTTGTTTTGGGCAATATATATCCGCTCTCTTTCTGCCGACACATCTGGATTCAATCCGGTCATTTGTTCTATTTTATCATAAGTCTTTAAGGCATCATTCGGTTTCTTGGCAAGGGTATAAATAGTCGCTATCTGGAAGTAATATTCCGTGTTTTGCGGGTAGTTTTTTATCAGTTGCTTGTAAGCATTTATCACTTCATTCAACTGATTATTCTTTTTATAAATATCGCCAAGCAACACCAGATACCATTCGTTCTTGGGATTCAATTCCACAGCCTTTTTAGCATAAGGAATGGCTTCTGTAATCTTATTTTTTGCCACATATATCTGCGCAATCTCATACATGGCGGCATCGTTGGCAGGATCAATCGTCAAGCATTCGTTATATTTCTTCAAAGCCTCTTCCAGATTATTGGTAATCTTAGCCCGAGAAGCATCCACGAAGGTATAAGAAAGTTTTATCTTTTCTTCTTCGGTCAGCTTCTTTACTTTATCATTACCTGCGAAAGTTTTAGAAATTGTAATCCCTATTGATAAAACTAAAACGATCTTTATAAAAATTCTATAATTCATACTTTTCAAACGTATCCTTAAACGCAAATTTTTCTTTTTAAGTGCGCAAATTTACAAATGTTATGGGGATTAACCATTCTATAACTTTTTGAGACTTAGAAAAATTATCGTGTACCTATTTTGTTTACCAATATTTATATAATTTCGTAGTCCATAGTTTTTCTTTTTCCTTCAACTAAACCAAAATTGTATAATGACCAATTCTAACGAACTTTTCTCTCTGCTTTTCGATAATTTACCTACTGCGAGTGCGTACTCTAACATGGTTGATGGAAAACTTATTAACTGCAACGAAAGCTGGTTAGACCTCTATGGTTTTGATAATAAGGAGGAAGTCATCGGGAAGAGTGTTCTGGAGTTAAATTTATTAGTGATAGAGGGGCAGCGGGAGCAAATTGTGAAAATGATAATGGATCATTCAGTTATTAAGAACATAGAACGCCCCATTCGTACTAAACGGGGCAAAAATATATGTGTTTCTACCTCCGGATTGGCTCTGAAATTTAATGACGTTGATGTTCTTCTTTTTGTAACTATAGATATTACCAAACGCAAAGAGGTGGAGCAAGCTTTAGAGAATCTTAATAAGGAATTAGAACTAAAAATTATCGAACGAACTGCTGAATTAAGCAAGCAGGAGTGGGGAATGCGGCGTGCCCAAGAGATTTCTCACCTAGGGAATTGGGAAGTTGATTTCTTGACATACCAATCGTCTTGGTCTGATGAGATGTATAAGATATTCGGGTATGAAAAAAGCGAAGTGGAGCCTACTTTGCGCAACTATCTGTCGTATGTTCATCCCGAAGATATAACAATGGTTACCCAAATAATCAATTCATCCATGAAAACATACCAAGATACTTCTTTTTTCCACCGCAGTTTCCATAAAGATAAAACTATTTTGCATCTCTATACCGAAGGGCGGTTTTTGTTTAATGAAAAGGGGAATGTCAATAGCGTTTACGGGATTACTCAAGACATTACGAATACCAAACTTAACGAAGCCAAATTAATTCATCAATACAAATCGCTTTCCGATATTAATGCCATGCGATCGCATTTGGTCAGGAAGCCTATTGCACAGATATTAGGGTTAATTAATGTCCTCGATGTAGAAAATTTTGCAAACCCGAAGAATGCCGAAGTGCTTGCCAAATTAAAACTAACGGCAAGTGCTTACGATTATGCCATCCATAATATTTCTTTAAAGACTGAAGGGATTGATAAGATGGATTCCGAAGAATAAGTAGCTTTTCTTCTGCCAAACTACTGCCTCGGCTCTGGAATATCTCAAACAAATCATTCAAAAAATCCCTTGCCAAAAATTCTTTATAGAATACTACTTTTGCCCTCTTATAATTAATGAAAAAGATGAAGAATTTGTTTATAGCTCTTGAAGGAATTGACGGTAGCGGTAAGAGTACGCAGGTAAAACTATTGTCTGATAATTTAAAACATATCGGACACCATATTTATACTACCTGCGAGCCTACAAACAGCCCTATTGGCGCGATGATCAGATCAATTTTTAAACATCAGATAGAAGCCGATCATCGAACTATAGCCGGCTTGTTTGTGGCGGATAGGTTAGACCATATTTTGAATAAAAGGAATGGAATTTTATATCAAATGGAGCAAGGATTTACTGTCATTTCCGATAGATACCTATTTTCTTCCTACGCATACCAAGGCGCCCACATACCGCTGGAATGGGTTATCGCCGCAAACTCATTAAGTGCCGAAATTATCCAACCCGACCTTACTATTTTTATAGATATTTCTCCAGAAATAAGTATGCAAAGACTTAATAAAGGCAGAGATTCGTTGGAACTTTATGAAACCTTGGAAAATCTTAAAAACGTCCAGGAAAAATACTATGAGGCCTTCGATATTTTGAAAGAAAAACAAAAAGTTTTTATAGTAGATGGCAATCGGACTTCAGGCTTTATTGCCGAAGACATTTGGAAGGAGGTCGAAAGGCTTATAAATCCGAAACTCCCTCAATAATTTCCTCGGAAAACGATGATAAAAGATCCTCCAATTAAGGTATTTTAAACCCTCCAGTATATCCAAGTTCCCTTACGGATAGGCACTTTCAGCCCTCTGTTAAGATTTCATTTCTTTTGTATAAGTTTCAGAAAAACTAACTAATACTATTCCCCGAAAAACTATAGTTTGGGATAAACCAATAGAAATATGACCGCCTCCAATCAAGATTTTCTTATAAGAAATCAAATCCTGATTTAAGGTACCATGTTTTAAATTTAAGGTATAAGGCATTAAAATAAAACGAACACAAATAGCAAAACCGCTATCCTACGCCACATTCATCACTTCCAAAAATCATGGAATTTATTTATCAACTAAAAGATGTTGATAAGTTTTATTACAATACCTATTCCCCTTATGGTACAAGGATTTCAGCATCGGCAAGTTTGTAATATCAAAAAATAAGTCCCGTTTCTATTTCAGAATAATAGTAGATTTGCACAACCATAAAGGAAGGTTTATGGAGACAAATTATAACATGAAAACAGAACATGAAATGAAAGAAAACAAAACAAAATTAAGTCCCTATCAAATAGCATTAGAAAAGAGCATCGCCTATTTCAATGGCGACGAATTAGCTGGCAGCACGTGGCTTAACAAGTATGCGATGCGTGATTTGAAGGGGAATATTATGGAGTCTTCGCCAGATGAAATGCATCGGCGCATGGCTAAGCATTTTGCGCGGATTGAGCTGGGATATTTGGCGAATACTAACTTGAATGGCGGGATGAAATCGTTGTCATATTATGGACAGCATCGGGAGTTTTTGACAGAGGAAAAGATCTATGAATTGTTTAAGGATTTTAAGTTCGTGATTCCGCAGGGGAGCGTGATGACTTCGCTGGGGAATCCATATATCGTGGCTTCTTTGTCGAATTGCATTGTGCTGCCGGAGATTTATGATTCTTATGGCGGGGTGCTTTATACCGATCAGCAGTTGGTTCAATTGTATAAAAGAAGATGCGGTGTTGGGATTGATATTTCTTCTTTGCGACCATCTGGGATTGCTGTGAATAACGCGGCTTTGACGACATCTGGTGCTGTTTCTTTCATGGAACGATTTAGTAACACAACCCGCGAGGTGGCTCAGTTAGGACGACGTGGTGCTTTGATGATTACGATGGATATTGCGCATCCTGATATCGAACAATTTATCACTATCAAACAGGATTTATCGAAGGTTACCGGTGCTAATATTTCTGTACGATTGTCGGATGAATTTATGAATGCTGTGAGCAAGGATGAGGACTTTAATTTGCGCTGGCCCATTGATGCTGCTGAACCTAAGATTAAGAAGGTTGTTAAGGCTCGTGATTTGTGGAATACTATAATTACTTGTGCACATAATTCTGCTGAACCCGGGTTGATTTTTTGGGATCGTCAGCATCATTATTCTACGTCTTCTATCTATCCGGGATTCAAGAATGTTTCTACTAACCCTTGTTCTGAAATCGCGATGCAGGGCGGAGATAGCTGTCGGTTGATAGCAATTAATTTATTCAGTTTTGTGGAGAATCCTTTCACGAAGGAGGCTAAGTTTAATTATGAAAAGTTCTACGAAGTCACTTATGAATCGCAACGGTTGATGGATAACCTGGTGGACCTTGAACTGGAAGCTATCACCAACATCCTTGCCAAGGTTAATGCTGATCCCGAACCTGATAATATTAAGGCTGTTGAAAAAGAGACTTGGGAGTTGTTATATAATGCCGGAAAGAAAGGTCGCAGAACGGGTTTGGGGTTCACTGCTTTAGGTGATGCGATTGCTGCTTTGGGGATGAGTTTCGATTCTAAGGAAGCATTGGCGGAGACCGATTCTATTATGCGAAAGAAATTGGAGGCGGAGTTTGATAGTTCGATTGATATGGCTATTGAACGGGGTAAGTTTGATGCGTTTGATTCTGCGATTGAGAACACTTCGGAGTTCGTTAATATGATGGAAAAAGAGATGCCTGATCTTTATAATCGGATGATGAAACATGGGAGGAGAAATATCTCTATCAGCACTGTTGCGCCTACCGGAACATTGAGTTTATTGGCGCAGAGTTCTTCAGGTATAGAGCCTGTTTACATGCTTGCTTACAAACGCCGAAGGAAGATAAATTCGACTACAGATAAGAAGGCAGAAGTTGATTTTACGGATGCGATGGGCGACAAGTGGCAGGAGTTTACGGTTTATCATCCTAAGGTGAAAATGTGGATGGATATTAGCGGTGAAAAAGATATTACCAAGAGTCCTTATCATGGCTCTACTGCTCCTGAAATTGATTGGATGAAACGTGTGGAATTGCAGGCTGTAGTGCAGAAATATACTACACATTCTATCAGTTCTACAATCAATCTTCCGAATGATGTTGCGGTGGAAACTGTCGGTGAAATTTATCTTCACGCCTGGAAGAAAGGCTTGAAGGGAATCACTGTTTATCGTGATGGTTCGCGGTCTGGTGTGTTGCTTGCTTTGGAAGATAAAAAGACGAAAAAGAAAGCCAATGAATTCACTGAAACAGTTGCGCCTGAACGTCCGCAAACATTGGATGCATCAATCATTCGCTTCACTAATGGCGATGAGAAATGGATTGCTGTTGTTGGTTTATTAAATGAAAAACCTTATGAAATATTCACTGGAAAAGCAGAAGATACTTTCGTTATTCCAAACTGGGTGGATAAAGGCTGGGTTATCAAGAACCGGACGGATGAAGGGAAGTCGCGTTATGATTTCCAATTCAAAGATAAGGATGGATACAAGACTACCATCGAAGGTTTATCCCGATCATTCGATAAGGAATTCTGGAATTATGCAAAGCTGATTTCCGGTGTCTTACGACATGGCATGCCTATTCCGCAGGTTGTTGATTTGATAGAAAATCTTCATCTTAATTCCGTCAGCATCAATACCTGGAAGACAGGTGTGGAGCGGGCTTTGAAGCGTTTCATTCCCGATGGAACGATTGCTATTGATCGTAAATGCGGCGAATGCGGCGACCCCGAAGGATTGATTTATGAAGAGGGTTGCTTGAAGTGCAAGAGCTGCGGGAATACTAAGTGTGGGTAGGAATTATTGTTTGATAAACTTTCCTCTTGTGCTTCCCTCCTGCCCTCTTACTTCATAGAAATAAATGCCTGCACTCCAGGTGGAAATAGAGATTGTATTATCAATGCCGCGGAGGTTTTCTTTATAAACTTCATTGCCTAAAAGATCAGTAATGATGAGGTTATTGGAGGAATAAATAGATTGATGAATATTCAAAATACTATTTGTTGGGTTGGGATAAACCTTCACCGTGAATGGTTGTGAAGAAGGATTATTTATCCCTAATGTAGTCCCGATAATATTCACCGTAACCATTGAATTCTTAGTGCGTTGTAAGAAAATAGAATCATCGCAATAGGTACTCGAACAGCCTGTGGAATCAGCTATCGTAAGGCAAATTGTATAGTACCCACTATCTGCATAAACATGACTTGGGAATTGTGCAGTATCATAAGTATTATCTCCCCAACTCCACCAGTAATGCAATGGACCATTACCAGTAGAATTATTATATCCTATGTAATGATGTGCTTGCGAAGTATCGGCATGAAGTGTGAAGTTTGCATTGCAAGTACTATTTGCACTAATTTCAATAAGTGCACTTGTGGGCATTGATATTATGGCATTAAAAACATTGTAATTGAAATAGACATTTGATGAAATATCATAGCTATAAAAAGCACCATTACCAACAGGATTGAAAGTTGAATCACCACCAGCCGATGTTGCGCCATAAATTTTACCATCACTTGCTTGCAATAAGTTTCCATCATTCCCCCAAGCTGTGCCATAAAACCATCCCGTTGAAAATGAAAAATTATGAAGAACAGAATAAGTTTGTGTTGAAATATTATAACTGAAAAGAACACCTCCACCATTACCACCAGCAGCAGTTGTCCCATACAGTAATCCATTGGAATTATAAATCAAATTTCCTAAAGCACCCCATCCTGTGAGACTATCGAAGTCATGTAAATCGGTATAGATATTTGTTGAAATATCGAAACTGAAAATATTTCCTCCGCCATGAGAACCTCCCGAACTTGACATTCCATAAAGCAAACCATTATTAACCTGGGTTAAATAATTTGCATTTTCATGGACAGCATCATAATTATATAAAGATGTGTAGGTATTATTCGTGGTATTAAAACTATAAAGAACTCCTAAATTATTCGTTCCTCCTAATATTGTGCTTCCATATAATAACCCATTGCTTGCCTGAAGTAGCTGCCCAATAGGATAAAAGTTAGTTGATGAATCAAAAGCGTGAACAACGACCATTGAATCATTGGATGGATCAATTTTAAAAATAGCCCCTGGAATTCCGAAATCAACCCAAGGATAATACAAATACCCATTACTGGCTTGCATAAAACTTTGGTCACCCCATCCACCATGACCATATTGAATTATATGATGAGTAAAATTAATGGGGTCAATAGAATAAATGTAACCGTAATCACCACCATCAAAATGAGTTTTCCCATAAATTTTTCCATTATTAGCTTTGCAAATTGCACCATAGGCATGGTCATTTGAAAGGTCAATCGAGTCTGCAATATAACCTGATCCATCACCATTGATTCTAAATTTTGAAAAAGTACCAAATTGAGAATTCGCTATTCCAATAAATTGCGGCACCTGTGCCATTGTGCTCAAGTCAATGAATACAAAGGCGAGCATGATTAAGATTGTAAATTTTGTTTTCATATTTTTATAAATTTAATTATTTTTATCGGGGACAAAACTACTAATATTTGGAATAAGAATCCCCCAACCCTAAATTCCACCCTCCCACCTTCAACTTGAAATAAGGCTAATTGTACTATAAATCAGTCTATTATTATATGGGAAGGGAGATTATTTGCGCCAGTCTGGGTATAAATTGCTCCGGTAGGGAATCCTTTTGGCGCAAAAGGTATCCCTTCTCGGCAAAAAGGATTCCCTACCGGAGCAAAAGGTGTCCCTACCAGCGCAAAAGGGATCCCTACCGGGGCAAAAGGGATCCCTTCTGCGCCAAAAGGGATCCCTACCGGAGCAAAAGGGATCCCTTTTGGTGTAAATAATCTACCCACCTGCGTGAAAAGGGAGGTAAAAAATCTCTATCTTATGTCAAAAAAGCAGCCGTCTGGATTCTTTCCTTTCATCGTTTTGGGATTGCGACCTTTTTGGGGAGCAACAACAAGACGATGATCATCATTCATCCAGAAGTAATCCTTATTTTCCTACTTTTACCCCGTCAAATAAATTATAAAATCATGAATAAATATTTCTGTATCCTCGCCCTCCTTCTTGTGAATGTCGTGGCGTTTGCTCAATCGAATATCTTTGTTACCGATTCTTTGGTTGATCAGGTTATTAAAGGAAATTACAACCCTGCGCAATTTCTGCCTTCCACAATTTATCTGCATCCTGATACCATTGTTCAGGGTATTAATGCAAATATCAACGCTGATTCTTTGCATAGTTATTTGGATCAATTGAATACGTTCCATAACCGGAATACGGCTTCGGATACGGTTTCTAATACCTCTGGAATCGGTGCAGCGCGGCGATGGGCTTTGAGTAAGTTTCAGGAGTTTTCTAATCATAGTCAGAATCGTTTGCTGCCTGCTTACCTCCAATTTGATACTGCTTCTTGCGCTGCATTTCGGTTTCGTAATATCCTTGCCGTGCTACCTGCGGTGGATACTTTGGATAAGGCGATCATCATCATCGAAGCCCATATAGACAGCCGTTGCGAAGATGTTTGCGATACACTTTGCCTCGCAGAAGGCATGGAAGATAACGGCAGCGGAACGGCGATGGTGCTGGAATTAGCGAGGGTGATGTCGAACTATTCTTATCATAATACAATAGTATTTATGCTGACCGTTGGTGAGGAGCAAGGCTTGTTTGGAGGCTATGCTTTTATGAAATATTGCATGGCTAATTCCATCCCTATCAAGGCTGTGCAGAACAATGATATTGTAGGAGGTGTTTCCTGCGGGCATACCTCCTCTGCTCCCTCATGTCCTGGCTTTGCGGATATTGACAGCACCAATCTGCGTATCTTTTCTGCCGGATTATTGACTTCAACATGTAAGGCTTATGCACGCTTTGTTCAGTTGGAATATCGGGAAGAATTGTCGCCGATTGTTGCTGTGCCGATGACTATTTATGTTGAAACAAATGCTGACAGAACGGGTCGTGGCGGCGATCATCTGCCCTTCTCTGACAATGGTTTCACTGCTATTCGCTTCACTGCCGCGAATGAAAACGGCAATGCCAATGTTACAGATACTGCTTACCACGATCGCCAACATACCACTCGTGATATTCTCGGATTAGACACCAATGCTGATAACATTCTCGATAGTTTTTTTGTTGATTTCAATTATCTGAAACGCAACACGGTCATCAATGGGGTTGCCGCAAGTATGGCTGGTATCGGTCCTGTTACGCCTTCATTTAATTTGATTAATGATACTACCGGACTCACTGTTGTGCTTACTTCTCACACCGAATATCATCAATATCGAGTGAGTGTCCGTCGGCATTTTTTGGATTATAATCTCGACTTGGTTTATACGATGAATGATACGTTGCCTTATCACATTCCGAATGTGAAGAAAGATTCCATTTATGATATAAGCGTTGCTTCGGTTGATACGAATGGCATTGAAAGTATTTGGACGATTGAGAAGGTGGCTACGGCACATGGCAATGGTCCACTCGGCATGGGAAATTATGATTTTATAAGTTCTGAAATCAAGTCTTTGAATGTTAATCCAAACCCATCGAGCGATGCCACAACGATTTCCATTGTTGCTAATAAAACCATTCAAGGCGTAAACAATTTTCTTCTCATAAATGATTCTAAAGGAAGGACGATTCATAAGATTTCTTTGAATTTAATGCAAGGAAATAATCAAATCAACTACCCGATTTCTTCCCTCAATTCGGGGATGTACGATGTTCGATTATTTATTAATAACAAGCAAACCAAGGTTGTTAAATTAGTCGTTGAGCATTAATCTTCATCAATACAAACGAATCACTTTACTCTTTATAAAGAGTCTATATCAATTAAACCGAATCGCCTTCACAGGGGTTATCCTCGTAATGATAATAGAAGGAATAAGCAGCATCGAAATACATATTACCAAAGTCCCGATGTTCAGCAGAAGAAGGGTTGGGATGCTGAAATTCACCGGTACATACGGGATATAATAAGAACTTTGGTCGAGTTTCAAGAACTTAAAATGTATTTGTAATTGACAAATAGTGATGGCAAGGATATTTCCGGCTATCATCCCGAAACCCACTAAATACGAGGCTGTGTAGAGGAATACTTTGCGGATACTCCAATCTCCAGCACCCAGTGCCTTCAAAGTTCCTATCATGTTAGTGCGTTCCAAAATAATGATGAGTAATGCTGAAATCATGTTAATACCCGCCACTACCAACATAAGAATAATGATGATGACAACATTCATATTCTGGAGATTCAGCCAATCGAATATCTGCGGACTGGTATCTTTTATGGAACGTACTTTCAGCGGGTTTGCATAATCATATCCTATAGTTTCATTGACAGCAGTTTTCTCTTTATCAAGCTCATCGAAATCAGTTACCAAGACTTCGTATCCTCCAATCTGCGTGGCTTCCCAGCTATTTAATCTTCTTATCTGGGCGATGTCTCCGAAGATAAATTGCTTATCGAATTCCTCTAAACCTGTTTCATAAATCCCGCAAATGTGAAAGTCCATCACCTGCCTTGCACTCTTGTTGATAAAGTACATAAACATCTTTTGTCCCAGTTTCAGGCTCAATTTATTCGCAAGGTATTTGGAGATTGCCACTTCCTTTGAACGTTCTTTATCATTCACCACAAACGGTTTTCCTTCCACCATCTTGCTCTTAAAAAAACTCCAATCGTAATCACTCGCAATGCCTTTCAGTACAGCACCCTCAAAGTAATCATCAGTCTTGATGATGCCGAATTTGGTGGCATAAGATTGAATTTGTGTAACCCCTTTTGTCTTTTTGAGATTATCATAAAGCTGCCGATTAAAATTGATAGGAATGGATTCATAAGAGTTATTAGAATCGAAGTTACTAACCTGCAAATGCCCTCCAAATCCGATAACCTTATTACGAATCTCCAATTGAAATCCGGTAACGATTGCAACAGAAATAATAATTACTGCAAGCCCCAATGCCACACCTCCCATAGCAATCATCACCATAGGTCTGGAGACATTGTTAGTATCTTTTCCGGATACAATCTTGCGAGCAATAAATAATTCGTAGTTCAAAAGATGATAATTTTATTACTTCTTGTTTTTTAATTCTTCTTCTGTAACAGGCATGTTTTTATCATAAACCGTCTTGCCATCGAGGTAGGTTTGAGAGACTTTTATCTTGTATAAATCCTTTGCATCTGCCTTCATAATATCATTTTCCAGAATCACGAAATCAGCGTACTTACCCGCCTCAATACTGCCCTTTACCTTCTCTTCAAAGTTAGCATAAGCAGCCCAAATGGTCATTGCCTTGAGTGCTTCTACTCTGGATAATCTATTCTCAATCTGAAAGCCATCGTTCGGGAAATCCTTTTGATCTTTCCTCACTACAGCGGCATAAAACCCAAACAATGGATTGATACTTTCCACAGGGAAATCACTGCCACCGGCAACTATTCCATTCTGCTTTAATAATCGTTCATAAGCATATCCACCTTTCAACCGTTCTATTCCTATTCTATCCTTTACCCAATACATATCCGAAGTAGCATGAGTGGGCTGAACAGAAGGAATTATTGAATACTTCCCAAACAAATCAAAGTCGTTTTCATTGATGATTTGTGCGTGTTCAATACGCCAGCGACGGTCGTTTTTACCTTTGAGAAATTCACCATAGGTATGCAATATAAATCGTACTGCACTATCTCCAATGCAATGTGTATTTACTTGGAATCCATGTTCATAAAATTCCTTGCAAAGCTGCTTGTAATAGTCTGGAGATTGCAGCAGAAACCCTTGTTGTTCGGGCTTATCGTGATAGGGGGCTAACAAACATGCACCTCGAGAACCAAGTGCACCATCAGCATACAGCTTGAAGGAACAAATATGCAAACGAGGCTTATCGAAGACACCAAATTGAAAGGCATAATCCTTATTTTCTTGGGTTGGATTCAGCATAATATACATCCTCATCTTGAGGAGGTGCTTATTCTGTAAATCAGAAATTATCCTGACCATATCTTTATCCATCCCTGCGTCATCCACCGTTGTTAAACCTACTGCGAAGCACTTCTCTTGTGCCCGTACCAAGGCTTCTTTCTTCTCGAATGGGGAGGGTTCAGGGATTACTTTCTTCACCAAATCTACTGCGTTATCAATCAGCATTCCGGTCAGTTTTACTTCCTTATTATTATTCTTATTCGTAATGCCGATTACGCCTCCATCTACCTTAGTTTCTGCGGTGATGTTTGCTTTGTTTAATGCTGCTTGATTTGCGAGCGCAGCATGTCCGTCAATGCGGGTAAGCAGCACGGGTTTATCGGGGAAGAGGCTATCCAAAAGTTGCTTGTCTGGGAATTCTTTTACTGCCCATGTATTCTGATCCCAGCCTCTGCCGACTACCCATTCGACGGGGAATTCTTTGGCATGGCTGAGGACAATATCCAATACTTCTTTAAACGATTTGCTCCCTGTTAAGTCTGCATTATTAAGCCCTAAACCATAGGCATAAAAATGACAGTGTGCATCAATAAATCCAGGATAAACAGCCTTACCCTTGAGGTCAATGGTTTGCAATGCTTGATAATTTTTCAGTATCATTTCATTACTGCCAGTGGCGACGATTGCCCCTCGGTTCACGGCAAATGCCTCTACGATACTGAAGCTGCTATCCACAGTATAGACGGTACCATGATGCAAAATCAGTTCTACCTTTTCTTGCCCGATGGCTAATAGACTAAAGGTCATTAGAATTAAAAAAAGTCCTCTTGATTTCATTGTTTGAATTTTGTGTGGATGCAAATTAACTATTATTTGCTGAAATGAATTTAATCCTTAATTCAAAACTTCCCTAATTTCCGGTAAAAGGTTAGCCACGAATTTCACGAATTAAAGGGTCGCTTAATTCGTAAAGTTCGTGGTTTCTTTTTTTATATAAATCGAAAAAGACATATTCTTAATGACAGTTCAAACTATCTTATTGCACGTTCAAACCATCTTAGTACACGTTCAAACTATCTTAATGCACGTTCTAACCATCTTATTGCACGTTCAAACCTTCAATAAGAAGATGTCTCCTGCCACTATTTTAATATCATATAAAGGGGTAATTAACAGCACTTTACGGAATATCCCCTCCAAAGCCATAAAATCATTTAAGGATTCATTTCATCGTCCTTGTATGATACCGCCCGCTTTGGCGGTGGTACAATAAAAAGATGATGACGATTATTCAAAGAGGTCAAATTGTCCGTTTTTATCCGGTCTTTTGAAGATAGATAAATCGTATTCAAATTTCTCGGCTCCGCCCATGTATTTTTTCTTTGCGAAGGCGAATAATTGTTTGATGGATTCGGCTATTTTTCCCTCGCCGCGCATCCGAGTTCCGTATCGGCTGTCATTCACTTTTCCGCCGTGGCAATCCTGAATTTGATGCCATACTTTGTCGGCTCTGTCAGGGAAATTTTTATACAACCAATCATGAAATAAATCGCCGATAGCACCATTCAATCTTACGATAGTCATCCCTGCCGTTCTGCCGCCATTCAACGCTGCTTGTTGAATAATATCTGGGATTTCGGCACTGTTAATTCCGGGAATAATAGGAGCCGTCATCACCCCGACCGGGATATTATTGGCGGCTAAATCATGGATTATTTTGAGGCGTTGTTTGGCAGTAGTAGTACGCGGTTCCATCATCAACCGGAGGTCGTTATCTAAGGAAGTGATAGACACCATCACATGCACCAATCGCAGCTTGGCAAGCTCTGTCAGGAGGTCAGTATCTCGCAGAATAAGACTGTTTTTGGTGATGATTCCTACGGGATGTTTGTACTTTAATAACACCTCTAAAATGCCCCTTGTAATCTCCAATTTTCGTTCCGCAGGTTGGTAACAATCGGTATTGCCCGAGAGCATGATCGGGGCAGGCGACCAGTTTTTATTTTGGAAACGATCTTCCAATAATTGGGGAGCATTTTTCTTAACGATGATCTTCTTCTCGAAGTCCATCCCTGCACTATATCCCCAATATTCATGGGCATTCCGAGCATAACAATAGATACAACCATGCTCACATCCTTGGTAAGGATTCATGGAATATCCGGGACCAATATCGGGGCTGTCCACCTTGTTCACAATCGTCTTGGCATCGGCATAAATAAGTTCGGTATCGGCATTGATTTCCCATGCTTCATCCAAGCCCTCGATATGTTCTGTAACATATTCGTATTTGGAGAATTTGTTGGCAGTATTTATTTGTGCACCCCTCCCTTTTACATACTCGGTTTCCATTTTAATAACTGTTGTTCTTGATTAAACTATTATGCGATTTTCCGCCGCGAATTTAATGATAAAAGAGATAATGAAATTGGTATTACAGACCATTAATTCAATAACTAATGGGATTTCTATCTTTGCGGCTCATAAAATAACAATACGATGCTGAAATCAATGACCGGGTATGGCAAGGCGGTTGCCGAATTAAATGGAAAAACTTATACCGTAGAGGTAAAATCGTTGAATTCTAAGTTCCTGGATTTATCATTGCGACTACCATCCGGGATGAAAGAACAAGAGATGGAAGTGCGGGCAGAAATAGGGAAGCTATTGGAACGAGGCAAGATAGATTTAGCAATAAATACCGACAACGGGATGCAAAAAAGTGTTGGCATAAACACAGAATTGTTCAAGGCATATTACGAAGAATTGTCGGTGCTTAAAGATGAATTAAATATTGAAGGAGGAGATATTATCCGAACTATTCTGACCATTCCAGAGGTATTAAGTTCTCCGAAAAAAGAGATGGACGAAGAGGAACTGAAGATATTCAAAGCCGCTATCTATAAGGCAATCGAAGATTGTAACGACTTTCGTATCAAAGAAGGATTGCAGACCGCTAATGAGATTACTTTGAGAATTGATTCCATTAAATCGTTGTTGATAGAGGTAGAGAAATTCGATGCTCCGCGAATAGAATATGTGAAGAATAAATTGCGCGGCAGCCTCACAGATATTATCTCGAAGAACAACCTCGACAATAATCGTTTTGAGCAGGAACTGGTGTTCTATATCGAACGGATGGATATGACGGAAGAGAAAATTCGCCTCACCACCCACCTGAATTATTTCATAGAAACGATGAATGATGTCGCATCACAAGGAAAGAAATTGGGGTTTATATCTCAAGAGATGGGAAGAGAAATCAATACCCTCGGCTCGAAGGCAAACGATGCCGAGATTCAGAAACTCGTGGTGCAGATGAAGGATGAATTGGAGAAGATTAAAGAACAATTAAGCAACATACTTTAGGCTTTCGGTTTGGATACTAAGATAATACTTTTTTGCGGTCCTTCCGGTTCTGGGAAGACAACTATTTCCCAATATCTTTTGAGAAATAATTCCAACCTCTGCTTCTCTGTTTCCGTTACCACACGGGCAAAGCGAGACAATGAGGTGGATGGTAAGGATTATTATTTCATTACCCAAGAAGAGTTTAAAAAGAAACTCGCAAACGATGAATTCATCGAGTCGGAAGAAGTATATGCCGGCATATTCTACGGTACATTGAAGGCGGAAGTAGAACGAATATGGGCAATGGATAAACATACTATTTTCGATGTGGATGTAATGGGCGGATTGAATATTAAAAAGCAATTTGGCGACAAGGCATTGTCGGTTTGTGTGATGCCTCCTTCGATAGAAATTCTTAAAGAAAGATTGATAGCCCGCAAGAGCGAAACTGCTGACAGCCTTGAGAAGCGCATCAACAAGGCGATGACCGAAATGAGTTATTCCAAGCAGTTTGAAAGGATTATTATCAATGACCATCTGGAGGATAGTTGCCGCCTTGCGCAGACTATGTTGGATGAATTCTTAGAAGCATAATTCGTATGAAGATAGGCTTGTATTTCGGTTCGTTTAATCCCATTCACAATGGGCATTTGGTGATTGCGGGGTACATGGCAGAGTTCACGGATATTGACCAGGTGTGGATGGTTGTTTCGCCGCAAAATCCTTTGAAAGCGAAGACCGGTTTATTGAAAGACACGCATCGCCTTGCCTTGGTGAATGAGGCGATTGGGCATTATCGGAAGATCAAGGCATCGAATATAGAATTCAAGATGCCGCAGCCATCTTATACGATCAATACCTTGCTTCATCTGGCGGAAAAGTACCCGCAACATCGGTTTGTTTTGATTATGGGGCAGGATAATTTGCAGACATTCGACCGATGGAAAAACTACCAAGATATTCTGAAAAATTATGAGCTTTATATTTATCCTCGCCCCAATATCGAGGGAGATAAATTCATGAATCATCCGAAGGTGAAACTGGTGGATGCCCCGATGATGGAGATCTCCGCATCTTTTATTCGGAAGGCGATTAAGGATAAGAAGGATGTGCGGTTTATGGTTCCGGAATCGGTGTATAATTACATGACGGAGATGCACTTTTATGAGAAATAAATTGATTCCATTTCCCAAGGAAAATTTTGTTGGTAGATATTATTGCCGATTAGTTTCTCATTAATTACCATTTTTTGAATCCTGAAGCGATTCCCCCAGCCGAGATTGTTCATCGAGAGTATTCCCAAAAAAGTAATGCCTCATCCACCGTTGGATAGGGGTATGGGAAAAAAGGGATTGCCCCACATTACTCAATTTGGGGCATTATGAAAAAAGGTAATGCATGGAAATAGTTATATTGGGGCATTGGGAAAAAAGGTAACGCCTAAATACACACATATTGGGGCATTGGGAAAAAAGGTAATGCATGGAAATAGTTATATTGGGGCATTAGGAAAAAAGGTAATGCATGGAAATAGTTATATTGGGGCATTAGGAAAAAAGGCAATGCCTAAATACACACATATTGGGGCATTGGGAAAAAAGGTAATGCCTAAATACACATATATTAGCCATATGATTCACAGTACATTCATATATAAAATAAGAATCTGTGAACAAAGAGCCACTAACAGGGCATTAAATAATAAATCAAAATAAAATAAAAAA